>JAYKHF010000236.1:0-5396 GCA_035285305.1 Leptolyngbya sp.
GGGATGAGGTAGTCGGCGAGGAGGTCGGTGAGGGTGCTGTCTTGCCAGCGGTGGATGGAGACGAGGGCGACGAAGTTCTTTTTCTCGGAGGAGAGGGGGAAGTAGATGGGCCGCTGCTCGTACATGCCGAGGTGAACGTCTTTGAAGAAGTTGAGCCGCAGCCAGTGCCGCAGGGTTTTGCCGGGGGCGATGGCACGGCCATGATCGGCCCAGGCGGTGTGCAGGGATTGGCAGGCGGGATGGTGGAGGCTGTCGCCGTTGGGGTGGTCGCCGCTGTAGGCGGAGAGGTAGAGGATGCCGTGGGGAAGACTCTCACCCCCAGCCCCTCTCCCTGGGGAGAGGGGAGCCGGAACATGCTCTTGTCCCCCTTCTCCCTGGGGAGAAGGGGTTAGGGGATGAGGGTGGGTTTCTCTCGGTAGGGGTTCGCCCTCACCCCCGGCCCCTCTCCCTAGGGGAGAGGGGAGTTCGGAAAGCTCTTGTTCCCCTTCTCCCTGGGGAGAAGGGGTTAGGGGATGAGGGCCAAACCGCCCCAGGGCTAGGCCTACGGCGTAGGAGACCCAGTGGGTGGAGGGGACGGGGTCGTATTGGGGTTGCCAGGGGGGCAGGGGCGCACCGGGGGGACGGTCTACGGCTTGTTGTGCCCAGGTTTGGGCGTAGGCCCAGCAGGAGGGGCCGGGGTGCTGAAATTCGACGGAGGTTTCGCGGGCGGCTTCGTGGGCGGTGAAGGCGTGATCGAGTTGGGCAAAGATTTCGTCGGCAGATTCGATGGGGAAGAGGGGAAGGCGGTCAGCATCTCCAACTTGGAAACTGATTGTGGGGTTCAAGGAAGAAAGAATATCCCTTGCAATCCTAGAATTCATGAGACACAAAACATTATTTGGGTCTTTTGGAAATACTGATTGCCCCTTAACATCAAAAGCGCTTCTGAAACGATGAAGGCGTGCTGCAAAATTACCACCAGTGGATGTAAAAGCAACTCCACCTGAAAAGTAGAATTCTCTACTTTGTGGATAGGCTCCATATTTTGCCTGCAAAGTAACGCATATTTCGAGGGCATTAAACTCCCATGTGACAATCTCGTCTAGAGGTTCAAACCATGCTTTACCAAAAGCACCCTTAATGTATGGTACCCACGAGATACTGGAAAGTCTTAGCTTTACTGAATTAGCAGCAACCTTCTGAAGAAAGAGGTCGCTTTTACGAATTTCCCAAGGTTTTCTTAGAAAACGTGTATTATCTGAAGTCCTTAACCCTACACGAGTTTCCATCTCTTCATAAAGCTTGGGTGTTCTTGCATAACTCTCAAGAAAGTTATTTTCCCACCAATAAACAAGAGGCTTTTCTTTGATTACCTCAAATTCTTGAGTCTGAAACTCGTAGCGCCCCACCTGGGCCAACACAGCGGCGCGTTTGCGGTTGGTGCGTTGACGATCATAGGACAGATCATCAAATGGGGTTGGTTGCGTGGCAATGCTGGGTACTTCGGTCGGTTCTGCTTTGCAAAAAATACTCGCTACTACCGATAGCACTTCATTAGGCACCTCATCAAATGCGCCTCGATCAAAGTCCCCTAATGCCCGCAAATCATAGGTATCAATCAAAAACTCTCGAATGGCGGAATATTGGCTAATAAACATCCAGTTCCGCATCGTCAGCAGCGCCGAGAGGCCGCCCGGTTTGGCCAGTTCTAGCCCCCGCTGCAAAAACGCGGCATACAGGTCTGCCTTGGCCTTTGGGTAGTGCTTTGCCACATACTGGGCATCCTTCATTTTGCTGGTGCCCTGGTAGGGTGGGTTGCCAATCACCAGGTCGTAGGCTCCCTCCCGCACCAGCCGCAAAAACCGCACCCCAGCGGCAAGCTGTTCTCCCCGCAGGCGCAGGCCCAGGTCATCGCCACGGGTTCGCAACGTTAGAAAGCGCTCCAGCTTAGCGATGAGGATGGCTTTTACCTCACCCCCCGGCCCCCTCTCCACAAGTGGAGAGGGGGAGGTAGAGCTGGAAACTTGCTCTTCGCCCTGAGCTTCAACATCTCCAGTTCCCCTCTCCATCCCATGGAGAGGGGCTAGGGGTGAGGTAAGCGGGGATTCGGCAGCAAACAACTCCCCCTGCTTCCACTGTTGCCATTCGTAGGACGCGATGGCCCGATCCACCTCATCATCCACCTTCAGCAGCGTGCCCCAGGTATCGGCCCCCTTCAGCCCTTGCACAATCTGGTTCGTCAGCGCCTCCGGTATGCCCGTCGAAGCCGTCACTGCCTGACGCAGTTCCACCAGGGCCGGGTCATCCTCCGGCAGCGCCGCCAAGTTCAGATTTGCGGCCACCAGGTTCAGCACCGTTAGCTCCGCCTGCGGGCACAGCGCCTTCGCCTTTAGGTACAGCGCCGCCGCCGCAATCTGCACCGCTCGCGGGTCAAGATCCAGCCCGTGCAGGTTGTAGGCCAGGATGGATTCCACAATCTCCCGGTCGCTCCAGGTTTCGCCCCGGTGGCGGGCTTCTTCCTGGTAAAAGGCAAAAAGCAGGTCGAAGGCGATGATCAAAAAGTGGCCCGACCCACAGGCCGGGTCGAGAAGTTTGAGGTGGCGGATGGAGGTCAACCCCTCTGGTCCCCCTTCTCCCCCCTTGGGAGAAGGGGTTAGGGGATGAGGGAAAGCTCCTCCCGATAGGAGTTCGCCCTCACCCCCAGCCCCTCTCCCAGAACGGGAGAGGGGAGTAAGAGGGGGCTGCTTTACCCAATACTTCCAGCGTTCCTCCTGCTCCGTCTCAATCGGCATCAGCGCATCTAGGGCCACCTCGCCCCGCTCCCGTTGCTCCCGCCAGTCTTGGCGGCGTTTTTCCAGGGTCTCTAGGGTACCGTCGGCCACGGCTTCGGCTGTCCAGCCATTCTGCTGGCAAATCGCGAGCCACTGCTGGCCCAGGCTGTTGTGCAGCAGCCATTCCACCATGTAGCGCTCGGTAAACATCTGGGTCTTACTGGCGATTTCGTGGGGGGCCACCTTACCGCCGCTATTGAGTTTGTCGTCGAGGGCTTCCCGTTCGGGATCGTTCCAGTATTGGTAGACCCAGCCTAGGGTGGTGTCGTCGCGCCAGGTGTCGGGGTCGAGGGCATCCAGGGCTTCAATCACCGCCCGTAGGGTACTGGCCGGGATGGGAAATAATTCCGTTAGCCCCACCCGGCCAAACAGACCGGGCAGGTCGAGGGCCAGTTCGTCGTAGAGCAGTTGCAGCAAAAAGCCGTAGCCCTCGGTGTCGTCCTTACACAGATCGGGGGCAAAGTCGCGAAACTCGCGGTAGGCGGGGCTGCTCCAGCCGCCCGTCACCACTTTGGTGCGCAGCAGCCCCAGGGCTTCCATCTGGCGAATGACAATCAGCCGATTTAGCAGGGTGGCGGCGGCTAGCTTCAGAGCATTGTGCAGCGATCTCGCCCGGATTTCGGCCTTGGCCTTCTCTAGCTTGGTGCCGCTCAGCGCCAGGGGGGCCACCTCCGCCCGCACCTGCTCATCCAGCCAGGTTTCTAGGCGGCGACGCTTCTCCCGCTGCTCCTCCGCCAGCCCCGCCCGATCTAGGGCCGCGATGGAGAGGCGGTAGGTACTCTCGGCGGCGTTGTGGAGGTCGGTGAGTAGACGCCCCCTCAGGGCGCGAATGGTGCGCGAGAGCTGGTTTTTGGCGTCTGGGGTGAGGTAGGGCATGGACAGTCGTGACTGAATAGGTGAGACGAGAACCGCAAGCGATACAACGCCCTCACGGTTCTGCGGCCTGTTGCTAGCCTACCCGGTTAAGCAGGGCGATTTTGTCGCCCGTGGTAAACCCGAAGGATCAGCACTTCATCCTCCAACAGGGCGTAGTGAAGGAGGTAGCCAACTTTGCCAAAGCGCACTACCAGCTTTCTCAGGCCCGGAGCCGCCGCAATCGGAGTGCCCCGCTGGGGTGACTGGGCAAGGCTCTTTCCCGCTTGGATAATAGCCTGCACAGCGCGGGATGCCGACTCTGGATTTTGCGCTTTCAGAAATTGATACTGACGATCTAAATCTGCTAAAGCTGGACGTGACCAAACTACTGTGGGCATGGTTGCTCGTCGTCAGTCCCTAGACGGCTACCCCAAGCTTCAACCTGGTCATGGGAAATGCCGTTGTGCTGATAGGTCGCCAACACGGCTAAACTCTGCTGCGCCATCTCAGCTTCAGTCAGCGACAAGAACTGGCCATCGTCATCAAGAGCGCCGTAGGTTATGTCACCACTAGCCAACGGCTCGTCCTGATGCTCTAGCAGTTGCACCCCGGCAACCAGCACGTCTAGAACGGTTTGGTACCTGCCGCTGGTGATTTGCCGCTGCACCAATACTTCTAATTCCGGTGGCAACACAATTTGCATAGCTTGTTTTAGAAGGATTTACGTTCTTCCATTATGCGGGCTGCAACAGGTCTCGTATCCAGGTTTGGTCGGCTTCACTAAAGGCGGGTGGCGGCGGTGGCTGGGTATAGTCCAGCCGAAGATCATAGCTGGCCCGATCATAGACCCCTTGCACAATGGCCGATAGGTCTACCAAAATCGCTTCATCGGCCCCCTTGAGCGGCAACGGAAAACTGGGCAGTGGATCTCGCACGGTCACGGCATAGAGGTCGGCCTGGGGGCGGTGTTCAGCCCGACTCACCAGAATGTGATAGTGGGCCAACTGCACGGCCCCTTGCATCGGTAGGGGGGCATCGCCGCGCAGCAGGTCAAGTTCCACTAAATGCGAGCGGCTACCCAAAATGTTTTGGCGCTTATGCTCGTAGATCGTCCGCCCTTGGCCCGGTCGTTTGTTTTTAGGCGACAGCACTTCTACTACCGTAATCACGGCATTGCTGCCCACCTCCCGCACCTCTAAGTAACGTTCCTTAATTTCTGTGGGTACGGGTAGAGTCACCTGCTGGGGCGGTGGTTGTACGGCAATCCCTCGGCCTCGGTGGGCCGTACTCATTTCTGGGGCCACGGGTGTTGATCTCCCTGATAGCACCACCGCATCGGGAATGCCGACGAGCAACTCTCTGCCATCGGCAGTGTCCGTATAGACGCGGGTCTCCACTTCCACGTAATAGTTCGGTCGTAACTGGGGGGCTAGCACATCGGCCAGCGCCACAATCAACCGACTGTGGAAGGATGACCAGAACGTTGGCTGCTCTAGGTAAGGATCCATACCGGGGAAAGGTGATGGCATCGGCGTTACGGCATTCCTTCTTCAAACAAGTGTTCAACAGCTAAGACTAGCTCTGACTGAAAACGCCCTACAAGGCCCATTTCGTCGCTGTAAGCCAGATAGTCTTCAAACGTGGCGAATATTGCTTGGGTATAAGCCATAGCTGCTTACCTCCTAACCCTTAGTGTACTCAATCGCCGACTATCCTCTGGCTTACCTTGCC
>JAYKHF010000237.1:0-4719 GCA_035285305.1 Leptolyngbya sp.
GCAGCAGGGGAATCTGTCGGTTTCCAGCCCGTTTACCTCCCAACGGCAACCGATTCAGGACGATGAACAAGCGGACTGACAAAAGATTCTGCGTCGGGCGCGAAAACCGCGTTGGGCGCGAAAACCGTGTCCCTACGGCATTTGGGTCATGTAGGGGTCAGGTCTCCTGACCCTGCGACGACGGGCGCGAAAACCGCGCCCCTACCGTCCCTTCTGTGTCCTAAAATCTACGCCCATGAAAAAACCGGGGCGAGGCCCCGGCTGTTTCGGTCTATGTTCTAGGAATTCCCAGGTGGTTGAATTCAACAGCCCTCTGGGCCACAGAAGCTATGGGCATAGAGCACTTCGGCGTCACAGATATAGATGATGCCGGCATAATCTGCGAAAAATTGTGCGGCGACTTTATCGGAAATGGCGACAGCCATGTCGTAGGTGTCGGTCAGCACCTCAAACTTGATGTTTGCGGTGGTGTCGGACACGCTGGGTTGCCCCGATGAGCGCATATTCCGACTGCCTTTACCACCCGTTTCGACCACGGTATAGCCGCTGGCCCCAGAGTCATCAATGATTTTGGCGACCTGTTTGAGCAGCAATTTCTCGGTGATGATAACGAGCTTTTTGGCGGGCTTAGCCATGTCGGCTACCTCCTTAGGTTTAAATTCATGGAATTACTTGGGTTCCGATCCAGGGAAATTCCGGTGGCCCGGATCGGTTTGGCCTTAACCCCCCGTCATCGCCTGGGCCAGCCCGACAAAGAGGGGGATACATAGGGCAATGGCAACCGGGGTACCGATGGCGGTGGAGGCCCCAATGTAGGCGGAGGGGTTGGCCGAGGGAATACCTGCCCGCAGCGTGGGCGGCCCAGAGATGTCGGAACTGGAGGCCGCAATGACCGCGAGAAGGGCCACACCGCCGGGGCTGAAGCCAGTGGCGTAGTGGGCAATCATACCCAGACCGAAGGCAATAAATCCATGCAGGAAGGGCGCGATGAAGGCATACAGGGCGTACCACTGGGCCACCTTGCGCAGTTCGTTCAATCTGGCCCAGGCTTCCATCCCCATAATCAGCATCAGGATAGACAGCAGACCACGGAAGAGGGGTTCGTAGAAGCTTTCAAAAACGCTTTCCGGACGAGTAATAATTCCCAACGCCAGACCCAACAGCAGCGCCGAGAGAGCCGACCCCTGAAGGCTTTCCTTAATGATGGGCCAAATCTGAACACGGCCACCGGCAGAACCGCCGGACTCACTGGTGTACAAACCAACCGAACCACCGGATTCACCAGCGTAGCCACCGACCGAACCGCCTTGCTCACCGGCATAGCTGCCGACGGCCACCGGTTGCTTATCCAGGTTATTCAGGTACTTCTCATTCTTGAGGTACTTCTCACGCTTCTGCTTATTCGTGTAAACACTGGCAATGACGATGGCCGTCACCAGCGCAGGGATGTCCATGAAAGGATAGAGTGCGCCAGCCCAAGCCTCAAATTCGATGCCTTGCCCCTCTAAGACGGTGATACCCGCTGCGAGGGTAGAGCCACTCACCGCCCCGAACAAGCCTGCGGTCGCAGCGGCATCAACCACTCTGATACCCGGCAACTTAGCAAAGGTATAGCGCCCAATTAGCACGATCACAATGCCGGTGATCACGGCGAACAGGGCGGGCAGCAGCATCTCCGCTAGGCTAGCATTGCGGATGGCAATACCGCCGCTCAGCCCCACCTTAATGAGCAGCATGAAAACGATGAACTTGTAAATGGCATCGGGAATTGCGAGTTCGCTACCTAGGGCTGCAATGACGATGCCACCAATCAGAAACCCAAGCGTCGGGGACTGCAATTGTGCCCCAAACTTCGTTAAGAATTCGGACAAAAAATCCACGAAAACCTCCTTCCATCTCCTCCAACCAGGAGTGATGCTTGTCATAAATGGGCATTTGAGAATTCGTTAAGGTGCCGAAGAAAGCAAGGGTGAAGCGCTTCACCCCCACAACACAGGTGTTTTACAAAAACCTGCCGACAGGATGTTCAGAGATAGCCAGTCTCCAAACAGGGCTGGTAGGAGATCATTGAACCGATATCCTTGCCATAGACTCAAGCCTATCAAGAAATGAATCCCTATGGACTAAAGTCTATCCTAAGGCGACGGGATTTTGACCGTCCCTAGCGACGGATTTGCAACGCAATGTCAAATCTGTCTCATAAGTTTTTCTTTTGCCTACGGAGCTTGAGGATAGATCCCGCTAATTAAAGCTGACTAAAACCCATAGCCGTCCCAGGGTCGGGAGACCTGTCCACTACATAACGCCAAGGCCGTAGGGGCACGGTTTTCGCGCCCATCGTCGCAGGGTCAGGAGACCTGACCCCTACATGGCCCAAATGCCGTAGGGGCGCGGTTTTCGCGCCCGATATCCCAGGGTCGGGAGACCTGTCCCCTACATAACGCCAAGGCCGTAGGGGCGCGGTTTTCGCGCCCGTCGTCGCAGGGTCGGGAGACCTGTCCCCCACATGGCCCCAAGGCCGTAGGGGCGCGGTTTTCGCGCCCGACGCGGTTTTCGCGCCCGACGCGGTTTTCGCCCCCGACCCAGAATCCTTTGTCAGTCATCCAGCCACAGCCCAGGAGCGTCGTCGTGATCGCCTGAGCTTAATCCACCCACATTTCAGCGGGGAGGGGGGCTGGCGAGTAGGTGGCGGGGGGACTCTGGCTGGCCAGGTTAAACCACCCCACCGCCAGCAAGAGCCCGAACCCGAGGCCCCAGCCAAACATCCAAGCGTGGGATGGATCCAGCACCCAGAGCAATCGGCGATCGCCGCTATAGACCTGTATGAGCCAGCCCTCCCCGGTGTTATCCAGCCGCAGGTGCCGCTGGGCAGAGCCAAGGTTAGGGGGGCCAAAGGGGGTTGAGTCAAATTTATTCATGGTGTCCGCTCCATGCTGATCCGTTGTGCGTGGCAGCGGCGAGCCCAAGCCCGCCGATAACGAAAACACCTGTTAAACCATCACCTGTGAAGGGTGGGAAGCCCTGGGCCAGCCGCCCGGACTTCCCATCGAGCCATCGCTGGGGGCTGCGGGACGCAACCCCTGCACCGATAAAATCTATGCATCGAGGCCAAACGATAGTTATAAGCTTATCCTTGCGCAGCGGATCATCGCTACGTCTTCCTCGGGTTTAGATGCCTAGAGTATCTAAACCCATTGATAAGCCTTGGTAATAGGGGTGATCCGATCAATGGCAAACCCTGGAAATCACACCCGAGTAGCGCGGTTGGGGTTGTTGCGTTCGAGGTCGCGCATGGCCTTGCCCCGCCAAAAAATGCGGATGGGCGTTCCTTCAAAACCAAGGTTTTCGCGGAATTGGCGCTCCACGTAGCGACGATAGTTGTCCTTGAGGAGTTTGGGATCGTTCACAAACAGGGTAAAGGACGGAGGCCGCACGGTAACTTGGGTGCCGTAGTAAATCCGCCCCTGGCGACCTTGGCGAGTGGTGGGTGGGCTGTGCCACTGCACGGCATCTTCCAGCACTTCATTCACCACAGAGGTGCTGACCCGGCGACGGTGTTGCTCCACCGCTTGGTTGACCAATTCTAGAATTTTGGGCACCCGCTGCCCGGTTTTGGCACTAACGTAGATGCGCTTGGCCCAGTCTAGAAAGTTTAACCGAGCGGCAATTTGATGGTCGAAGTCGTAGATGGTGTAGCTGTCTTTTTCCACGGCATCCCACTTGTTGACAACGATCACGCAGGCCCGACCGTCCTCCTCAATGCGGCCCGCCAACTTTTGATCCTGCTCCGTGACGCCATCCAGGGCATCGATCACCAGCAGCACCACATCGGCGCGGCGAATCGCCTTAAAGGCGCGGTTAATGCCGAAAAATTCCGGCCCATATTCCACACTTTTCTTCTTGCGAATACCCGCTGTATCGATGATGCGGTAGATCTGGTCGCCATGCTGCACCTGGGTATCAATGGCGTCGCGGGTGGTACCAGAAATCGAGCTGACAATGGCCCGAGACTCGCCCACAAAGGCATTCAACAAACTCGATTTGCCCACGTTGGGCCGTCCCACAATGGCGACCTTAATTTCCTCGGTGGCCTCCTCTTCCACGGTTTCCGGCAAAAACTCCACCAGGGCATCCAGCAATTCCCCGGTACCACTGCCGTGGATACCCGAAACGGGGAAGGGTTCGCCCAGGCCTAATTCCCAAAACTGCGCCGCCTGCACCACACCCTGATCAATTGACTCGCACTTGTTTACCGCCAGCAACACCGGCACCGACTGCTGCCGCAGCCAGGAGGCAATCTCCCGATCCGCCTCCGTGGGGCCAGATTGGCCATCCACCACAAAAATCGCGGCACTAGCCTCCCCTAGGGCCAACTGGGCCTGTTCGCGAATGAAGGGCAAAAACTCGGTGTCGTCATCAAACACCAAACCGCCCGTATCCACCACCCGATAATCGCGATCGCGCCAGAAGGCCATCTGATAGGTGCGGTCTCGCGTCACCCCCGGCTCGTCGTGCACAATGGCATCCTTCCCCCCGGCCAGGCGGTTCACCAGGGTAGACTTGCCCACATTCGGGCGACCGACAACCGCAACAACAGGCAGTGGCATAGCGTTAAGTTTGAAATTCTCAATCTTTCCATTGTAGCGATGGAAAAAGGAACTGGGGGATTCAACCCCCAAGCCCCACGATGGCCTATCCCCCAAGCTGTGATACACTGGG
>JAYKHF010000238.1:0-16267 GCA_035285305.1 Leptolyngbya sp.
GGTATCAGTACAGAATCTACCCCACCGACCCACAACGCCTAGGGCTGGCCAAGCTCTTTGGGTGTTGTCGGGTGGTGTGGAATGATGCGCTGGCCTTGGTCAAGGCAACGCCGGAAGGTGAGAAATGGCCGAGCAACGCCGAGTTGCAGAAGATCTGTATTACCCAAGCCAAACAGACTGAAGGGCGGGAGTGGTTGGCGGAGGTCAGCAATATCCCGTTGCAGCAGTCGATTCAGGACTTGGGGACGGCTTTCAAGCACTTCTTTGATTCCCGCAAGGGCAAGCGGAAGGGGCCACGGGTTGGGTTTCCTCGGTTCAAGAAGAAACTCAATCAGCAGTCGGCCCGGTTCCGTAAGGGCGGTTTCTCTCTCAGGGCTGGGAAAGTCTACCTCGCCAAGATAGGGGAGATCAAAACCAAGTGGTCGAGGCCGCTGCCCTCTGAACCGAGTTCAGTCACGGTAATCAAGGATTGTGCAGGACGGTATTTCCTGAGCTTTGTGGTGGAGGTGGAGCCTGTCATCGTCGAACCCAAAAACCAAGGGGTCGGCGTGGACTTGGGCCTTGCAAACTTGGCCACCCTCAGCACTGGGGAGAAAATCAAAGCCCCGAATACGGGCCATCTGGACAAGCACATTCGCAAAGGAAAGCGCAAACTTGCGAGAGCCATGAAAGGCTCAAAGCGGCGTGAATCGTTGCGACTGGCCATTGCCAGAATGGAAGCCAGACAGCGCGATATTCGCCAAGACTTCAGCCAAAAGCTGGCTTCTCGCCTGGTGCGGGAAAACAGTGTGGTGGTCTTGGAGGATTTGAACGTGGCGGGAATGGTGAAGAACCGTTCCCTGTCCAGGGCCATTAGTCGGGCTGGGTGGCGGCAAATTAGAACCCTCTGTGAGGGTAAAGCCCACCTGATCTACGACCGGGAGGTGAGAACCATCAGCCGATGGGAACAGACCTCCCAAGTGTGTTCAGGTTGCGGCTATCGCTGGGGCAAGTTGGACTTGTCGGTGCGGTCGGTGTTGTGCCTCAACTGCGGGGCGGAACAAGATCGGGACATCAACGCCAGCGTAAACATTTTGGCGGCAGGGCTTGCCGACCCGAATGGGCAGACGCTAAGCCGTGTAAGACCCCAATCCGGGGCAGTGGCTTGTCTGTCTACTCAGCAGGAGTCCGCCTAGAGCGGGCAGACTGGGAATCCTCGCGCATTCAGGCCGAGGAGGATGTCAAGAAACCTGCCCCACCAAGCCCCCACCATGGCGCACAATAAAGGTTCACCGCCTAACACCGCGAAGGATACTGAATCAGCCATGGGCAAGAGCGCCGAGTTAATTTGTGTGGGTACGGAGCTACTCCTAGGGGATATCCTCAACAGCAACGCCCAGTATTTGGCCCAGGAACTCGCGGGGCTGGGCATTCCCCACTTTTTCCAAACCGTAGTAGGCGACAACCCCAGTCGGATTCAGCAGGTGGTGGCAATGGCCTGCGAGCGGTCGAGCCTGATTCTATTTACGGGGGGCCTTGGCCCCACCCCCGATGATTTGACCATCGAAACCCTGGCCGACTTCTTTGGTGCGCCCCTAGTCGAGCGGCCTGAGATTGTGGCGGACATCGAAGCCAAGTTCACCAGCCGGGGCCGCGTGATGACCCCCAGCAACCGCAAACAGGCGCTTTTACCGGAAGGGGCCGACGTTCTACCCAACCGCACCGGAACCGCACCGGGGGTCATCTGGGAAGCCCGCCCCGGGCTGTTGATCATGACCTTTCCCGGTGTGCCCAGCGAAATGAAAGCCATGTGGCAAGAGACCTCTGTGCCCTACCTCAAAAACCACGGCTGGGTACAAGACACTATCGTTAGCCGCATGGTTCGCTGCTGGGGCATTGGCGAATCGGCCATGGCGGAACGGGTCAGCGAATTCCTCAACCTCAGTAATCCCACCGTGGCCCCCTACGCCAGCCACGGCGAGGCCAAACTTCGGATCTCCGCCAAAGCCCCCACCGTGGCCGCAGCCGAGGCCCTGATTCAGCCCGTCGAGCAGGGTATCCGTAACCTGCTGGGCCACGACTGCTACGGGGTCGATGGCGATTCCCTCGCCTCCGTCGTGGGGGATCTCCTACGGCAAAGACAGCAAACCGTGGCCGTGGCTGAATCCTGCACCGGGGGCGGCCTAGGGCAAATGTTCACCGCCGTGGCGGGCAGTTCTGCTTACTTTATGGGTGGCATCATCGCCTACGACAACCGGATCAAAACCAGCCTGCTTAAGGTGGATCCCACTGTGATCGAAACCGAGGGATCCGTCAGCGCCCCCGTGGCGGAACAAATGGCCCTAGGAGCCAAGGCCGCCTTGCAAACCGACTGGGCACTCAGCATTACCGGGATTGCTGGCCCCGATGGCGGCACCGACACCAAACCCGTGGGCCTGGTGTACCTCGGGTTGGCCATGCCCAACGGTGAGGTGATCAGCCAGAAATACGAATTTGCCCACTTCCGAGGCCGAGACTGGGTGCGCCATCTCAGTGCTTGTACGGCTCTGGATGGCTTGCGTCGTCATCTTCTACAACCATCACCTTGATCATTTGCGTCATTTGGTTATGATGGATTCATGTATAAATTGCGAGGCCAAGGGTTGTGCTCTGGTGAGCTTGGCAAAGCGGCACCCCCGACCATCGCATTCCAGTAAGGAGTTAGGCCCTAATGGATTACATCGAAAAGGCTCTCGAAAAGCTGCGTGAGTGGATTGACCGCATCGTGGATGCACTCCTGGGGCCAGAGACTCAGCATGAGCCAGAACTCATCCCCATTCCCGTCAAAGAGCCGAGACGGTAGCCTAACCTCGTTTTTCCCCCAACCCAGTTCTTTTTGCACCTTCAGAGCATTGCCAAGGCTACTCTGAAGGTGTCTCTCGTAGGGTGCATTCGCGGCTCTAGACCCTACCTGGCAATACCCTAACCGCCCCCATGAGCCGCAATGCACCCCTAAAGCGCGGCTCTAGACCCTACCTGGCAATACCCTAACCGCCCCCATGAGCCGCAATGCACTCCCAGAGAATCGAGGATCACCCAGCAGGATTAGGATTTGATATCGCTCAGGTTTTGACGCCACCGAAAAAGCCCTAGACTCTCGGAGAGTCTAGGGCTTTTGATTATCGGTTGTGACGACAGACCTAACGCGCCGCCGCCGCTGCCCGGGCTGCCGCCGCTTCGTCGGGATGGATATTCAGACGGGTGAGATTAACGCGGCCCCGGCCATCGATTTCGCGGACTTTGACGATCACTTCGTCGCCCACGTTCACCTCATCTTCTACCTTGGCGACGCGGTAGTCCGCCAGTTGGGAGATGTGAATCATGCCCTCTTGACCGGGCATAAATTCGACGAACGCGCCGATGGGAATCACCCGCATCACCGTGCCCACAAACACGTCCCCAGCGGAGGGCTTGAAGACGATGGCTTCGATCATGGCCTTCGCCTGCTTGGCCTTTTCCCCTTCCAGACAGGATACGGTGACGGTACCGTCGTCGTTGATGTCTACCTTGGCTCCGGTTTGCTCGGTGATGGCCTTGATCTTCTTGCCGCCAGGGCCGATCACCATTCCGATCATTTCGGGGTCAATCTTGAAGGTGATCAACTGCGGCGCATACTTCGACATGGTGGCGCGGGGCTGGTCGATAGTGGCCAGCATTTTTTCCAGGATGTGCAGACGGGCGGGCTTGGCCTGGTTAATGGCTTCGGCGATCACCTTGATGGGCAGTCCGGTGATTTTCATGTCCATTTGCAGGGCGGTGATGCCGCTGTCGGTGCCCGCCACCTTGAAGTCCATGTCGCCCAGGAAGTCTTCGATACCCTGAATATCCGTGAGGATACGAACTTCGTCGCCTTCCTTAATCAGGCCCATGGCCGCGCCGCTGACGGGCTTGGTGATCGGTACCCCGGCATCCATCAGAGACAGGGTGGAACCACAGACCGACCCCATGGAAGTGGATCCGTTGGAGGACAGCACCTCCGACACCACGCGGATCACGTAGGGGAAGTCTTCCTGGGGCGGCAGCACCGGCACCAGGGCACGCTCAGCCAGGGCACCGTGGCCAATTTCCCGCCGACCGGGGGAGCGCATGGGCCGAGTTTCACCCACGGAGTAGGGGGGGAAGTTGTAGTGGTGCAGGTAGCGCTTCTCTTCTTCGGGGTGCAGGTCATCCATCATCTGGGCATCGCCGGGGGTGCCGAGGGTGACGACGGACATCACCTGGGTCAGCCCCCGCTGGAACAGACCTGTCCCGTGGACGCGCTCCGGCAGCAGACCCACCTGGCAGTAGATGGGGCGCACCTCATCCAGCTTGCGGCCATCGACGCGCACCTTCTCGTCAATAATTTGCTGACGCATCAGCTTTTTGGTGACGGATTTGTAGGTGTTGCCCAGGGCTTTGCCGTTGGCGGCTACGGCCACTTTGACGGGATGATCCTCTTCCAGTCCGTCGATGGTGGTCGCCAGTTCGACCTTGATGGCGTCTAGCTTTTCGTCCCGCTCTGGCTTGGTGAGGCTGAACTGCTTCAGCACTTCTTTGATGGCGGCGCTGGTCTTTTCTTCAATGAAGGTGGCCAGGGTGGGATCGGTTTCCGGTTCCGGCTCCTTCACGATCTCGATGCCCAGTTCCTTAATTAGGTCAAGCTGGGCCTGAATCAGGTCTTGCACCACCTCGTAGCCAAAGTCAATGGCTTCGATCATGTCGGCTTCGGGCAGTTGGTTGGCCCCGGCTTCCACCATGATCACGCCGTCGGGGGAACCGGCGACGACCAGATCCAGGTCGCCACTTTCCACTTCTTTGTAGGTGGGGTTGATGACAAAATCGTCACCCACTAGGCCCACACGCACCGCCGCCATCGGCCCATTGAAGGGAATTTTGGCCAGCAGCACCGCCACGGAAGCGCCCGTGGCCGCTAGCACATCGGGGGGCACTTGCTCATCCATGGAGAGGGTGGTGGCCACAATTTGAATGTCGTCCCGCAGCCATTGGGGGAACAGGGGCCGCATGGGGCGGTCGATCAACCGGCTAATCAACGTGGCCCGCTCCGGGGGCCGACCCTCCCGACGCAAAAAACCACCGGGGATGCGTCCGGCGGCGTAGAGGCGTTCTTCGTAGTCTACCAACAGGGGCAAAAAGTCGATTCCTTCGCGGCCCGTGGATCGGGTAGCCGTCACCAGCACAGCGGTCTCCCCCGACTGCACCAGCACCGCCCCCCCCGCCTGGGGAGCCAGCAGACCGACTCGCAGCTTAATGTCCCGGCCATCAAAGGATATTGATTTTTCAATTTCTTGCATTGACTTTCTTCGTCCTTCTCGCTAGTTTCAGCGCTTTTGTACTTTCTTTTGCCTGATCCTAGCACCGATGGCCGTTCTGGCCCGCCGCCGCCGCCGTCCGCTGGCTAAATTAAGAGAAAGACTTAAGGTTTGCCCAACCAAGTTTGCCGCAGTTCCGCAGGTTACGTTAAATTAAGTAAAGATTTTGTCTCATACTTTGATTTAGTCAACTTTGTTAGTCCACGGGATTTAGTCCACGCCGATAAATCCGTAGAAATCTGTGCAAGTCGTGAATAGAGGCCATTGGTTATGAAGCTTTCTTGGCGAGTCATCCTACTTTGGACCCTGCCGCTCTTGGTGGTCGGGTTCTTTCTGTGGCAGGGGGCCTTTTCCGGTGCGCCCGCTGACATGGGTCGCAACGCGGCCAGCACCCGCATGACCTATGGCCGCTTTCTAGACTACCTAGATGCCGGACGGGTAACAGCGGTGGATCTCTACGATGGAGGCCGCACCGCCATTGTGGAGGCGGTGGATCCTGACCTCGACAACCGGGTGCAGCGCTGGCGGGTGGATCTCCCCGGAAACTCCCCCGATCTGGTCAGCCGCCTGCGTGACTCTAACATCAGCCTAGACTCTCACCCCCCCCGCAACGATGGGGCGCTGGTGGGTGCCCTGGGCAACCTGCTGTTCCCCCTGCTGTTGATTGGTGGCTTGTTCTTCTTGTTCCGCCGTTCTGGCGGTGGGGCCGGTGGCCCTGGCCAAGCCATGAACTTCGGCAAGTCTAAGGCTCGCTTCATGATGGAAGCGAAAACCGGGGTCATGTTTGACGATGTGGCCGGGATTGACGAAGCCAAGGAAGAACTGCAAGAAGTCGTCACCTTCCTGAAGAAGCCCGAACGCTTCACGGCCATCGGTGCCCGCATTCCCAAGGGGGTGCTGCTGGTTGGCCCTCCCGGCACCGGGAAAACCCTGCTGGCCAAGGCCATCGCTGGGGAAGCCGGGGTGCCCTTCTTCTCCATCTCCGGTTCTGAGTTTGTGGAAATGTTTGTGGGGGTGGGGGCGTCCCGCGTCCGCGACCTGTTCAAAAAAGCCAAGGATAATGCCCCCTGCATCATCTTTATCGATGAAATTGACGCCGTGGGTCGTCAGCGGGGTGCCGGTATCGGCGGCGGCAACGACGAGCGCGAACAAACCCTGAACCAACTGCTGACCGAAATGGATGGCTTCGAGGGCAATACCGGGATCATCATCATCGCCGCCACCAACCGCGTCGATGTGCTGGATTCCGCCCTGCTGCGTCCCGGTCGCTTTGACCGTCAGGTGACGGTGGATCCCCCCGACATCAAGGGCCGCGTCGAAGTGCTAGAAGTCCACGCCCGCAACAAAAAGCTGGCCGAGGAAATTTCCCTCGAAGCCATTGCTCGCCGCACTCCGGGCTTCACCGGGGCCGACCTAGCCAACCTGCTGAACGAAGCCGCCATCCTCACCGCCCGTCGCCGCAAGGACGCCATCACCATGGCCGAAATTGACGACGCCGTGGATCGGGTGATTGCCGGGATGGAAGGCACGCCCCTGGTGGACAGCAAGAGCAAGCGCCTGATTGCTTACCACGAGGTGGGCCACGCCATTGTGGGCACCCTAGTGAAAGACCACGACCCCGTGCAGAAAGTGACGCTGATTCCTCGCGGCCAAGCCCAGGGCCTCACCTGGTTCACCCCCAGCGAAGAGCAGATGCTGATCTCCCGCGCCCAAATCCTGGCCCGCATCACCGGAGCCTTGGGAGGCCGTGCCGCTGAGGACGTGATCTTCGGCGATGCCGAAGTCACCACCGGGGCCGGGAACGACCTCCAGCAGGTGTCGAACATGGCCCGCCAAATGGTGACCCGCTTCGGCATGTCCGACCTGGGGCCGCTGTCCTTGGAAAGTTCCCAGGGCGAAGTGTTCCTCGGTCGCGACTGGCTCTCCCGATCAGAATACTCTGAGGAAATTGCCTCCCGCATCGATGCCCAGGTGCGCGTCATCGTAGACCAGTGCTACGAAGAGGCCAAGCGTATCATGCGCGACAACCGCGCCCTCATCGACCGCTTGGTAGACCTGCTGGTGGAACGGGAAACCATCGATGGTGACGAGTTCCGTCAGATTGTCTCGGAATATACTGTCGTGCCGGATAAGCCGCAGTTCGTCCCCCAACTGTAGGGGGCTGGAACCCATAGCGTCACGGAAACTACCGTGGGAAGGCCCGCCCCTGGGGGTGGGCCTTTTGGCGTTCTGGCCCAGCTTGATCCGTATCATCCCGGTGCCAATCGGGAGGATCGGTCTATAATGGCACTCGACTAAGCCCTACGGCCCGGTTGGTGTGGGTTATGGTAGCCGTTGAATCATCGGGTTGTGGCCTTCCTGGAGTCACTGTCATGTTTAATTTGCCTCTGTTGTTCCGCCCTTTTCGACCCAAGGCGCTCGGGTATGTGGGGCTGTCTGCGCTGATCGCCCTGGGGACGGGCTGGGGTTCGGAGACCTTAGCCCAGACCCCTAGCGCCAATCCCCCGGCCAATCCCACCCTGAGCGGCGGGCGTATTGTGCGCCCCACCCTGCGCCTTGGCAGTCAGGGGGATTCGGTCTACGAGCTACAGTCGATGTTGGTGCTGCTGGGCTACTACCCAGGGCCAGTGTCAGGGGTCTACCAAGAGGCTACGGCCCTGGCGGTGCAGCGCTTCCAACAAGCCGCCGCCATTACCGCCGATGGCATTGTGGGGCCAGCCACCTGGAGCAAACTGTTCCCGGCTCCGGCGGCGGAGGTGACTCCCCCCGGCCAAGCAGTAGCCCCGAATCCCGCGCCGGACAATCCCCCAGCGACCACCCCGCCCTCCTCCCCACCACCGACGACGACACCCTCCAGCCCACCGGCTACCCAGCCATCCAGCCCGCCCTCCTCTAGCCCGTCGCCACCGATCACCTCGGCGACCCTACCGATTCTGCGTCCCGGCATGGAAGGGGATGCGGTGCGGTTTCTCCAGCAGCGCCTCAGGGCCAAGCAGGTCTATAGCGGCCCCATTAGCGGTTTTTTCGGCCCCCAAACCGAGGCCGCCGTCCGCCAGCTTCAGCAAACCAACACCCTCTTGGTGGATGGCATCGTTGGCCCCGCCACCTGGAACGTGTTGCACTAATGCTGTTGCACTAATGCTGTTGCACTAATGCTGTTGCACTAATGCCCCTCGGCCACCTGGCTACAGCGGGCCATGCGCAGCATGAGGGCATCGAGGCGCGATAGATCGGCAAAGCCACCGCCTCGCCCCGTACCAAAGCCTCCGGTCTGGAAGGACTCTAGCCAGGTCAGCCGCCAATACCAGAGGGCTGGTAAGTGTCCGGCGGGGGCTTCGAGGCTAAAGTTGAGAAAGTCGTAAAACTTGAAAAAGGCCAGGGGACGGGGCACCGTGACCATGAGCCAGCCCACCGCCTGGAAAAAAGGGTGCGGGTTAGCGGGGCTAAGGCTGGCCGGGTCGAAGGTTTGATCCAGCGCTTGGTAGAGGCGTTGCTGTACCGAAAAGCCAAACCGCCCCTGACTGGCATTGACCCACAGCGCGTCTATCCGGTGCAGGCTGTGGCAGGGCAAGATAGCCAGATCGGCGGCCATGAGACTCCCCTCTCGCTGGCGGTTGGCCGCGCTCAGCATCAGGGCATAGGTGACTTGGTCGGCGGCTTGCCACTCTTGGCCATGCAGCAGGGCGGCAAGGTCATTCATCGTCCAGTCTTCGGATACCACGGCTTTTCCTTCGGTCGATAGCATTGGCCAGGATGGAAAAAGAACCCAGCGTCGGCCAGGGAACCTGTGACGCTGATCCTAGATCGCCTCGGGCGGGAGCGCGGAGATCTCATGGCCGGGGGGCAGATCGCTAGATCCAGACAGATCCGATCCCAAGCACTTGTCGAGGTGCAGGAAGAGGGCTTCCACCACCGACTCACTGACGTCATAGCCATTTTCCAGGCTAGGGCAACTCCAGCGCCAGGTGGGTAGATGTCCGGGGGGAGCGTTGCTGCTGAACTGAAGACTCTTATAGGGTTTGATGCCTCCGGTCAGGCTCAGCCGAGAGCCGCGCCAGTCGAGGGCGCGTAAAAAGTCTCCAGGCCGCCGATCCACCTGGAGGTAGACCCGTTGCTGGGCCTTGAAGCCAAAGCGGCCACGGCTGTAGCGGCTCCAGAGGTGATCAATCGTCAGCAGATCCACACAGGGCAATTGCAGAACGGCATCCCGATCCAGGGGCTCCATAGTCGGTCGTAGGGCCGCCTTGAGAATGACCTGTTCGGTTTCTTCATCCGCCTCGCGCCAAAGCTGTGACCAGAGCAACTGCCGTAGTCGGCCATAGTCAACGCCGAGGGCCGACTGGATGAAGCCGTATAGCTGACTGCGCACCTCATCCTCCAGTTGCAGGGCTACCTCGGCGTCAATGTTCCAGAGATGGCGGGCCTGCTCTAGGCGGCCTCGATCAAAGTCAGGGGGGTAGAGGGTGGTCTGCATGGCCTGTCGCAGCATGTCACGATACTGGGCCAGATGGTGCTGATGTTCCGCCGCTTGATCCTGGGGCTGATCGGGGGCGGTGATCGCCTGGGCCGCTGCCGCCTCCGCCCGCTGCCGCTGAAGCATCGCCTCCGCCTGCACCTGGATCGTGGTTAACTGCTCCTGGTACAGGGCTTGGGCCACCGTGAGGGGAAGACTGAGGTTCTCGGCCAGTTCCGTCAACACGGCCCAGGTTTCCTCAGAAAGCGGGCGCTGGCGAGACAGTTCCTCCATCAACACCTGATTGAAATAACCGCTTTTTTCCGCCAGGGTTTGGTAGGGGCCAAGGGCTTGGGATCTGAGGGCCTGGGCCTCCTGCGCGGATAGCCCCAACCGCTGGCGCAGGATCTCTAGGTTGGCTTCTTCGGCGGGGGAGAGTTCCCCTCGGCGGTGGCCGTAGATCTCGACCTTCGCCCGATAGAGGCTGTGGGGATCCACCATCACCTCCACCAGGTCAAGGATCTGGGCCAGCATCTCTGGGTCTTGGGTGTGCACCTGGGCGGCCATGGCCCCGTAGCGAATCTCCACCGCCGTGGACTGGGGATAATCCTCTAGGCGATCGCACAACCGCCGCACCACCGCCCGCAGCCGATCCACGGGCAGTTCAAAGCGCACCCCTAGCCATCGATCTCCCTGAAACGGCCCCTCGCCCTGGGGTTGACGCAGCACTTCCATGGCCAGGGAGCCCAACCCCTGGAGTGCCCGCAAATCGGCCTGGAGGTATTCCACCTCCGTCCTGGCCTCCTCTCGGGGCAGGCTGGGATTCAATAATTGCACGACCAACCCCAAACGGGGCCGATTCCTATCCTCCGGCATGGATCTTGGCCCTGTGATGGCAGTAACTAGCCACAGTTATAACAGCCCAATCCGCCCCTGGAACGGTGTCTCCGAGGCTAGTCTTGCGGGGATTTGGATGCCCCGCCCTTGTGAATGGGCTTGAATGTGAGATCATGCGTAACCAACCGATCATTTTTATGGTTGACGCGTTCAGGAGCAGCCCCACGTGTACCGCATTCAAATCATCCACGGCCCCAATTTGAATCTGCTGGGGCTGCGCGAACCGGGCATCTACGGCACCCAAACCTTGGCCAGCATTAACGAGATGCTAGGGGCCGAGGCCACCAGCCTCGGGGTAGCACTGGAAGCCTTTCAGTCCAACAGCGAGGGAGCCTTAGTGGACTGCATCCAGGCCACCTTTGGCCAAAAGGACGGCCTGGTCATCAACCCCGGAGCCTACACCCATACCAGCGTGGCCCTGCGGGACGCCATCGCGGCGGTGGGGGTGCCCACGGTGGAAGTCCACCTCAGCAACATCCATAAACGGGAGGAATTTCGCCACCACTCCTACATTGCCCCGGTGGCGATAGGCCAAATCTGCGGCTTTGGGGCCGAAAGCTACCGCCTAGGATTACGCGCCCTGGTACACCATCTCCAAACCGTCCAGCCCTAGCCCGTTAGCCACGTATACTGATTTTTGAGTGATTCAACACGTTTGAGCCCTGTCCTGAATGCAGATGGGTGAGGAGACCTCACCCCTACGGGATGTTGTTACGGTGCTAACCATGCCCACCGCCGCCACAGTGAAACCCACCACGATTAAATTTTTGGTAGAGCCCACCCGCCCAGAATGGGTGGATCAAGCCCTGGCCCATTTCGACACCATTCTGCTGGATCATGCCCAGTGCGAGCGCAAAGCAGCGGGGGTGGCCCTGAGTTTGATCAACCGCTATCCCTCGGATCGGGAACTAATCACCGCCCTGACGGAGATTGCCCAGGAGGAACTGGCCCACTTTGCCCAGGTACACCAATGGCTAGAGCGGCGCGGCGTGGCCCTGCGGCCCCTGCATCCGCCCCCCTATGGGGCCAAACTGCGGGAACAGGTGCGCCCTGGGGAACCCCATCGCCAGTTGGATATTTTGCTGATCTCTGCCCTAATTGAGGCGCGGAGCCATGAGCGCTTGGGGCTGTTGGCCCAGCATTGCCCCGATCCAGATCTGGCGGGATTTTACCGGAGCTTAATGGCCTCGGAAGCCCGCCACTACGGAGCCTACTGGGTGCTGGCCACCGGGCGCTTTCCTCGGACGGAGGTGGATACCCGACTGGCGGAATTGGCCGAGGCCGAGAGCGCTATCTTGGCCACGCTCCATCCCGAACCCCGCATCCATAGCTAAGTCCAAAGCTCAGCCCCAGGCTAAATCCCAAGCTCAGTCCCAAGCCAAGCCCCAAGATCAGTCCAATGTCTAACCCTTCCCTCGCCCCCGACGATAACGATCAGTTTCAGCGGTATCGCATCCGCCCTTGGCAACCCCAGGATCGGCAGGCGGTCGGCGATCTGATCGCCGCCGTTTTAGCCGAATACGGCCTGGGCTGGGAACCCCAGGGCAGCGACCAGGATGCCCTAGCGGTCGAAACCCACTATTGGCAGACCGGGGGCGAATTTTGGGTCGTGCTGGACGGCGAGACGGTGGTCGGCACGGCGGGCTACTATCCGGCCCATCGGGGGGAGAAGGCGGTGGAAATTCGCAAGATGTACCTGCGGCCCGCAGCTCGGGGGCAAGGGTTAGGGCGCTATCTCCTGCGCCAGCTCGAGCAATCCATCCAACGGCGAGGGTTTCAGCAAATTTGGGTCGAAACCGCCTCGGTTTTGAAGGAGGCGGTGCGGCTTTACGAAACCAGCGGCTATCGGCCCGCTGACGGCGTGGAAACGCCCCGCTGTGACCGCATTTATCAGAAAACCTTTGCGCCTCAGTAGATCCCTCTCGCCCCGGGATATGGCCCCCTTTTTCCACCCGCCCATCGCTTCGCTATAATCGCTGCATCGACATTGAGACGATCCGTTGATTGCCATCTACCCCGGCAGTTTTGATCCCATCACCCTGGGACATCTGGACATCATTTCCCGTGGCAGTCGGCTGTTTGAACGGGTGATCGTCTTGATCTCCCACAACCCCAACAAAGTGCCGATGTTCTCCATCACCAAACGGATTGACCAGATTCAAACCTCGGTGAGCCATCTCGGCAATGTGGATGTCGATGCCTACGACGGTCTCACCATCACCTACGCTCACCAGCACAGGGCTCAGGTGTTGCTGCGGGGGTTGCGAGTCTTGTCTGACTTTGAGAAAGAGCTACAGATGGCCCATACTAATAAAACCCTGGCCGAAGACCTGGAAACCCTGTTTTTGGCGACCTCCACGGAGTATGGATTCCTGAGCAGTAGCCTGGTCAAAGAAATCGCCCAGTTTGGCGGCCCCATTGATCACCTTGTTCCTGACCATGTAGCGCGAGACGTTTACCAATGTTACGTCCAGACCCCACTGCTTCCAACTCCAACCAAAATGGATCCGCTACCGACGCCAAAGCCAACGGCAGCGCCGCCCACCTCCTTCCCCAGGTCGGAGACGTAGACATTCAGCAGGAACTCAACAAGCTTGAGGAATTGATCCTAGAAAGCCCCCGAGTTCCCTTCAGTGGGCGCACCCTCGTGGATGAAGACCAACTGCTGGATCAGCTCGATGCCGTGCGGCTGAACCTGCCCCCCACCTTTCGGCAGGCTGTGCAAGTGCTGCAACAGCGCGACGCGATTGTGGCCGAGGCCGAGCGCTACGCCCAGGACTTAATTCAGGCCGCCGAGCAGCAGGCCGCCCAAATTTTGGATGAAATGGGCCTGGTGCAGCAGGCTGAGCAGATTGCCCGCCAGGTTCAGGTTCAGGCTCAGGCAGAATGTGAGCAACTGCGGGCCAATGTGCGGGCCGAGGTGGAACAGTTCAAGCGCCAATCCCAGCAGGAGTGGGACATCCAGCGCCAAGGTGCCCTCCAAGAGCAGGAAATTATCCAGCAGGAAGCCGATGCCTACGCTGACCGGGTGCTCTTCCAGGTGGAGCAACAACTCTCGCAAATGCTGACCATTATCCACAGCGGTCGGAGCCAGCTTCAGCCAGCCCAACCCCCTACTCCCAAACGTTCCAAACCCCTCAAATCGACATCCCCCGTCGATGCCCGAGCCCGATCTAAAGACCTGAACCAGACGCCATGATTTCCTACCTAAAGGGCACCCTGGCGGAGGTTCAAAAACCGGGAAACCATAAAATCATCGTCACCCTAGAGGTCAATCACATCGGCTACGAGCTTCAGGTACCGGCCCGCCAGCTATCGACCTTGCCCGCCATTGGCGAACCCAGCCAGTTGTTTTGCCATCTTCAAGTGCGCGATGACCAGATGGTGCTGTTTGGCTTTGGCCAGCGGCGCGAGCGAGATTTGTTTCTGCTGCTAACCGGAGTCAGCGGCATTGGCCCCCAGATGGCCCTAGCCCTGCTGGATACCCTCGGCGACCAAGACCTGGTGCAGGCCATCGTAGCCGGAAATACCCGACTCATTTCCAGAGCCCCCGGAGTGGGCAGCAAAACCGCTGAACGGGTGGTCTTGGAACTGAAAACCAAACTGCAAGACTGGCAGACCCAGGCCGGATTCTCCGCCGTGCCCACCGGCGGCCCCATCGCCTCGATCCACGAAGAGGTGGAAATTACCCTCAGTGCCCTGGGCTATACCCAAGCAGAAATCCTCAAAGCCATCCAAACCGTGGCCCGCCACACCACAGCCTCTAAAAGCAGCGACCCCGAAACCTGGGTGCGCGAAGCCATCTCCTGGCTGAGCCAACAAGCCTAAGGTTCACCCGGGCCTCGGTGGATTTCGGTTTTTCGGTATTCCTGTTAAAAGTTCACCGTTCTTTGTTAGGATAGCTAACGGTAAAACGCACGGGCGATTAGCTCAGTTGGTAGAGCGCCTGCCTTACAAGCAGGATGTCACTGGTTCGAGTCCAGTATCGCCCATAGATGTACAGTGACACGCTATTTGTCATCGGTGACATATTGATGTCGTCGGTGGCGAATTAGTGTCGTCGGGACAAAATCTTGTCGTTAAATGACTGGTGACAGATTAATGTCGCCAAAGGCCGTTGGACTTATGCCTGTTGTAAGGCAGGCGCTCCTTTCAACTCGCTTGAAACTTAAACTTGATAGAGATGAGATATCCTTCAACGCCCCATCTCCCCTGTGCAGGGTGGTTGATTGTGACAATCCATTCCCGACTCAGCAACGCCCTGAACCTAAGCTTTCAACCTCCCCTGTGCAGGGTGGTTGATTGTGACACTTCGCCTCAGAAGGCGAAGCCTCTATGTTTCACCTTTCAACCTCCCCTGTGCAGGGTGGTTGATTGTGACGCGGATCAAGGGTTCCGCGATGTCCCAGTAGGCGTCAGCTTTCAACCTCCCCTGTGCAGGGTGGTTGATTGTGACTCGGGATAGGAGATCCGCGTCGGCACGGGTCAAGGCCTTTCAACCTCCCCTGTGCAGGGTGGTTGATTGTGACGCCTTGGCATTGTGGGCATAATAGTCTTCCACTCCCTTTCAACCTCCCCTGTGCAGGGTGGTTGATTGTGACGAGCAGCAACTCAACAAACAGGAGAACTGAGGATCTTTCAACCTCCCCTGTGCAGGGTGGTTGATTGTGACTGAATCGTGAGATGTCCGGCTGGAAGAGGAGTTTCTTTCAACCTCCCCTGTGCAGGGTGGTTGATTGTGACCGCAGGCTTCTGAAAGGCGTTCAAGATAAGGCTTTCAGAAGGTGTTTGCGCGGATCGCCTCATCCATCCTGGCGGTACTGGTGAGGTTGGGGGCCTTTTGACCGTGGCAAAGACTTGGAATAACCGTGTGACGGGTCATTCGGCCTTTTCGCGGATCGAGAAGGCGTATTTCATCCTTCCAAAGACCCTCAACCCCAGTATTGGAGCGAGTTCCCCCTTGGTCGGGGGTGATTCGGTAGCCACTACAGCAGTACATCCGCACCCTTATTGCTGGGAGCGCACCTACGCCATAATTGGAGTTGCAAGCCCACCAACTACGACTTAATCTCTTCGGAGAGGCTGAAGCCTCTCGTCCGACAGCATCAGGGCGAGTAGCTACCAGGGCCAGAAAGCACGGCTGTCTTCCAACAGCCAAACTAACCCTTATTTCACACGACTCAGAGGCTAACGCATGAGTCGCGGCGCGATTGAATCATTCGGTTGTCTAGGTTCAGCGGTCGAGTTCAAAGCGGTTTGCTCATTATAGCCTGGTCTTTTGGTTCTAAAGTACTGTCGCTTGTCGGGACTCGTAGGCGGCGATGGCTACGGCTTTTGCTTGCTCCTGGGGACTGTGCCGCCAGGGTTGTTTGACGGTTTCGATGACGAGTCCTTGCTGGGCGGCTTTACTGGACACCTGGTCGAGGAGTCTGCCGTAGCTCCATTGGTGGATGCTGATTCTGTATTGCTTGGCATAGCGTTTCTGCCCTTCGATGGAACCGGGCGCTTTTTGCTCGGCCTTGGCCTGAATTTCGGCCTGAAGAATTTCGCGAATGTTGTCTAGTGTGGGAATGGCGATGCTCCCGGCTCC
>JAYKHF010000239.1:0-4028 GCA_035285305.1 Leptolyngbya sp.
CGCTGGGCGGCCCGGTGGAGATTGCGGGCACGGGCATAGTAACCCAACCCTTCCCAGGCTTTGAGCACGGTTTGCAAATCCGCCGCCGCCAGGGCTTCTACGGTGGGAAACTGCGCCAGCCAGCGCTCGTAGTAGGGCCACATGGTTTTGACCTGGGTTTGCTGCAACATCATCTCCGAAACCCAGATGGCGTAGGGGTTGTCGATGTTGCGCCAGGGTAGTTGTCGGCCCGCCTGTCGATACCAAGTCAGCAGATTGGCCCGCAGTTCCGCTACAACAAAATCCGGCCAGGGGGAGACAGCCCCAGCCGGATCCAAGGTTATTCGATTCCTGTCCCCAGTCTGTTTTGCAGATTTAGCCACCGCTTCAGTCGCCAGTTCGGCGGTGGATTCAACCCTGGGCAGCACATCCATTGCCACCGTTAGATAGGCGGCTTCGCCATCCCGACAACGCTGGGGCGGGGAAACGGCCTCTCGGGACGAGTGGGGCAAGGGGGAATGGGGGGATTTGGGCGTCACTCAGAATCTGAGGCGGAGTCAGCCAGGACGAAGGATTGCTCCATTTCCAGGCGCTGTTCGGCCCCGCGCAAAAAGTACCCGCTCATCATAGCAGAGGCCAACAGCCGCCCTAGGCTTTCGCGGTTGGTGGTGATCTCTACGTCAAAATGCTGGGAAGGTAAGCCCCCCAACAGGCCGATGATGTTGTGTTCCATCATTTGCTGCACTTCTGGGGAGGCCGGATTAGACAGTTGGGCAATGGTTTCTGGGCTCATGGCATGGACGTACTGCATCAGCGAGTTGCCATGCTCGAAGGGCTTGAAGCCGTTGAACAGTTCTGGGGATTTGCCGGAAGAGTTGCTCACAGTAGATACCTCACTTTGAGAACTGGAAAGGGCAGGTTGCTGGGGGTACCAAGTCCCGTGGGGCGCGGCTACGGCAATCCGATGGGGATGGACTTGGGGTGAATGGGGGTTCAAACATCTAAATCTAAGGTAACCAACCTTGGTCTATTTCTCAGGTGGGTAGAACCGTACTGCGGTGGCGAAGTTTTGCGTCGGTACCTTTACGGACATTCCTGACCTTCTCCGGGGGGATGATGCCCCGGTTAGGGGGTAGACAGGGGCTTGCCCGTGGTCGATGGCCCCAGGTCTGATAAAAATTGTTGCGGCCTGTCATGCAGCGAGGATGGCTTCTCGTAAGTTTTACGCTAATTTCGGGGAGACTTATCCCCCAGGCCATTGGCCAACGGATACCTTTCCGCTACAATGTCCACCCAAAAGCTACAAGCCAGCCCCGGAACGATCTCCGATGCCGGTGTCTGAGGTACGTCCATCCCCGTTAGGATTTTCCTATGCGTCCTGCCATGCCCCGATCTACGGATGACTCCCGCATCCATCAGTTGCCCGAATCGGTGCGAGCGCACCTCCAAGACCGCTTTCAACTGGTTGTTCCCGCCCCGTCCTCTGTCGCTAGGCCCACTGATCCCCCGCCTCAATCCGCTGCCTCTGGGCTGTTGGGGGCCACGGTGCCGAGGGGCTCTGTCGCGAATTCGCAAGTGTCTACCCCAACTCCATCCGCTGCCCCAGGGCCAGCTCCGGCCATCGTCGCGATGGAGAAGGTCGAGAAAATCTACGCCAACGGTAGTACCGCCCTCACCGATGTCAGCCTGACGGTGAAGCAGGGGGACTTTTTATTTGTCACGGGGCCATCGGGGTCTGGCAAATCCACCTTGCTGAAGCTGCTCTACGGCTATGAACGCCCCACTGCCGGGGAAATCCTGGTGGCGAATGAACCCATTGCCAAACTGCGGGGCAATAAGCTAGCGATGATGCGTCGCCGCATCGGTGTCGTCTTCCAGGACTATAAACTGCTTCCCCGCCGCACCGTGGCCGAAAATGTCGCCTTCGTCCTCTGGGCGCAGGGCTTCACGCGCAAGGAAATTCATCGTCGTCTGTGGCCAGCGCTCAAAATGGTGGGCCTCCAGAACAAAGCGCAGTGTTTCCCCGATGAACTGTCTGGGGGCGAACAGCAGCGGGTGAGCATTGCCCGGGCTGTGGTGAACACCCCGCCGCTGCTCCTGGCCGATGAACCCACTGGCAACCTAGATGCGGACAACTCCCTTCAGGTGATCAAGATTCTCAAAAAGCTCAACTCCATCGGCATTACCGTCATTGTCACCACCCACGACGAACACTTAGTTCGCATTTCCAATCACCCGGTGGTGCAGATTAAAAACGGACGTCTCCGGTATCTGGCGAGATAGACTCGCACGATAGATACGATCACTGGCGCTGGTGCCCATGCGGCCTGATGGAGCAAAGCTTTCCTGGCCGTCAAGGTCTTGCATTCTCCTAGTCCGGCCCCCGAGTGCAGTGTCAAGACTAAGAATTAGGGCTTCGACAAGCTCAGCCCGAGCGTTTCGTTTACGGTCGTCCTGAGCTTGTCGAAGGGCCTTGAGGATATCTGCAACCCTAAGATTTAACCCTGACAATCCCCTAGTCCAGGTCTAAGCCATAGACCTGGACTAGGGGCTGGGGCGCTAGGTTGTTGGCGAGGGAATGGTGATGTCGATGGTTGTCACCTGGCCATTGGGAGATAGGGTAGATAGGGCGGGGGTGATGCCCGCTTGGTTACCTACGACCAGAATGACTAGCTTTTCGGGGTCTAAACGAGCCTGGGCGGCAGCAAGAACATCCTGGGCCGTGGTGGTTTTAACCTGGCTTTGGAACTGGAAGATGAAGTCGGCGGGATAGCCGTAGTATTCATCTCGAATTAGGCGGTTCAGGGTTTGACCGGGCGTTTGGAAGTTGAACACAAAGCTGTTCAGCACGGCATCCTGGGCCTGGGCCAGTTCGGCGGCGGTGATGGGCTCTTGGCGAATCCGGTTCATTTCCGCCTTGACGGACTGCACAAAGGGGACGGTGGCCTCGGTGCGGGTTTCGCCGCCGCCAATGAACAACCCCGGATAGTCAAACCGAGGAGCCCAGAAGGCATAGACCGAGTAGGCCAAGCCCTGACGGGATCGAACTTCGTTGAACAACCGTCCCGAAAATCCGTTCAGCACCTCATTCATCACCGAGAGGGCAGCGTGGTCGGGATAGTTCACTAGGCCACCTAGGTGGCCAATTTGTACGGAACTTTGGGTCATTTGGGGCTGATCCACCACAAACACCCCCGTTTCCGCCTGGGCAACCTCCGGCAGGGGGCTGACGGTGAGGGCTGTTCCGGCACCGTGCCATGGGCCAAAGCGCTGCTCGATCAACCGCTTCATGGTGGCGCTGTCAAAGTCGCCCACAATGCCGAGGATCGTTCGCTCTGGGCGCACCGAAGCCCGGTAGAAGTCCAGAATATCCTCCCGGTCGATGGCCGCGAGGGTGGCATATTCCACGGTGCGGGCGTAGGGGCTATCCATCCCATAGACCCGTTTGCGGAACTCGCGGGAGGTGATGCTGTCGGGGTTGTCATTGCGGCGGGCAATGCCGCCTTGGGTTTGGCGCTTGAGGAAATCGATCTTGTCCTGGGCAAAGGCGGGATGCTGGATCACGTCGGCAAAGAGGGTCAGGATGTCCTCAGCATCCTCCGCTAGGGCGTCAAAACTGGCGCTACCGGCAGCGACATCAAAGCCAGTTTCAATGGCAGCGGCTCGCCTTTCCAGCGCTTCATTGAGGGCATCGGCATTGAGATTGACCGTGCCCCCGAGACGCATGGCCTCCCCGGTCAGGCTGGCCAAGCCCACCTGATCCGCCGGTTCAAACCGAGCGCCTGTGCGAAAGGTGGCCGATCCGCTCACCAGCGGTAGCTCGTGGTCTTCCATCAGGTACACCACCAGGCCATTGGCCAACTGATAGCGTTCAAAGGCGGAGATCTGAACCTCCGGGAGGGAGGGAAAGGACAGTTCATCAAAATGGCGCGGCGTCAGGGCGTTGGCTGGGGCTGGCCATCCGATCAACAGGCCTAATCCTGCCCCTACTAGGGCAAGCAGCACCATCGATACCCAACGACGGGGCCATCGGCGCGGATGATCAACAG
>JAYKHF010000240.1:0-12243 GCA_035285305.1 Leptolyngbya sp.
AGGGCCAAGGGAATAAACCAAGGGAATTTGTCTTTTTTGCCGCCACCGTTCCCGCCGCCCTTGTTGCCATCGGCGGGAACATTGAGGGTTTTGAGGGCGGTGCCAATGGCTTTGCCCATCTCCTCCCAAGGGTCTTTCTTGGGCGGTGGCTGTTCGGGTAGGTTGAGGTAGATGGCAAGACCTGCAATAAACAGAAACAAGAAAAGTTCCATAACCAAGGCGGCGTGAAGGCGAGCATGGGAAAGCATGGATTGGAACGACTATCCGTATAATTCACGACTACCCGCCGAAAGATCACAGGGGTTTAAAAATATTCAGACATGGATTTCCGGCCCTGGGGCAGAGTCTTTGCCCAGGGAGGTCCCCGCCCCGGTTCCTGGGGTTGTCCCTTGAGGTTATCCCTTGGGGTTGTCCCTTTGAGTTATCCCTTGGTTGTCCCAGTCGGCCCAAACCTTGGCATGATGGGAAAGACTTTTTGTTGTGCCTTCTGCAATCTATGCTGACGTCCTTTTGGCAACAGTTAACCCTGTCTACCTTTGCCTTTGAGCAATGGCGGCAGGTGAGCCTGATCCATCGCCTGCTGGCCCCCCTGCGGCAGTGGCGGCAGGGTAGTGGGCTGTTGCCCTGGGGAGACTGGATTGGGCTAGCCCTGGTGGCCATCCTTTATATCCTCGCGCCCTACGTCTCTACGACTCTGATTGGGGTGCTATTGCTGGCAGCAGCAGCCTTTTGGGTGTTGCTCACGCTCACCGATGAGGCTGGGGCTGGCATAACGCCAGTGCACATCACCGTAGTGGCCTTCGGGGGGGCGATGGCCCTCGCAACGGTTTTTTCCCCCGTGCCCGGTGCGGCCCTCAGTGGGCTCATTAAGCTCACCCTGAATATCTTGCTGTTCCTGCTCATTGCCCGGGTCTGTCGCCAGCCAAGGGCCAGAACACTGCTGATTTCGGCCTACCTGTTCACCACCTTGCCCGTGGCGATCTATGGATTACGGCAGTATTTCTTCGGGGCAGCGGCCCTCGCCACCTGGGTGGATGCCACCTCCGAACTAGCCTCTGTGACCCGCGTCTACAGCTTTTTGGGCAACCCCAACCTGCTGGCAGGCTACCTCATCCCCGCCGTGATGTTTTCGGCCATGGCCGTGTTTGCATGGCCCCGCTGGGTGCCCAAGGGCTTGGCGGCGCTGGCGGCAATCATCAACATCCTCTGCCTAGTGCTCACCCTCAGTCGGGGTGGGTGGGTGGGCTTCTTGCTGGGAGGCTTTGTGCTGCTGGCCCTCACGGTGCACTACTGGAGTATTCGGTTCACGCCCTTTTGGCGGCGTTGGGCCATGCCCCTGCTGCTGGGAGGGGCTGCCGCCTTTGTGCTGCTGGCGGTGCTGTCAGTGAGTTCCCTGCGGGCTCGGGTGCTGAGTTTCTTTGCGGGTCGGGCCGACAGCAGCAATAACTTTCGGATGAATGTTTGGGCGGCGGTGATCGAGATGATTCAAGATCGCCCTATCCTCGGCATTGGCCCCGGCAATAAGGCCTTCAACACCGTCTACCCCATCTATCAGCGCCCCCGCTACACGGCCCTCAGCGCCTATTCCGTCTTCCTAGAGGTGCTGGTGGAAGCCGGAATTGTGGGCTTTGCGGCCTTCCTGTGGATGCTGCTTGTGGTGTTTCACCAGGGCTGGGTGCAGATTCAAAAAATGCGGGAAATCCAGTCTGTTCAGGGCTACTGGCTGATGGGAGCCTTGGCCTCTATGATCGGCACCCTAGGCCAGGGCATTGCTGACACCGTCATGTATCGCCCCCAAATCAGCACGCTCTGGTGGCTGGCCATCGCCATTGTGGCGAGCTACTATCCGGCCCTGCGCCAAGGCAAGGGGCCAACCTTTCAGATCGACCAATAGTGATGAAAAGTGCTCGGAACGCCTTGAGTCTCGGGTTGGGGGGGATTGCCGTTGGAGGTTTCCCGTTGGAGGTTTCTAAGATGGGGTATCTGAGGGGTGGTTGGCAGACCCTGCTGGGCAGGGGCCTAATGATCGGGATCATGGCCATCGGCCTTGGCTGGGGCGCTCCGGCCCAGGCCACCGCCTGGACGCCAGTGACCCCCGCTGGTCTAGAGCAGCAGTGGATCGATACCGATTCCATCCAACGCCTGCCCGATGGCACCGTGCAGGTATCCAGCCTCTACATCAATTCGCGCCGATCGCCCCCTGAACGCATCACCTACCTCACCGAATATCGCTGCCAAACCGAGGAATTTCGAGATGTGGCGTCCAACGGAGAACCGGGCGATTTAACCTGGCACCCGGTGGCGGGCGATCCCCTCAACGCCCAAACCCTGGCCGATGTCTGTGCCCGGGCAGAAGAACGGGATCGCAAACCCGAGTGAACCGTCGTTTGGGCTCAACCACCATCGGTAGATCACAAACTTGTTCTTCAGCCGAGATCCAGCCCTCACCCTACATCCCTCTCCCATGTTGGGAGAGGGACTTTGCGATCTGCTGACCATCGCTAGGCCGAAACCCCGCCGGGATTTTCCCCAAAAAACTGACGAAAATCCTCATCCCGCTGGCTCAGGGAAGCCCAGGCCACGCCTTGATCCCGCACCCAGTTCACCAGGGCTTCGCAGGCAGGGCGTTCGGTGGCATAGTGCCCCGCATCAATCAGAACCACCCCCCGATCCCGGGCCTCCTGGAACTGGTGAAACTTGACATCCGCCGTTAAGTAGGCCTGGGCTCCGGTTTTGGCCACAGCCCCCAAAAAGCTAGCCCCCGACCCGCCCAGCACCGCTAGCCGCTGGATCGACTGGTGTAAATCGGCGGCGGGGGAGTAGATTAACCTGGGTGGCTTCAGGGTGGCCTGAATTTGCCTCAGCAGCTTGTCTAGGGACAGGGCCGGGACTAAGTTCCCGACGCGGCCATAGCCCACCGGCGGTTGGGTCGTCACCACGGGCTCTGCATCCTGGAGTCCGAGGATCTGAGCTAGGGTATCCGCCGTTCCCCCCGCCACCTGATCGAAATTGGTGTGGGCGCTGTAGATCCCGATGCCGTGGGTGATCGCCTGGTAAACCATCCGGCCCACCGGGTTGTCCTGGGTAATCGCCTTCAGGGGGCTAAAAATCAGCGGATGGTGGGCCAGAATCAGGTTCACCGCCTGCCCCTGCCCCCGAAGTTCCAGGGCTTCCTCAAGCACCGCCCAGGTCGGGGTGAGACAGACTAAAACCCGGGCGGGCTGATCCAAGATGCCGGGTTCGACCTGCCAACCGCAGTTATCCCAGCTTTCCTGCCAGGTGGGCGACGCCCAAGCCTCTAGACGGTGGATCGTATCGGCAACCGAAATGGGGATACTCATAGAGACAGGAGAAAGAAGACCGCGCTAGACCGCCAGCCCTATAGGACAAGCCACGTTGGTACCCCCTAGGCCGCAGTAGCCCCCGGGATTTTTGGCGAGGTACTGCTGGTGGTAGGCTTCCGCATAGTAGAACGTCGGGGCGTCTAGAATTTCCGTCGTAATTTGGCCGTAGCCCGCCGCTGACAGCGCCTGTTGGTAGCGTTGGCCAGAAGCCTCGGCCTGCTGTCGTTGCGCTGGGGAATAGGTATAGATGCCAGAGCGGTACTGGGTGCCCACATCATTCCCTTGGCGCATCCCTTGGGTGGGGTTGTGGCTCTCCCAAAACACCTTCAGCAGGTGCTCATAGCTGATGACCTGGGGATCAAACACCACCAACACCACCTCATTGTGCCCCGTCAGGCTAGAGCACACTTCCTGGTAGGTTGGGTTGGGCGTGTAGCCAGCGGCATAGCCCACCGCCGTGGTATAGACGCCGTTTTGCTGCCAAAATTTGCGCTCGGCTCCCCAAAAACAGCCCAGGCCAAACATCGCTGTTTCCATCCCCTCCGGAAAGGGCGGCTGCAAGGGGTTGCCGTTCACGTAGTGCTGGCTCGGTACGGCCATAGGCGTGGTACGTCCCGGCAGGGCCTCTTGGGGGGAGGGCATTGCAGTCTTTTTGCCTTTACCTAAGCCAAAGAAAACCATACATCACTCTAGAATGCGACGGACTATCTACGCCTACTATACCCTCAGTTCGGGTTCAGCTCAGTGGCCCTGCTTGGAGCTTAGCGGCCTGATTCCAGTTGCCGAGCAACGGCAAGGCAAACGGCTAGGGATGCATTGGTTTTGATGGCCTGGGGATCGCAACTGGGCACGGTGGCCCGGTATCCCTGATGGTGAAGCTTCGCAATGAACTGATCCCGGTTGGGGATATCCATGCGTCCGCGTCGGCCCAGTTCTCCGAGGGGATAGTAGTAGGGCGGCAGAGACAATTCAGCGGCCATGCGGTGCAGAACGTGGCTCTGGGATGACCAGCCCCAAGCCTCTGCTAAGGCCGTCATGGCGGCGAGGGTCGGGCGATGGTGTAGTTCGCCCAGCCACAGGGGGCCGCTGAGAATGGGGTGGGGGCTTTCCTCCGTGGGATGGGATCCCATACAGGCAACCTGGCCGAGCTTGCGCCAGTCCACGGTTTGAAATTGGCCGCAGGTGTGGCAATAGCCCAGGAATCCGTAGGTTTGGCTGGAGAGGGTGGGGCGTTTGACCAGGCGCACCATGGCGCGGTGTACTTGCCCGGTGAACAGGGAAAAGACCGGCTGGATGCCCAACCCACGGGCGGCGGCGGTTTGGGCGGCATGGCCGATCAACAACCGCAGCCCCTGTTCATGGGCGGCGGGGTGAGCGCGGGCGGCGGCCCCATAGATGCGGAGGCTGCGTTCGGGGTCGTGGCCGCTGGTGGAACGGGCATCGGTGCTGGTGAGGTAGAGTAGGCCACCGATTTTGGCGGCCCAGAGGGCATTGCTGGTATGGGGGCTGGGGCTACCAAAGTTGTCGATGTCCACCAGGTCGTAGAAGTCCCGTTCCTGGTAGCAGCGAAAGAAAACCGCCTGGGCATCGTCGTGGGTGAGGCGGTAGCGGCTGGAGTCTACCGAGGCCAGATTGGCTTGCAGGGTATTGGCTAGTTCCGGGTTGCCCTCGTTGGCCCACACCCAGTCGGCCCCGGCCTCTAGGAGGTATCTTAAGGGCCGTACCCCACTGCCGGTCATGGCATCGAGCACCCGCACATGGCCGAGGCGCTGTTTCTCCAGGGTGGCCACCAACACCGCTAGATCCCGGGCGAGGGCACTTTGGGGCCGATAGAAGGCATTGCCCACGGTAAACGTCACCTGGCCTTCTTGCCGCCGTTGCAAAGGGGGGGCGAGCGACCCCGGTGGTGGGGCTGGTGAGGCCGTTTCGGGGGTAGAAGTCTGGGAATCAGCGGGGTTCCCAGCCATCCTAGGCGGCCTCCATAGCCCTGGCCACGGCGGCTTCTAGCCCAGCTTTATCGAGATTGGTCAGCACAAACACCTCCTGCACCGTCTTTCCCCTGCGGGCAATGAGCTTAAAGCCGCCCCGAATGGGTACCGACACCTTCACCCGCAGTTCGGGGGAATGGGCGCGAACATTGGCAATGACGCCAGGAGTAACGGTGCCAATGCCCGGTTGGTTCAGCAGTTTCTCCAGAATGGGAATGAGACCTGGTAGATGGGTGGAGTGATTCCAAACGAGGCGACCGTCGGAGGCTTGTGTCATAAATGGGGTTATTTGGGGTTATTTATAGGGGAGAGGGCATGAAAGGGTTGAAGTCGGCGCAACGGCACCATGAACCGTGCCCCCGATGGCCAGTCTACAGCGGATTCGGCCTAGGGAGTTTTCCCTGGGCCTAGGCCCGCTCTAGGGGAGCCATGGTGAGGCCAGCGCGGGTGAGCTGATTGTGGTACAACTCCGCCTGCTCAAGCGGCCCAACCCACACAATGGCCTGCCCTTCGTAGTGGATTTGGTTCGTGAGGTTCCAGGCTTGGTCGGCCCCCATGCCGGGGATATATTTCACCAGGCATTCCGCCACATGCTGAAAGGTATTGAAATCGTCGTTGAGGACGATGATTTTGTAATTGGGGTAGGGCTGGCGGGTGGTCTGGCGGCTTTTCTCCGGGGCAATGGTTGGTGAAGCAGTGGCAACAGTCGCCGTAGTCAGAACCCAAGTCATAGCGGTGATGGCAGCAGATCGCTGGAAGGCAGTGATACAGGGAGTGAGCTCTAGTGTATCGAACATTCGACGGAGAATCAGGTGAGTTCAGAACGACGAGCGGCCCGCTTCAGGCTGAGCAACCGTTCTAGACTGAGGGACACCACCCCCAGGGTCACCAGCAGCACCCCCATCCATTGAATAAATTGCAGGGTGGATCGGCCCCCGGGGATGACCCAATAGGCCAGCATGGCCGTCACCACGGGGCCACTGGCCGCCACAATCGACGCCTGGGCCGCTCCCATCAGCTTGACCCCATAGTTATTAAACAGGTAGCCCAAGAGCGTCAGGCTGCCTAGCATCAGCCCTCCCAGGTAGAGGCCGAGGTGGCTGGAGGGTTCACTGGGCTGCACCCCAAAGAACGATCCCACAATCAAAAAGCCGCTGGTGAGGACAAAGACCGTGGAAAACTGCATGATACTCACGGGCACCGGATGCAGCCGCCGAAAACTGAGCTGCATGGCCACCAGGTAGAGGGCAAAGGCCACGCTGGAGAGCATCGCTGCCCCCACGCCCCAGGGAGAGACCACCCCACTGGCACTGAGGTCGGTGGAAATGCGGGGTAGGGCCGTAAAGACAATGCCCATGGTGATGGCAACCATCACCACCAGGCGCAGGGGCGTAGGCCGATCCCCAAACAGCGCCCAGGCCAGGGGCACCGTAATTAAGGGATACATGAACAGCAGCGTCACCGCCACGCCGGGGCCAACCTCCGCAATGGCTTTGTAGATCAACACCTGGGACAGAAACAAGAAACTGCCACTGGCGATCACCTGAAACAGGGGCTTCCGATCCGCCTGGGTCAAGAGTTGGGTGATGTCTTGGCCCACCGTGGGCCGCAGGCGTTGGGCCACGATCACCATCAGCGGCACCACGACCACCATCCGTAGCCAGAGCAGCAGCAGGGAGTTGGGAATGACCAGGGGGAAAATGGCCGTCACCGGGAGATGGCCAAAAATATTGCCGCCATAGCCAATCAGCCCCACCAAAACATTGTGAATAGACAGGGCCAGGGTGGACAGAACAATTAAAATCAGCCCCCCCTGAAGATGCCTGAGGCTGGTGCCCCCGGCGGCTCCGGGGGCAGATGCCCGGGGGGGAGGGGCGGCGGGTTTGGCTGGCGGACGCTTGGCCGGAGTCGCCAGGGACGGCCCCGAGGGTGCAGGGGAACCGGCCCCCTCCCGCCGACGGGGCGAAGCAATGGCAATGGGAGAAACCCCGGCCTGGGCCTGAACCGTAGGGGTGGAACGCGGCGGCGGCGGCGGCGGCGCGGAGCGGGGCCATGGGCTAGGCGAACGACCCCACGATCCCCCGGTGGGTAGTTCCGGTGGACGTTGACTGGCAGGCAGGGCCATATCCGGGGGATGGCCTCGTCGGGGCATCCGCTGGACGGGCTGCGCCATCTGCGCTTGAAGTTCTTGACTCAGCCGGGTGACGAGGGCTTCGAGGATGGCCTCCCCCTGCTGCTCCATGCTGTGCATCCGGCTGACCTGCTGGGACAGACTGCTCTGATAGCCCTGGAGGTCTTGCTGAAGGGTCTTGAGGGCGCTGTGGAGGCTGTTGTCGAGGGCCGAGAGCCGATCACTGGCCTCGCTGAAGGAGTTTAGCGCGTTTCCCCCGGTGACGATGCCGGGGGCTAGCAGCGCATCCGTTAACCGGGCCTGGAGGTGGGTGGCGAGGGCTTGGGCAAGCCGTTTGGCCCACACCTGCTGCTGTGCCACCTGTTGCTCGCTCAGCAGTTCGCTCTGGCTGTCTTGCAAAGCTTGGTATTCGACCTTGAGCTGGTAAAAATCATCCTCCAGGGTCTCAATGTCGGCCATCAGCCGCTGCTTGCGGTTTTGCAGATAGGTGATATCCTCCGCCAACTGGGCCGACACCTTTTGCCGGAGCGCCTCTAGGTCTTGGCTCAGCCCCTTCAATGCCTGATTGGCCGCTGAAGCCTGTGGCGGCAGCGATGGGTCATTGGGTAAATGATCAATTGGCCCCATGGGATTTGTCTCAAATGCAGCAGCCCACCTGACCCTTACAAGCCTGGGGAACCTAGGTCAACCTGAATGATAGTATTGTGCGCAAAAAACGAAAAAAGATCTCATCAAAATCGGGAACGCCCCTGGGCCAAACCCCGAGGGCTGAGGCTTGGCCTTGGATCGGGAGGAGCTTAGCATTTGTTGCGGAATGGCTCCAGATGGCCAAAACCGTGGTACCTCTCTAGGAGGTCGGGATGAAGGAGAGGGCTATGGCCGTTGCGCCGGGAAATCCTAAAATTTTGACGGGCTTTTTGCCGCATCTCAGGCGATTCATTCAGATTTACCGAGGCTACGAGCGGCCTTTCTGGATGTCGCAGATCGTTTTGGCGATTTCCGCCCTGTTTACCCTGCTGATTCCGTTGATGAGCCAAAGCCTCATTGACGACGGCATTATTCCTGGCAACCGCGACGCCATGGTGCGGTCGGTGCTGTGGATGGTGCTGTTTGCGGTGTGCAGTGCCCTGTTCACCATCGCCAATGCCTACTATGCGGTGCAGTTTGCCGAGCGCACGGCCCACGCGGTGCGGATGCAGCAGTATCGCAAAATTCAGACCTTCACCTTTGGCAATCTCGATCAGTTTCCCACCAGCGACCTGATGGTGCGGATGACCAGCGATGTGACCGCGATTAAGGCGGCGGTGCAGCAGGTGATTTTGTCCCTTGCCCAGGCTCCCGTGATGTTTGTGGGGGCGCTGATTTTGATCTACCGCAACAGTCCGGGGCTGATGTGGATTTTGCTGCTGGTGATTCCGGCGGTGTTGGGCATTTTGGCGGTGTTTTTGTTCAAAATTTCCCCCCTATTTGAGGTGCAGCAGCAGAAATTGGACGACCTCAACCAGGTGTTGCAGGAGAGCTTGGCCGGGGTACGGGTGGTCAAAGCCTTTGTGCAGGGAGATTACGAAAATCGCCGCTACGACCGGGCCAACCAGTCCTTTCGGCAAGCTTCCCTACACCCGATGCGCTACGTGGCGGCGTTGCAGCCCAGCTTTTTCTTGATTGTGAATCTGGCCACGGCCTTGGTGCTGTGGTTTGGCGGGCGGGCCGTCAGCCAGGGCGAGAGCACCGTGGGCGAACTGATGGCCTTTACCCAGTATTTGGTGACGATCCTGGTGCCCCTGGTGGTGCTGGCCACGATTACTCCCCAGGTGACGGCAGCGGAAGCCTCGGCGGAGCGGATGTTTGAGGTGATGGACACCCTGCCCAATATCAACCAGCCCAGCCAGCCCGTCTTGCCCACCGAAGTCCCTACCCAGGGGCAGATTGTGTTTGAGAACGTCAGTTTTTGTTACCCCACGGCACCGGGGGAAACGCCGACCCCCGTGCTGCAAAACATCAACCTCACCATCGAGCCCGGTCAGACCGTGGCCTTTTTGGGGGCCACGGGTTCCGGCAAATCCACCCTGGTCAACCTAATTCCCCGTTTCTACGATGCCACCGAGGGCCGCATTCTGATCGACGACATCGATGTGCGCGACCTGGCCCCTGAAATCCTGCACCAGTGGGTGGGCATTGCCCTCCAGGAGGCGGTTCTGTTTAGCGGCACGGTGCGGGAAAATGTCGGCTATGGTCGCCCCGATGCGGAACATGAGGAACTGGTGGCGGCGGCGGCAGCGGCGGATGCCCACGGCTTCATCAGCACCATGCCGGAGGGCTACGATGCCCCAGTGGCAAGGCGGGGCAGCAATTTTTCGGGCGGACAACGGCAGCGGATTTCCATCGCCCGTGCCCTGGCGGTGCAGCCCCGGATTTTGATTCTCGATGACAGCACCAGCGCCCTGGATATGGCCACCGAGGCCCGCGTTCAGGAGGCCGTACAAACCCTGATGACGACGACGACCAAGCTCTACGTGGCCCAGCGGATCAGCACCGTCCTCACCGCCGACCGCATCTTTTTATTGGAGGCTGGAGAACTGATCGCCCAGGGCACCCACGAAACCCTGCTGGCCACCAGCCCCCTCTACCAAGAAATTTATCAATCCCAGCTCGGGGGTGCCAAGCTATGAAACGGTTTCTGCATCGCCATCGGGTCAAAATTGCGCCACCAGACCTGGCCCCACCGCCCCAGGCCTTGGGGCGACTGTTGGGCTACGTCACCCGCTACCGCTGGGAAATGGCCCTGGTGGTGCTGCTCCTCATTGTGGGGACGGCCCTGAATTTGTTCATTCCCTTTTTGCTGGGTCAAGGGCTCAACAGCCTCAGTGCGGGGCTAGATGGCCCCTACCTAACCGGGCTAGCGGGGTGGATGGTGGCGGCGGCGGCAGTGAGTTGGCTGCTGCTGGTGCTCCAGGGCGAAGTGCTGGCCAACGTCACCCAACGCGCCCTCTATGTGCTGCGCCGACAGGTGTTTGAGCACATGCAAACCCTGTCTTTGAACTTTTTTGATCGCCAGCCCATCGGCCAGTTGATGAGCCGGGTCAGCGACGATGCCGAGGTGGTGGCCCAGTTTTTCCGCAACGGCCTAGGGATGCTGCTGAGCGAGACCCTCAAGGTGCTGTTCATCATCTTGGCCATGGTGCTGCTGAACTGGCGCATGGCCCTTGCTGCCTGCGTGATGGTGCCCCTGGTGCTGGGCTTTCTGGGCATGGTTAGCCGTATCTCTGGCCCCGCCTTCGATGCCCTGCAAGCGGAAATGGGCGAACTCAACGGCATCCTCGAAGAAACCGTCAGCGGCGAACGGGTGGTGATTGCCTACCAGCGCCAGGAAGAGGCCATCGCCACCTTCGAGGAGGTCAGCCGCGCCGCCATGGAAGTGGGCATTCGGGCCAGGTTCGTCGCCCTGCTCAGCCGCCCCCTCACCCTGGTGCTCACCAACCTCGATGTCGCCCTCGTCGCCCTGGTCGGTAGCCTGCTCACCCTGCGCGGTGAGGCCGATGTGGGCACCGTCACCGCCTTTCTGCAATACACCCGTCAGATGGGCCTGCCGATCATCAACATTGCTAACACGCTGGATTTCCTGCTCGCCGCCATTGCCTCCTCCGAGCGCATCTTCCAAATTTTGGACGAAGCCCCCGCCGTGCAGGATGCCCCCCACGCTACCCCCCTGCCCCCCATCGAGGGCCGCGTAGAATTTCGCCAGGTGGACTTTGGCTACGTGCCCGGTCAGCGCGTCCTGAGGCAGAACAGCTTCATCGCTGAACCGGGCCAAACCATCGGCCTCTGCGGCCCCACCGGAGCCGGAAAAAGCACCATCATCAACCTGCTCACCCGCTACTACGACATCGACGCCGGAGCCATCCTGATCGACGGCCACAACATTTTGGAGGTACAGCAGGACAGTCTGCGCCAACAGGTAGGCCTTGTCCTGCAAGAACCCTTCCTGTTCTCGGATACGGTGCTCAACAACCTGCGCTACGCCCGCCTAGAGGCCAGCGAAGCCGACTGCATCGAAGCGGCCAAACAGGCCAACGCCCACGACTTCATCCTGCGCCTGCCCCACGGCTACGACACCCTACTCACCGAACGGGGCAGCAACCTTAGCCAGGGCCAACGCCAACTGCTTACCATCGCCCGTATGATGGTGGCCAACCCCCGCCTAGTGATTTTGGATGAGGCCACCAGCAACGTCGATACCCGCACCGAGGCCAAAATTCAAGAGGCCCTCAACCGCCTGATGGCCGGACGCACCAGCTTCGTCATCGCCCACCGCCTCAGCACCATCCGCCACGCCGACAAAATCCTCGTCCTCAATGCCGGAGCCCTGGTGGAACAGGGCACCCATGACGAACTGATCCACCGGCGCGGACTCTACTACGACCTCTACACCAGCCAATTCAAAGGCAAAGTCCTCACGCCCTAGCCGCCCTAGTGGTTTGTCAGGGTTAAATTTTAGGGTTGCAGATATCCTCAAGGCCCTTTCCCCACGGGGGACGCTTGGCGAACGACAAGCTCAGGACGACCGTAAACGACACGTTAGGGCTGAGCTTGTCGAAGCCCTAATTCTTAGTCTTGACAGACCACTAGAGACGCGGTGGCCCAGGGTTGTCCCCTAACCCTGGGCCACCGGCCACCGGCACCCTTGGCCGCCTAATCGTAGATATTCGCCGCCTTCAGCATGTGATAGGTGATCAACAACTGGGTCAGCGCCAGGGGGTAGCTTTGCAGGGTTTCCCCCGTG
>JAYKHF010000241.1:0-10710 GCA_035285305.1 Leptolyngbya sp.
CCCGTTTTGGCCCGGTGCCCTTGGGCAATTAGAGCTTTGACGTAGGCCACATGGGCCGGAACATGCTGGTCAAAGGTGGGTTTATCGACGATGCCTTTTTCGATTTTGACAAACCAGGGCATAGGGCCACCGGGGGCGAGACAGCACTGGGGGATCACCGGGGGCAAACCCCGCTTCCATCATGCCACTGGGAGGACAACCGGGCCGCCTAGACCCTAGCCCAAGGCCATGCCCCAAAAATCTAGCGCAGCGCACAGTCTTGTCAACGGATTCGTTTTATAACAATCTGTAACATCTGTCCTCCCCTGAACATGATCGCCATGCAAACCCTAGAAGATCCGGCCCTCGATCTCGCCTCTGCCCCTGACCATGCCCCTGTCCCCCCGCCCTCCGGCAAGCATCGCGTGGTGATTATTGGCGGTGGTTTTGGCGGGCTCTATGCGGCCCAGCGGCTAGGACGCGCCACCAATGTGGAGGTGACGCTGATTGACAAGCGCAACTTCCATCTCTTTCAGCCCTTGCTGTATCAGGTGGCGGTGGGGGGGCTCTCGCCGGGGGATATTGCCTCGCCGCTGCGGGGGGTGCTGAGCCGACAAAAAAACACCCAGGTGTTGATGGGCGAAGTGGTGGATGTCGATCCCCAAACGAAAACCGTCAGCCTCAAGGGCAATGACACCCAATTCCAGACCACCCTGCCCTACGACACCCTGATCGTGGCCACGGGCATGAGCCACTTCTACTTTGGCCGCGATGACTGGGCCGACATTGCCCCCGGCCTCAAAACCGTGGAGGATGCCCTGGAAATGCGTCGCCGCATTTTTGCCGCCTTCGAGGCCGCCGAAAAAACCACGGATCCCGATCTCCAGCGGGCCTTGCTCACCTTTGTGATTGTGGGGGCGGGGCCAACCGGGGTGGAACTGGCCGGAGCCCTAGCGGAACTGGCCTACCACACCCTCAAGCCCGATTTTCGCCACATTGACACCAGCCAAACCCGCATTCTCCTGGTGGAGGGGATGGATCGGGTGCTGCCGCCCTTTCCGGCGGAACTGTCGAAAAAGGCCTACCAAGACCTGGAGGCCATGGGGGTGGAAATCTGTACCCAAACCCTAGTGACGGACATTCAGGGCCACCAGATTAGCCTCAAGCAAGGGGACGATCAAACGACGGTGCAGGCGGCGACGGTGCTGTGGGCGGCGGGGGTGCGCGATCCCGGCATGGGCGGCATTCTGGCCGATCGTACGGGGGCCGAGCGGGATCGGGCGGGGCGGGTGATCGTCAACGCCGATCTGAGCGTGCCCAACCATCCCGACATTTTTGTGGTGGGAGACCTGGCCCACTTTGCCCACCCCGAGGACAAGCCCCTGCCCGGAATTGCCCCCGTGGCGATGCAGGAAGGGCAGTATGTGGCCAAGCTGATCCAGCGTCGCCTCAACCAACAGCCCACCCCCGCCTTTGCCTACAAAGACACCGGCGGACTCGCGGTGATTGGTCGTCACTCGGCGGTCGTGAACTTCCCCCGGGTGCAACTGACTGGGTTTCCGGCCTGGTTTGTGTGGCTGTTTGTCCACATTTTCTTCCTGATCGAGTTCGACAACAAAGTCATCGTGATGATCCAATGGGCCAGCAACTACATCACCCGCAAACAGGGATCCCGGCTCATTACCGTTCTCCCAGAACCCGACGATCAGCCCGATGATAAGGACGTATCCTAGGGGAAATTCCCCAGGACTCGGGATCGATTGATCGGGCCACCCGTCCCAGCCAAATCACCGTCGGCTACGGTGTTCGGGCTGAGGGAAGTTTGCTACGGTGGTAGAGGTCGAAAGGGCCTTTTCCCTGGGCAACACAAGGTCGGAATGCTATGGGCGATGACAACTTAGATGCGCTCCTCGCGGGGCCAAGGCAAGGGCGGCGGAAATCGCCGGGGCTGCGGGTTTCGGATGTGTTGATGCTGCCTGAGGATCAGCAGGCGGTGGTGAATTGGCTGCTGCGCCACTACGAAGCCACCCCAGCGGATCTGGTCAATCACCTGGGTCAGGAGATGGACCAGGTTCAAGCCCACCTCGCTGACCTGAGCGGTCAAGGTTACGTGTATGCCCTGGATCGTCAGGGCCGATCCTACTATCGGGTCAAACTGGCCCCTAAATCAGGGCGGCAGATGCCCACCGATGTGTGGCAAGTGCTGGATCGCGATAGCGAACAGGCCAACGTTTTTATCTCCTACTGCCGCCGAAATAAGGAGTTTGTGCAGCAGATCCACAGCGCCCTAGAGGCCACCGGGCGCGAGGTCTGGGTCGATTGGGAGAGCATTCCCGTGGCCGGAGATTGGTGGCAGGAAATTCAGCTTGGCATTGAACTAGCCGATACCTTCCTGTTTGTGCTTAGCCCTGACTCCCTCGCTTCCAAGGTATGTGGTCAGGAAGTGGAAGAAGCCCTCAAGCACCACAAGCGGTTGGTGCCCGTGGTGTTTGAGGATGTCCTCCCGGATCAGGTACACCCCGAACTCGCCCGCCTGAATTGGATTTTCTTGCGCCCCGGCGATGACTTCCAGCAAGGGCTGCAACGGTTGTTGTCCGCCCTCGATCAAGACCTCGACTATGTGCGGAGCCACACCCGTCTTCTGGTGCGGGCCATGGAATGGGAGCGCCACGGACGGGATAACAGCTACCTGCTGCGGGGGGCGGATTTAGCCCGCGCCAACGAGTACCTGGCCCAGGGCGATCAGCAGGAACCTCGCCCCACCGCCCTCCACAATCGCTATGTTTTGGCCAGTGCGGAGGCCGAGGCCGCCCAACGGGATGGGGAACTGGGCCGACAGGCGGCGGTGCTGGCGGAACAGCGGCGATGGCTACGGGTGATCACGGTGATCTCCGTGGTGGCCGTGGGGTTGGGGGTGGCGAGTGGCACCCTGCTATACCGGGCAAGGCAGGCCCAGGTTCAGGCCGAACTGGGCCAGTGGCAAGCCCGCCAGCGCCTAGCCACGGTGCTGATGACGATGAATCAACCCTGGGAAGCCCTGGTGGCCGCAACCCAAGCAGGGCAAGGACTCCAGCGCCTCCCGTCCGCCCTTCAAACCCCAGAGCGATATCGCCAAACCCAGGCCATCCTCACCCAAACCCTGGCCGAACTCGAACCGCTGCCCCCCGCTGGGGACACCGCCAATCTGGCCGTCCTGCTACAGCGCAGTTGCGACCAGCTCACGACAACCTATCTGGATCAGCAGCCCAGGGCTCAGACCGATCCCCACTGGCCCTGTCCCTAGTTCTAGGGGCGGGCAGGGATCGGCAATGGGCGACTTCTACCCGGTTGCGACCGTTGGTTTTGGCACGGTACAACGCCCCGTCGGCGGCTTTGATCAGGATGCTAGTGGTGCAGCCATGGTGGGGAAAGCAGGCCACCCCCAAGGAGGCCGTGAAGGGTTTGATCTGAATGCCCTGGTAGTCAACGCGCAGATGCTCGATCTCTAGGCGCAGGGCTTCGGCTCGCTGCTCGGTGGCCGTGAGGTTAGATTCGGGCAAAATCAGGGTCATTTCCTCGCCCCCATAGCGGCAGGCAATGTCGGATCCACGCACCCGTTCGCGCAGGATTTTGCCCACCGCCTGGAGGGCTAGATCTCCGGCATCGTGGCCGTAGGTGTCGTTCACGGTCTTAAAGTAATCGATATCCAGCATGATGATACCGATGGCCTGGTTGTGGCGCTGGGCGCGCTGGATTTCCTGCTGAAGCGACTCCTCCAGGTAGCGCCGGTTAAACAGCCCCGTCAGCGGGTCGCGAATGCTCTGGTGCTGGAGGGTTTCATGCAGGGTGAGGTTGGCAATGGCGAGGGACAATTGCTCAGCCACCGTGCGGGCTAGGTGTTGCTTCGCCAGCGAACAATGGGCCGCATCCTCTGACCACAGGTAGAACAAGCCGAGGGTTTCCCCTTGGGCCTGCATGGGTAAGCAGAGGGTAACGGCGTTGGCGGGAGCATCACTGTGGTGACAGCGCAGCCCCGCCTGTCCAGATTCAACCAAGTGACCACGCCCCCGACGCAAGGCCCAACAGTCCTGGGGATGGAACTCGGTCATGGAATGAAGATCCTGGCCCCAGGTGGCGACCCGTTCGGCATAGTTGCGGGAGGGATTGATGATGAAAATACTGCCCCCGCAGTCGGGAAACAGCGGAGTCACCAGGGTCGCGATCGCCTGGTAGGCCTCCTGCACCGTTAAGCAGGACTGAATAAACTCGTTCATTTCGCCGAGGCGCAGCATTTCCTCCTGCCGCAGTTGCAGGATGGCAACATTTTCCTGCAACCGCTGGTTAGATTGCTGAAGGGCCAGTTCCGACCGCTTCAGGGGAGTGATATCTCGGCAGGTGACGGCCAGCCCATCCCCCAGTTGCACGGCGATGATCTCCAGCCAGTAGTCCAGATTGTGGTGGTGGTAGTGGATCGACTGCTGTGCCGACTGGCCCGTACTCACCACCTGCTGGCAGAGGGCAAATAGGGCATCCCCATGGCGTTGGGGGTGAAGGTCGAGCAGCCGTGTTCCCAGCAGTTGGCTGGGGGTGCGGCCCAGCAGATCGGCGGCGGTGGGGTTGCACAGCAGCCATTCAAAGTCGATGACCAGATCCCCCTGGCGTACCGACCGGAAGGCCATGATGCCATCCAGGGAACTGTTCAACACCCCACTCAATTGCAGTTCCGAGGTTTTTAGGGCCGCCTGCATCTCCACTGTGGCGGTCACATCGAGGTGGCTGCCAATCATCCGTACCACCTGACCCTGATCATCCCGCACATGCAGCATCCGGGTGAGCATATGCACCGTCGAGCCATCTTTGTGGCGGTAGCGCTGCACCAGGGAAACATGATCGACGGTGCCAGCGTGATAGGCCTCCGCGAGTTGGGTGGCCCCTTTGCGATCCTCCTCCAGCGCCACCGATTGCCACATAGCCAAGGAGTTTTCGAGCTCATCATCGGCATAGCCGAGAATGGCCTTCCAGCGCGGCGAAAAATAAATCTCGCCGGTTACGGTATTCCAGTCGGAAAAGCCCTCGGAGGAGGCCTTGAGCACCAACTCAAGCTGATCCTTGGTGGATTTCAGTTCCAGTTCCGACTGGAGCCGGTCGGTAATATCGCGGGCCGCCGCATAGATTAGTGGCCCCACGGGCACCGACCGCCATTCAATCCAGCGATAGGATCCATTCTGGCAGCGGTAGCGATTGACAAAGTTCAGGACATCCTTCTGTTCCGCTAGGGTGGCGAGGATGGCGAGGGTAGACTCCACGTCGTCGGGATGGACGAAATTGATAAAGGACTTTCCTTCCAGTTCGCCTAGGGGATAGCCCAGGGTGCGCTCCCAGGCGCAGTTGATGCGCCGAAAGTAGCCATCGGTATCGGCAATGCACAGCAGATCTAGGGAAACGGAAAAGAACCGATCCAGCTCGTCAATTTTCGTTTTGAGGTCGAGTTCCGTTTGTTTGCGCTCGGTGATGTCGCGCACAATCACCAGGCATTCCTCATCGCTACAGGGCATCAGGCGCACCTCTTCGTAGCAGGTTTTGCCATGCTTGGGCAACTGCTGCTCCCACACCTGAAGTTGCCCCGTGGCGATCGCCTGTTCGATGCGCTGGAGGTGGTGATGGAGCAAATCCAACGGCAACACCTCCGACAGGTGGTGCTGAATCGGTAAAAAAACCCCCGCCACCCCATCCTTGGGCGGCAGCACCATAAAGCAGGTGCCGTCTCGCCCCACCCGCAACAGGAGATCGGGAATGGCCGCTAGAATCGCCTGGTTGGTGGCCTCGCTTTGGCGCAGAATCACCTCCATCTGCTGCCGCTGCACTTCGTCCCGCTTGCGATCGCTAATGTCGGTGTGGGTGCCAATGAGCCGTTGGGGCTGGCCCTCGGCGTTCCATTCGATCACCTGACCCCGATCCAAAATCCACTTGTAGCTGCCATCCTTGCAGCGCATCCGGTGTTCGTTGCGGTACATCGGTGTATCGCCGCGCAGGTGGGCCTCCAAATCGGCGTAGCACTGGGCCTTATCGTAGGGATGCACCCGGCTGTCCCACTCGTCGAGGTGGTTACTAATCTCGTGGTCGTCATAGCCCAGCATGGTTTTCCACTGGGCCGAGAAAAAGACTTCGTTGGTAATCGGGTTCCAGTCCCACAGGCCATCCCCGGTGCTTTCCAGGGCCATCTGCCACCGCCGCACCGTGGCCTGTTCTGCCACCAGTTGTTCCCGCAGGGACTGGTTGGCCCGATTGAGGGCCATCACCTGAGCCTTTAACGTCGCCACCGTATCCGAAGGATCCACCGTGGCCTCCAGGGAAGTTGTGGGTAAAACTACGGTAGGGCTATCCATTGGGATCCTCTCACCAGCCACGACGCCACCTTAGGGAACAGGATGGAAGCAGGGCAATAGGCCACAGCACTTCCTTCTGGCCCAGCGGTTCAGCGTTCTGGGAAGCAGGCGCATCCTCCTCTCCCTTTGTGTGCCCATTTCTAGGGGAAGTCCACTACCCAAGCCCTCGTTTTTTACCTTTCTTAAAGAACAAAACTGCCGGTTCTTTAACGCTGTTGAGGTAAAAAAGATCACCGCTTAGATCCAGTCTTGGATACCCTTATCTTGGCCCATAGCCTTGAAAAGCGAGGCATCGATCATATTTTATTTAGCTTCTGGGGATCGCAGGCGTGGGGAGCCAGGGATCACGGGGCTATGGCCCTCAATGGGAGGATTTTGAAGGATTTACCCGTCTACAGCAGGCCCCGATAGCGGATAAACAGCAGAATAGCCGCCCAAGACCCCAGGGCCACCTTGAGGGCCACCAGAAGATTCAGGATCGGAATGATACCGCCACTGAGCAAGGTTCCCACCTCCCCCTGGGGCAGTTCTAGCCCCACCAAGGTGATCACGGCGAGGCCAATAAATACCAGTACCGAAACCTTTTCGAGGGCGGCGGCTTGCCAGCGTTCGTAGAGGGCTTGGATCCATTCCGAGGAGGGGGCGGTGATGGCCACTAGGCCAATGGCGGTGCCCCCCGCCACCCCGGCGGCAAACCCACCCCCGGGGCTGAGGTGGCCCCGAATGGCGAGTTCGATGCTGACCAGGGCGGTGATGGTGGCCCCCAGGCGGGCTAGGACAATGGAGGGCTCGTCGGTGAAGCGGTAGAAGGGGGCATTGGGCACTTCGTCCGCTAGGAGATATTTGGCCCCCATGATGGCGATGGTGAACACCACCACCTCGAAGATGGTGTCATAGAGGCGATTGCGGAAGATGATACCCGACACGGCATTGGGGACGCCGCTCTCGGCCACCAGGGTGGCCACCAGGTTCGGATCGGGCGACACCGCGATGGTCTCCGGTAGCACCAGGAACTTGACGAACAGCAGCACACCCACCAGCACATAAATCCACTTCATGGCCATCTCCAGATTAGGGCACAGGTTTTGAGAGGGGTGCTGCCGGGGGAATCACCGCCTGGGCTGGCCCCCCGGGTTGCAGGGTCACGAGGGCGGTCGGCAGTTCCTGGGTGAACAGGGCGTAGAGCCGAGGCACTCGCAGGGTGAGGGCGGGCAGGGGGGGAGCCGGGGGATCGGTCGGGGGATCGGTCATGGGATCGGTGGGGATCTCGCTGGGGATCTCGGTGGGAGCCTGGTAGATCCCGTGGACGGCTTTGTCCGCCAGGGCTTGGGCGAGGCTATCGGCATCGGGGTAGGGCACCAGTTCTAGGCGCAGGTGATGGCGACGCAGCACGGATCGCAGGGGGTCGAGGATCTGGCCCAGGGGGGTGGCTTGGGCGGCTTGGGTTTCCTCCAAGATTCCCAGGCGCATGACCAGGGAAGACCGCACCGCCACGGCATAGAGGGTGATGGCCAGCATCGTCCCTACCAGGGCCTCGGTGAGGGCGACATCGGCCCCCCCTAGCACCGCATAGACCAGGGCCGCCACCGCCCCCAAAATGCCGCGCATGACCAGGGCTTGGTAGGGGCTGGTTTGAATCATCAGCATCAGGGTGGCCAGGGGAAGCAGGGCCACAATGGCGTAGACATAACTATCGGCCATGGTCGTCCTCTGGGGTGGAACAGTAGGCCAGCACGTAGCCCAGCACCGTATTCCACAGGGCTAGGGTAATCAGCCCCAACACCAACAGGGGCCATTCGCTCGGAATTTTGAGCAGCAGCCCCGCCACAATGGCCATGGACCCCAAGGTATCCGCTACGGACAGTCCATGGAGTTTGAACAGCACTGACCTCGGCCCCAACAGCGGCCAGGTACCCCAAAACCAAAACACCACCCCTAGGGTGATGAAACCGTAACTTAGTAAATCAACCACCACTCAACCGCAACTAAAATCTATGGGTTTATTGTCTTATATGTAGTCTAGTCTATTCTTGCTTGCGCGGGAACTCGTGATCGTGATCATCAACCCGCTGTTGTCACCCCGCTGTTGTCACCCCGCTGTTGTCACCCTACTCCGCCCGAGGGCGACAGGTCGCTCGTTCGAGCAAAATGGCTTGGGCGCTGTGGATTTCCTGATCATCGGCGGGGCGGCGTTGGGTGTAGCTGCCGTCAGCGTTCATCTCCCAAGCTTGGCGGTTGTCCTGGAGGCAGGTGTCTAGAATAAATCGCAGTTCGGCCCGGATGGCGGGATCGGTGATGGGCACCACCGCTTCAACCCGGCGGTCGAGGTTGCGGGGTTGCCAGTCGGCGCTGCCCATCAGGAAGATTTCGTCGCCGCCGTTGTGGAAGTAGACAATCCGCGAATGTTCTAGGAACTGGCCAATAATGCTGATGACGCGGATGTTCTCGCTCGTCCCGGGCAGGCCGGGGCGCAGACCGCAAATGCCGCGAATAATCAGGTCAATGGCAACCCCCGCCTGGGAGGCTTGGTAGAGCAGTTGAATCAGATCTGGATCCGTGATGGCGTTCATTTTGATCATAATCCGGCCTGGATGGCCGTGGCGCACCTGCTGAATTTCGTCATGGATGAGGGCCACCAGCCGCTGGCGCAGGGTGAGGGGAGCCACCAAAAGCCGACGATACTGGTGCTGGCGGGAATAGCCCGTGAGGTAATTAAACAGATCGGACATGTCGGCCCCCAGTTCGGGGCAGGCGCTCAACAGGCCGAGATCGGTGTAGTAGCGGGCGGTGATGGGGTTGTAGTTGCCCGTACTGAGGTGGAAGTAGCGGCGCAGGTGCTCCCCTTCTCGGCGCACCACGAGGGTAATTTTGGTGTGGGTTTTCAGCCCCATCAGGCCGTAGACCACGTGAACGCCGGACTGTTCGAGCTTTTTGGCCCAGTTAATGTTGTTTTCCTCGTCAAAGCGGGCTTTCAGTTCCACTAGCACCGTTACCTGCTTGCCATTGGCCGCCGCCGCAATCAGGGCATTGACAATTGGGGAATCGCCGGAGGTGCGATACAGGGTCATTTTGATGGCGAGAACATGGGGATCGTGGGCCGATTGGGAAATAAACCGCTGCACCGTGGCGGCAAAGGCATGGTAGGGATGGTGAAACAGTTGATCCTGGCGGCGCACCAGGGCAAAGAGATCCTCCGCATCCTCCAAGTCGTTATCGGCCTCCTGCACCCGGGGCCGACCCAGGGCCGCCAGGGCGGGGGGCATCGTGGGCACCCAGGCCGGAGCCTTGAGGTGGGGCAGGGGCAGGTCTAGAAAGGGGGTGAGGTCGCCCAGGCCCAGCAAGCCATCCAGGGGATAGACATCCACCGCCGACAGGTCTAATTCCGAGAGCATCATGGTTCGCAGGGCCAGGGGGGCACGGCGCTGAATTTCCATCCGCACCGCCGATCCCCCCAGTCGCCGCTTGCGGAGTTCCTGCTCAATGGCCACCATCAGGTCGTCAGCCTCGTCCTCCTGCACCACCAGGTCGGCATCGCGGGTGATGCGAAAGAGGGCCTGGGCTTGGATCACCATGCCGGGAAACAGGGACTCGAGGTGATGGATGATCACCTGTTCGAGGGGCACCCCCACCCAGTGACAGGGCCGGGGAGGCCGTCGGGTAGACCACAGGGCCTCCGGTAGGGCAATGAAGCGGGGCAGCACCCGGGGCACCTTCACCCGGGCCACGTGGGTGGCTTGGGTCTGGGGATCTTCCACCACCACGGCCAAACTGAGGCTGAGGTTTGAGAGGTAGGGCAAGGGCTGACCGGGCTCCACCGCCAGGGGGGTGAGCACGGGGAACAGGTGGTCGTCAAAGTAGTCGGCGAGGTATTGCCGCTGGGCTTGGTTTAACTGGCGGTAGTCCAGGAGGTAGATACCGTTGTCGGCCATGCGGGGCCGGAGATGGCCGTTGAAAAAGCGATGCTGCTGCAGCACCATGGGCCGCAGGGTGCGATGGAGAAGCTGAAGTTGCTGGCTGGGGGTATGGCCATCGAGGGATTTCGTGCCCACCTCGGCTGCAATGGCTTGCTTAATGGCCGCCACCCGCACCATGAAATACTCGTCCAGGTTGTCGCTAAAAATGGTGAGAAACCGGATCGCCTCCAGCAGCGGGGTGCGATCATCCATGGCCTCATGGAGAACACGGCGGTTAAATTCGATCCAACTGAGTTCGCGGCTGACATAGTGGCTCGGGTTGTGCCGAGGTAATGGCGGCGGAGACGGCGCAGCGATCCTATCCATGTTGCATCTCCCCTCCGGGTTTTCCAGCGTCCTCTTGTATTTACCCTTAACCCAGGATTATTTCCAGATTAACCCTGGGTTTACGC
>JAYKHF010000242.1:0-67477 GCA_035285305.1 Leptolyngbya sp.
CTGGGAGAGGGGCTGGGGGTGAGGGCCAAGCCCCTACGAAGAGACATCTTTGCGATCTACTGAGTTTGATTAAAGCCCGTTGATTAAGACCCGTTGATTAAAGCCCGTTCGGGCTGAGCTTGTCGAAGCCTCAGGCCCCGCTAAAACCGCGCCCTGAGCCTGTCCTTCGGCCAATAATCAGTCCACCAGCAACCAGGGATGAGTGACCGCGAGGGCCATCATTCAAAGGGCCATCATTCAAAAGGCCATCATTCAAACTGGGGCGGCAGTTCCGAGGGGGACAACCCATTGGGACTGGACGGACGTGGAGTGACGAGGGGATCCCCAGGTTCCGCTGCCGCTGCTGCTGCCGCCGCCCCACCATCAGCGGCCCCATTGGCCCCACCCGAGCCCGCCGCCGAAGCCGGAGGCAGGGCCACCGTGGCCAAGGTAAAAGACCGCTGCACCTGCTGACCGTCGCGGTTCGTCACTTGGAGAGTGATCACCGTCGAACTGGTCTCAGGGCTGAGGGGAATCGGCAAACTGCCCTGGGGAGGCACATTCCCCGGCACAGGCAGCAGCGCCACCGTGGTGCCGGGGTTGGCTTCCACCTGCCAAGACACCACCAGTTGGGGTGGTTGCTGACCGGGAAGCAGGGGAATCGTGTAGTTGGACTGCGTGGGCTGGCCGTTCACCAAAAAGCTGAGAATTTGGGGCGGACGCGCTTCGATCAAAATGGGAGCCGTGGCCAAGGTAATCGGCGGATCGGCGGGGCCATCCACGGGGATGACCGTCAACTCAAAAATGTAGCGTCCGGCTTGCCGCACCCCCGTTTGCAGGTTCTCACAGACCAGCAGATCCTCCAGCTTGCAGAAGGGCTGAAGGGCTTCCGGTAGCCCCTGCCGCAGGTCAATTTGCACCGCTGGAAAGACAATGGTGCCCTCTGGATCTCGCCCCACCAGTTCTAGGGCGGCGATGCGTTGGGGGTAGGCGATGGCCCAGTTGAGGCGAATCCCGTAGGGATCGGCCTCGACATTGGGATCCCCAGCGCTACTGGCCCCAGGATTGCTCGCCTGGGCGGCAGGGGGGGCTTCGGGGTAAACGGGCTGGCTGGGGTCAAAGGCCAAAATTTCGGGTTGGGGAAAGGGATCAACGGCGATCAGGGCCGAGGTCAGGGCATGGGAGGTGAGGCGGCCTCGTCCCGGCTTGGGAAAAGCCGTGAGGGTGAACTGGTACTGTCCGGGCCGTCGGGCGTCGGTGAGCACCGCCCGACAGGTGAGTAAAACCCGGCTGAGGGTGCAAAAGGGTTCTAGATCGGCGGGCAACCCCTGACGGAGGTCGTAGGTGAGAGGGCCGCTGAGAATCGTGCCCTCCGGCGACTGACCCACCAGTTCTAGGCGCTGCACGCGACGGGGCTGACTAACCTGGAAATCCAACCGCACGGCATCGTCGTTGGCTTCGCTGTATTGGGGGTCGGCGGGGGCCAAACGCACCACCTGGGGCGGCACCGGAGGCCGCAGCCACAGCCACCACACCAACCAGATCACCGTGGCCACCCCACCAATCACCAACAGCACCAGCGGCAACAACTGCCACCACGGGCGGGCCTCCCACAGCAAGAAGCCCTGCATGGGAATGTCGGGTAGGGGGTGCCCCGCCGGATCTTGAGGTTCAACGGCAAAATTAATCACCCGCCCCCCCCCGATCCAGGGCCGTTTACGCCGGGGCCGGGGCTGCACCGTGAGTTGGGCCGTCTGGGTTTGCTGGGGGGCCAAGCACAACTCGGGCGGCTCTAGGGTGAAGGTGCAGAGGTCGCCGCCATCCAAGGGCAGCGCCTGGAACCGGAGGGAGCGCGGCGTATTGCCCTGGTTACTGGCCTGCACCATGTAGACCCCGGCCTGGTGTTGCACACGGCTCACCAAGGTCCGAAAGCTGAGACCAACCTGGTAGACCGGACGCACCTCCAAATACAGCAATTCCAACAGCACCAAGTCGGGCTGGTTTTCCGATTGCAGTTGCAAGGTGCCAACATAGCTACCCGCCAGGGTATTGAGAGGCACCGTCAGCACCACCAGAATGGTGCCCTGGTCATTGGGGTTGAGGTCGAGGTGGGGGTCGGTCAGGGAGAGGCCCACGGCCTGAAACCCTTGGGGGTAGGTAATTCTTAGCCACTCGCTGGGGAGGTCTAGGCAGCGCAGCCGAAATCGATCCACCCGCTGAGCCCGGTTGTGAACCAACACCTGAAGTTCTAGGGTGTCGCCGGGAGACAGACTCACGGGGCTGTCTGAGCGGGTCGGCGGCAGGAGGAAAAAGGTCGGGTCGCTGGCTTGATCCGCATTCTCGGCGGCGGGCAACACCTGAATGCGCTGCTCAAACCGCTGGGGCGGGCTGCTGGGGTAGTGCTGAGGTGCATCCACCACCAGGGCATAGGTGTAGTATCCGGCCATGGCCGTGGCGGGCACGAGAAAGGTAAAAACGGCCTCCCGGCTTTGGTCGGGGCCAAGGGCCAGCCGCTCCTGGGTTGAGGACACCCAGGCGTAGAGGGAGGCCGGGAGATCCTCCAAAAACACGTCAATGACGGCACTGGTGTTGCCCTTGTTCGTCACAGTGACGCTGAGGGTGATCGCCGCCCCGGGCGCGACCAAACGAGCCCCGCTCAACATCACGGCCAAGGGAGCCGTGACGCCGGTGCCAGACGCATCTACACTTGTGGCCCGTTGCCGCGACGAAATTCGAGCGTGGTATTGCAACGCGGGAGCCCCGGAGGAGGTCGTTTCTCCGCGCCACGCATCGTCCTGCGGTGGCATCACGGCCTGAACATAGCCCTGGGCTAACAGGGGAGCCAATTGTTGCTGGGCCTCAGCTTCCGATATCTCGAACTGCTGGGCCATGTCGGCCAAGGTCGCGGCGGATTGACGCACCAGCCACACCATCAACTGGCGCTGTTCCAAAGGCAGAGACAGCATATCGACCATACTGAGACCACCCCAGTCGTCCCCAGGCGCTGCCCCCTGTTCAAACCCTAACCCTTGGAACCCCGAACCTGTCATCGCGCCATGTCCTATGTCAGAGGTCATTTTCTCAGAGGCCATTTCTCAGAGGCCATTATAGTCTGGCCCCCTCTCCCCTCAGGCGAAGTCTGGCCAAGAAGTCTGGCCAAGAAGTCTGGCCAAGCCATTCCCTCAGGGCCAAGTCCTCGCCCCACCGCCCTGAATTGGGTCGAGAACGGTCGTCACGATCCGTTTCCATGGGACGGATGGGAATCCGTGGGCGGGAGGCAATAGCAGTTTACAATTCTATGTATTGACCGTTCATGTACCGATTACAAGGAAACTCTGGCATGGCCGAAATTCAATTTGCCCGTGGTATCGCCGAACCCGTGATTCCTGATGTCCGCCTCACCCGCGCCAAGGATGGCAGCAACGGCACCGCTACCTTTTATTTTGACTATCCCCAAGCCCTCTCCGAAAACGGCGTAGAGGTGACCGGGATGTATCTGGTAGACGAAGAAGGGGAACTGGTGACCCGTGAGGTGAACGGCAAGTTCATCAATGGCGAACCCGCTGGCATTGAGGCCATCTACGTCATGAAGAGCGAGGCCGACTGGGATCGCTTCATGCGGTTTATGAACCGTTACGCCGAAAAAAACGGCCTCGGTTTTACCAAAAGCTAGCCAAGCTTTCGCGCCCCATCCCTCAGCCATGGCCCATCCCCGCCCTCTCCATCGCCCTCTGTGCTGTGCCGTGTTGACGGTCAGCGACACCCGCACCCCCGAGACTGACCAAAGCGGGGCGCTCATTCAGGCTGGGCTCAGGGAGTCCGGGTATCAGGTCGCCGATTACCGCCTTGTGGCCGACGAGCCCGCCATGATTCGGGATCTGATTGGGCAATGGGGGCAACGGGAGGACTTAGATGCGGTCATCGTCAATGGCGGCACGGGCATTGCCCCCCGCGACACCACCTACGACGCCCTAGAGGCCATCCTCGAGAAAACCCTTCCCGGTTTTGGGGAACTGTTCCGACAGCTCAGTTTCCAGGAGATTGGATCCCGTGCCCTGGCCTCTCGGGCCGTGGCCGGGGTGTATTGCGGTAAGGTTCTGTTTTCCCTACCCGGTTCTAGTAAAGCGGTGAATCTAGCCATGGAAGCCCTGATTTTGCCGGAACTCCCCCACCTAGTCAGTCTGTTGCGGGGATAGCCCCCCCTCAGGATCCATCGCCCCCGCTGGTTCTCCCCCCTGATACCATCCCCCCAGGGCGGTGTGGTAGACCACCTGCCAGGGAACTCCATGCTGTCGGGCTAGGGCGGCACAGTCTTCATACTCAGGATGAACGTTTAGCACCGCCTGGGTCTGGGGATGATAGGCCACCTTGAGCGCCACGGGGCCGTAGGGGGTGGCGATGGTTTGAAAATCTCGTTTCAGGATGCGGCGAGACTGATGGCGATGGCGAATGCCCAGGGTTGGCGTTTCGGCAAACAAGACTTCCGTACAGCGCGTTTCGGCAGGGATGGGGCACAGGACGGTAATCAGCAGCCCAGGGCGTGATTTCTTCATGGCAATGGTCTGGGCAAACACATCCACCGCCCCGGCCTCAAACAGGCGGTCGTAGAGGTACCCCATGGCCTGGGGCACCATGTCATCCACCTGGGTTTCTAGCACCGCAAGGGTTTCGGTGGTGATATCCCCTGGGGTGGTCGGCGGGTCGGCGGGCGAGGAGACCTCGCCCCTACGGGGATTGGGGGTTGGGTCGGCGGGCGAGGAGACCTCGCCCCTACGGGGATTGGGGGCTGGGGATGGCGCGGGAGAATGGCCCACGGTACCCACCCAAAGCCGCAGGATATTCGCCTGGGGAAAGTCCTTTTGCCCTGCCCCCAGGCCCACCCGCTGTAGGGTCATGGCGGGGGGCGATCCAAACCCCTGGGCCAACGCCGCCACCAGGGCGGCTCCGGTGGGCGTCACCTGTTCCCCCCATACATCGTTGGGGTAGATCGGCATTTGGCGCAGTTCCATCAGCTTCAAGACGGCGGGAGCAGGCACCGGCAGCCACCCATGGGCCGCCTTCACCCGGCCTTGCCCCGTGGGCAGCGCCGAACAATACACCTCGTCAATGCCGAGATAGTCTAGCCCGAGGCAAGTACCGACAATATCCACCAGGGCATCGGTGGCTCCCACTTCATGGAAGTGCACCTGGTCGATGGCAATGCCATGCACCGCCGCCTCCGCCGCCGCCAATTGCCGAAACACCGCCAAACTCCACTGACAGGCCCGTTCGGGCAAATCCGCCCGCAGAATCAGCGTCTCGATTTCGGGCAGATGACGGCTACCGTGGGCGTGAGGATCAGCGCCATCGCAGCGGCTAGCATGGGCTGGTGCTGGTGCGGGATGGTCGTCGGTCGAGCTAGGGCCATGGGGCTCGTGAGACTCGTGACCGTGGTGAGGCTCGTGGCTGTGGTGATGGCCGTGGCTGTGGTGATGCTCGTGGGCAGCACGGTGATTCTGGGTTGCATGACCCTGGGCCGTATGACCCTGGGCCGTCAGATCCACATGGGCCTTGAGGGCACGGAGCCCTTGGCGCTGAACCGGAGTGGCCGAAAGCTGGAACTCATCCCCTAGCCCCAGCCGATCCAACTGGGTGATTAGATAGTCTAGGGGCACCCCCGCATCCAAAATGGCCCCCAGGCACATATCACCAGAAATGCCCGATGGACAGTCAAGGTAGGCTATCGTTTTCATACAAATGTGCTGCACTATGCCAAAAATCTTCCAGAATGGGAGGGCCTAGGGCGACCACCGCCCGAAATTAGGCCGACCCGAAATCCGCCCAAAATGAGGCCGACGACTTGGCTGGCTGGCTGGGGAGGCAACATCCGGCCTAGGGCTCATGGTCGGGACGTTTGAGGAGGCAACCCCATGGCAACGCTCTATCGACTACATCCCGAAACCCCCCAGTCTCGCAAGGTGGCCACCATCGTTGAGGCCCTGAGCCAGGGTGCGATCGCCCTCTACCCCACAGACACAGTCTACGCCATCGGCTGCGACCTCAATCATCGGGGATCCGTGCAGCGGGTGCGCCAGATTAAGCAACTGGCCAATGATAAACCCCTCACCTTTCTGTGTTCCTCCCTCTCCAACATCACCGACTATGCCCTGGTGAACGACAGCGCCTATCGCATCATTCGCCGCCTAATTCCAGGGCCATTCACCTTTTTATTACCCGCAACCAAGCAAGTCCCTCGCCTGGTGATGGATCCCAAGCGCCGCACGACGGGGATTCGGGTGCCCAACAGTCCCATCTGCCTTGCCCTGATTGAGGCCCTAGGCCATCCAATTATTTCCACCTCGGCCCTGAGTGTGGTGCCCCATCCCACCACCCAGCCCCGCCTGATTGATAAAGTGGAAGTGTTCGACGCCCTCGACAAACTCGTAGACATCATCATTGATGATGACGAACCCATGACCTACGAAGTCTCTACCATCATCGATATGATTGACGAGAATCCCACCATCCTACGCAAGGGCCTAGGCTGGGAAAGCGCCTACGACTGGGGTGCCCGGTAGCAGGATGGTCTGTGCTAGATTGGGCGTAATTAGCTGCAAATCCCTTTCCCATGACTATTGCAAAGCGAGGACTGATGTTAGGTGCAACTGCTCTGGCCGTAGCTGCTGTGACTGTAACGGGGGCAGGCATCCATCTGTCTCAAAGCAACGCCTTTTTCCAAGAAAGCCCGAAGGAACTGATCGACGAGGTTTGGCAACTCATCAACCGGAACTACGTCGATGCCACCTTTAATCAGGTGGATTGGGAAGCCGTTCGTACCGATTATCTAGGGCGCGAGTATAGCAGCCAGGAAGAGGCCTACTCCGCCGTACGAGAAATGTTAGAACAGCTTGAGGATCCCTACACCCGCTTCATGGATCCCCAAGAATTCCGTAATATGCAGATCGATACCTCCGGGGAACTGACCGGGGTAGGCATCCAGATTTCCCAAGATGAGGAAACCAAGGAAATCATCGTGATTGCCCCCATCGAAGATACCCCGGCCTTTGATGCTGGCATCCGCTCGAAGGACGTGATTTTACAGATCGATGGCGACTCCACCGAGGGTATGGAACTCAACGATGCCGTCAGCCGTATTCGTGGGCCAGTGGGCTCCCAGGTTGTGCTCACCATCCGCCGGGATGAGGAAACCTTAGAAGTGCCCATTACCCGCGCCCGCATCGAGATTCACCCCGTTCGCGCCAACCTACAAACCGGGCCAGAGGGGCCGGTAGGCTATATTCGCCTCACCCAGTTCAGTGCCAACGCTGCCGCCGAAATGAGCGACGCTATCCAAAGCCTCGAAGCCCAGGGGGTAACCGGCTACATTCTCGATCTGCGATCCAATCCGGGCGGGTTGCTCTACTCCAGCATCGACATTGCCCAGATGTGGCTCAATGAAGGCACCATTGTCTCCACCGTGAACCGTCAAGGGGTCGTGGATGAAGAGGTGGCCAGCAGCCGCGCCCTCACCGACCGACCCCTCGTCGTCATTGTGGATGGGGGTTCCGCCAGCGCCAGCGAAATCCTTTCCGGGGCACTGCAAGACAACCATCGGGCGATATTGGTGGGAACCCGCACCTTTGGCAAGGGCTTAGTGCAGTCTGTCCGCAGCCTAGCCGATGGATCTGGGGTCGCTGTGACGGTGGCCAAATATCTCACCCCCAGTGGCCGAGATATCAACAAGCACGGCATCGACCCCGATATTGCCATTGAACTCACCGAGGCACAGCGGGAACAACTCCGCTCCACCCGCGACATGATTGGCACCGTAGATGACCCCCAATACTCAGCAGCCCTCGATGCGCTGGTGCAGGAAATTCAGGCAACCCGCGCTGACCATAACATCACCGCTGCTCCCGTCAACTAACGTGGCCCAGCCCAGAGGCCGAGCCTCTGGTTGGTTGACAAAAGATTCTGCACCGGGGGCGGGAACCGCGCCCCTACCGCATTCGGGCCATATTCGGGCCATATTTAGGCCATGAAGGGGTCAGGAGACCTGACCCTTTGACCCATCTGGGTTCTGGCGAGTTTTGCAGGCAATCAGGGCTAGGTCTCTGGGCCAACCGCCCGTCCTAGGGTGATGGTTGTGGCTGGCGGTGCTGGATCAGGGCAGTAAGGGGCTTTCGCTGAATCGAGGCATCCAATAGTTCAATCGGGTGAACGAGGGGAAGCATCTGATCCGCTTGGACGAGGTGTTTTTGAATTTGCAGGGAACAGCCCGGATTGGGAGACGCAATCAGTTGGGCTCCGGTGTTGACGAGGTTTTTCACCTTCATCTGGCCCAGTTCCTCGGCCACCTCCGGTTGCAGCATATTGTAAACCCCGGCACTGCCACAACAGAGGGCCGCATCCACCGGTTCGCGCAGCGTTACGCCGGGGATTTGGCGTAGCAGTTGGCGGGGCTGGAGGCTGATTTTTTGGCCGTGGATCAGGTGGCAGGCATCCTGGAACACCACGGGGAGTTCACCCTCGGTGAGGGGATGCAGGGGAGCCGTGAGGCCGATTTCCGCCAGAAACTCGTTCACATCCCGCACCTGGGCCGAAAAGGCTTGGGCACGGTCGCGGTAGGCCGGATCATCCTGCAAAATGTGGCCGTATTCCTTCAGGGTGTGGCCACAGCCAGCGGCGTTGATTACCACATAATCCACCTGGGTGGCCTCGAAGGTATCAATCATCTGGCGGGCGAGGGCTTCGGCTTGGCCGGATTCCCCTTGGTGGGCGGGCAGGGCTGCACAACAGCCCTGGGTGCGGGGAATTACCACCTCACAGCCGTTGGCGCTCAGCACCCGCGCCGTGGCCGCATTCACATCGGAGAAAAAGACCCGCTGCACGCAGCCCAGCACCATCCCCACCCGGTAGCGGGTTTCCCCCTGGGCCGGAATCACCTCCGGCAGGCTGTCGCGGAAACTCTCTGCCGTCACCGGGGGCAGCAGGGATTCCATCGCCGCTAGGTTGGGGGACAGCTTCGGCAACAGCCCCGTTTGCTGCACCAGCTTCGACAACCCCAGCTTTTGATACAGATACAGCGGCCCCGCCGTCAGCCGCAGCCGATTGGGATAGGGAAACAGATTGAAAACGAGGGAGCGAAACAGCTTTTCGGGCAGGGTGCGGGGGTGGTTGCGCTGCACCTGGGGCCGCACGGCGGCAATCAGTTGGTCGTACTGCACACCGGAAGGACAGGCCGTGGTACAGGCCAAACAGCCTAGGCAGGAGTCGAAGTGCTGCACCGAGGCCGGAGACAGGGGCGCTTCTCCCTGGTTGATGGCGTCCATCAGGTAGATGCGACCCCGTGGGGAATCCATCTCCTTGCCAATCACCCGGTAGCTGGGGCAAGTGGTGAGGCAAAAACCACAGTGGACACAGGCATTAATCAGGTCGGGGCTGGGGGGATGCAGGGCATCAAAGCCGTCGGAGCAGGGCGGGGACGCAGAGGAAGGGGCGACCGAGGGCGAAGTCTCCGATGTTTGCATAGCCTAGGATATGACCGACCTGTCTAGCCTAGCGTGTTGGTTGCGGCTTTTCCTAGCGGCGAGGGGAAGACGATCCCTAGAAAAATCAATCCCTAGAATAGGGGTAGCCCCGGCATCTGCGTCGTGGATCCGTTGAATCTGGCCACATGATCCAACGCTGCAAAACCGGGAAGGCGCTTAACCCTCCACCTCTGCCAGTTCAATGATTTGGGTTTCGTAGTCTTTGACCAGGAAGTTCAGCGGGGTTTCGCTGCGAATTTTGTGCTGAATCCCCGTGAGCTGCACCCGCATGAGAATGTATTCCAGGCATTTGCGGTCAAAACACACGTGGCGCTGACGGTTGCGCTGGCCCAGGCTGGCCCCAGAAATAATGTGTAGCTGGGTATTTTTACGAAGCTGATACCATAGCCCATCGCCCCCCCCCGCTGGCCCCGCCCCGGCCAAACTGGAGGTGCCGCCCAGGTAGAACGGGTCTAGCCCGCCTGTCCCCAGGGTTTGCTCGTAGTTGTAGTAGTAGTGCAGGGGCACATCGGCGGCGGGCAGGGTCAGCATCCCCTCGTAGAAGCGGCGGGCCACCTCTAGGTCAGACACCATGATGGTGTAGACCTTGGGCGAACTTTTCAGAAACATCCACATGGCCCCGGCATAGGCCACGAGCAGCATCACCATAATGCCCTGGGTAGACAGAATGCTGTCGATTCCCAACAGGGCCAAGGGGAAGGGTAGCAACGGGGATGGAAGGGACAGGAGGGTTAGCATCATCAAGGGTTTGCGGATAACAGTCGCCGAGGTAGGGGTGCGTTTAGGCTAAGCACTTCCTCTATTTTATGGGCTGACCGGATCGCCTGTCGCCGTTCACCGCTGACTGGCACAGATCCAGATCGAAGCTGCCAGGGCCGTCCTATGATGGGTTAGGTTTGGCGGGAGATCGCCCTAAACGCCCCTGGGATAGGGAGCCTCTTGCCGACATGACACCCCACAAACAGGACTAGGTTGAAAACACCCATGAGAGATTATGTCGAATGGATTGGGTTAATGGCGGTATCCGGTAGCTTAGCGGTACTGCTGAATACCCTGTTGTTCAGCGGTGTCGCCCAGGCCCAGATGCCCACCCATGGGTTGACGTCCTCTTCCCTCCCCCGGGCTGAACTGTGCCTTTGGGTGTCTGCCCCGTCCCGCCCCTAGCCTGATTGCGCCGATCCCCCACCCTTGCCACAATAGAGGACAGGATTGTTAAGTATTGGAAACATTGGGCATGGGATTTCTGTCGATTCTGGGGCTGGTACTGGGGATTCTGGGCCTGGGTTTAGCGATTTACTTCCTCACTGCCCGCCGCTACCAGTCCGCCAACTCCGTGGCCAATGCCTACGACCAGTGGACTGAGGACGGCATCCTCGAATTTTATTGGGGTGAACATATTCATCTCGGGCACTATGGGTCGCCACCGCGCCGGAAGCCTTTTCTGGCGGCCAAGGTCGATTTTGTGCATGAAATGGTGCGCTGGGGCGGGCTCGATCGCCTACCCACCGGAACGACCGTGCTCGACGTGGGTTGCGGCATTGGCGGCAGTGCCCGAATCTTGGCGCGAGACTACGGCTTTGCGGTCACGGGCATCACCATCAGCCCCCAACAGGTGCAGCGAGCCACGGATCTCACCCCCGATGGGGTCACGGCCCAGTTTCAGGTGGATGACGCCATGAATCTGTCCTTCCCCGATGCCAGCTTTGATGTGGTGTGGTCGGTGGAGGCTGGCCCCCACATGCCTGATAAGGCCATCTTTGCCAAGGAACTCCTGCGGGTACTAAAGCCGGGGGGGCTGCTGGTGGTGGCCGATTGGAACCAGCGGGATGACCGCACAACGCCCCTGAATTTCTGGGAAAAACCCGTGATGCAGCAATTGCTGGATCAGTGGGCTCATCCCCAGTTCGCCAGCATCGAAGGCTTTGCCGAGCACCTGGAAACCACGGGCCTAGTGCGGGGCACCGTCACCACCGCCGACTGGACGCCGGAAACCCTCCCCTCCTGGCTCGATTCCATCTGGCAGGGCATTGTGCGGCCCAAGGGGCTGATCAAGTTTGGCTTCTCGGGCTTCCTCAAGTCCCTGCGTGAGGTGCCCACCATTCTGCTGATGCGGCTAGCCTTTGGATCGGGGCTGTGCCGGTTTGGCATGTTTCGGGCGGTGCGGGAATAGGCCTTGGGACGAGGCAAGGGGCGGGCGTCGGGCCTGGGTTAGGGCAGGGCTAGATTGACCCATCGACCTGAAGTTCCTCTTCGCTTCCCTGGTGGCTGGTTTTGACCCAGCGTAGCCGCTTGGGCCGTACCGAGAGGCGTAGGGCCATGGTGGAAATGACCAGCAGCCAGTGCAGCATGTAGAGGTTGCCCCAGAGGGTGAGCAACGCGCTGGCCCAGTGGGGTTGGCGCTGGGTTCGGCGCAGGCCGCAATACATCCCCACCAGGGAAAGGGTGAGCGCAAGGCCAGACACCGGCAGGAATATCGGGAATCGGTGGCGCAACAGGGCCATGGCAAAGTCAGGCAGAGCGACGGTGGGTAGACCGTACTGAATCAGCCAGAAAGCCGCCATATCGAAGGTTTTGCCTGGAGTCAGGCGGCTCTGGGCAATCAAGCGCCAATAGTCGAGGTAGCGTTGGTAGCCCCCCTCCGCCCAACGGTTGCGCTGGTGCCAGAGCGCCACAGGGCGTTCCACCCCCTCTTCATCCACGGCGGGGTGCAGCAAAAACTCAATGTCCCAGCCGCTGAAGTGGAGCCGCAGGGTGAGATCGAGATCGTCGGTGATGGTTTCCTCGTTCCAGCCGCCGCACTGAATCAGGGCACTGCGGCGGACAAATTGGCCGTTGCCCCGCAGTTCGCCAATGCCACCGAGGGCAATGCGCTGCTGTTGAAAGTAGGTATCGAGGGCCATTTCAGCCTGCTGCCCCCGGGTGATCCAGTTCTTAGCCCGGTTCACAATCGCCTTCTGCATCTGCACGGCCCCCACCCGTTCTGCCTCAAACATGGGCACAATGTGGCGCAGGAGATCCTTGGGCACCTGGGCATCGGCATCGAACACGCCAATGATGTCGCCCTGGGTGTCGGGCCAAACCTGGTTCAAGGCCCCCGATTTCCCGCCCGTGGCGTTGGCCCCCCGATGCAGCACCCGTAGCTGGGGGTAGCGCTGGCGAAGTTCCTGTAACCGCTGGGCGGTGCCGTCGGTGCTGTAGTCGTCAATGATCCAGACCTCGTAGCGCTGGCTGGGATAGTCCAGATTACAGAGGGCTGTCACGAGGCGCTGAATGACCGCTTCTTCATTTTTAGCGGCGGCCAACAGGGAAACGTAGGGCCAATCGTGGCCGTCAGGGGCAGGGGTGGTCTCGGCCTTGACGTCAAGGGAAGGCTGGGCCTCAGGCCCGTGGGCTGGGAGGGGGGTTGGCCCCAGGTGGGGACGGGCCAGCAGCACCCGTAGGGCATGGGTCGAGAGCGCCGCCGTCAGCCCCAGGATGACCCAACTGCCCCAGGACAGCAAGTGGAGCGCCACCGTCGTGCCCCAGAGCAGCATGAGGGTAAACGCGGCCTTGCGACGGCGTCCGGCATAGCCCGGAAAGTCTTCAATATCGAGGTCTACAAGGGGTTGAAACACAGATTTTGGGGAGTCAATCATGAACGACGGAGAAAGCCACGGCAGCTACGGGGCGACGTAGCCACCCCCTGGCACCACTCAGTGCAACCGCCATACCCAGGGCCTTGGCGGCGGTGGCGCAGGCGATAAGGCCACAAAGGGGCTGTGCTACAGCCAGGGGCCTACAACCCAGGGCCTAGCCCTACGCCTAGAGGACGACCGAGCGTTACCTATGTTTACAAGTCATACAGCCCTATCATCGCTGATTTTGAGGCAAAAAATAGGACGGTGCGTGATCCGTCCGAGGGTACCCCCCCAGGGGAGGGGCAGAGGGGCAAGGGTTTCCCGAATAACGTCATTTTTCCTAGACGCAATGGTTCGTCCTGGTCAGTTCGCGGTACCCTGACCTGTAGCCCCCTCGGAGTTTCCCGGCATTTGACGGCACTGCCCCTGGGGCAAGGCCCTAGGCCCCACCGTTACGTTCGCTTAGCCACACTTTAAGGCCCAGACCCATGCGATTGACATTTGAGGATATTCAACCGGCTGGTAAGCAAGATGTTGGTGTGTACCTGCCCTACTATCAGGGGAACAAGCGCGCCGCCCTACCCTACGCCATCTCCCTATACAAACAGGGGAATCTAGAGGGAGAACGCCACATCGAAGGGGGGGAAAGTATCTCGTTTATTGCCACTTGGAATGTCTCGATGCTGCCCGCTGACCTCACCCGCTGTCGGATGCAGTTTGATGGCGATGCCGACCTCAGCTATGAGATCGTGATGGCGACCTTCGAGTTTGTAGATTTTTTGTTTGACGTGATTGTGGCTCTGCGCAATAAGCGCTCCCCAGACTTTTCTAAGGCCTTTTATCGCAAGCTGCTGCGGGCCGAGGACTAATCCCACACAGTCCCACACAATGGCTGCACTCGGGCCGTGGGTATGGTGAAAGACCTCGTTTGGTCTACTCTATAAGACTAGGTGGTTTCCCATGTTGAAGGAGTGATGGCGTGCCCAGTTCAAAACGTTTATTCATCGGATCGACCGAGGCCTACAGTGGCAAGTCGGCTGCCATCCTGGGGATTGGGCTACAGCTTCAGACCATGGGCGTTGATATTGCCTTTGGCAAGCCCCTGGGCAGCGCCGTCAACGAAACCGCCATTGACCCTGACCTCGACTTCATCCTGGAAACCCTGAAGCTTTCCCCCCACCGCTACTATCCCCCCCTGGTGTCCCTCACCGAGGCGACGGTCGGGGAGCGCCTCACCCTAGGGGGCATGGCGGACTACAATCTGTCACCCTACAGCCAAAGCCAAGGGGAGAGCCTGTTGCTGCTCGAAGGCCCCGGCAATCTAACGGAGGGCACCCTCCTGAATCTCTCCTTGCCCAGCATGGCCACCGCCCTCGATGCGCCCGTTCTTCTGGTCACACGCTACGACTCGCAACTGTTGGTGGATAGAATCTTGGCGGCCAAGGCACAATTGGGTCGCTACCTAGCCGGAGTGGTGCTCAACGATATCCCTGACGATGCCATGGAAACGGCCCAGCAGGTGGCCAAGCCTTTCCTAGAGCAGCAGGGTATTCCGGTGCTGGCGCTGTTCCCCCGATCTCCGATCATGCGCAGCATCACCGTGGGAGAAATCGTGGATTGCCTCCATGCCGAGGTGTTGTGCTGCCCCGACCGCATGGAGTTGATGGTGGAGACCCTCACCATTGGGGCGATGAACGTCAACTCGGCCCTGCGCTACTTCCGTAAGGGGCTGAACATGGCGGTGGTCACCGGTGGCGACCGCACCGATATCCAGTTCGCCGCCCTAGAAACCTCCACCCAATGCCTGGTGCTGACGGGGCAAATCCCCCCGACCCCCACCATCCTAGAGCGGGCGACCGACCTCGAAATTCCGATCATGGCGGTAGACTCCGATACCCTGTCCACCGTGGAACGCATCGACGAGTTGTTCGGTCAGGTGCGCCTCCACCAGCCGGTGAAGGTGCAGTGCGTCCAAGACTTGGTGGCAACCCACCTGGATATGGATCGCCTGCTGAGTTTAATTGACCTAAAATTACCCGTATCGGCGGGATAAGCCCCCTTTTCTCTGGGCTATCCTGTCCAATCTCCCCCGTGGGTTTATCCAGGGCAAGCGGGGGTCTGATACAATGAACCCCGTCTTCCCCTATTTTCCTAATCGGTGTAGCCGTTGAGTCAGTCCATCGAAGTCTCCAAAGTCGATACCTTTCTCCAGGAACTGGCCGCCATTCAACAGTCCGGTTCTAAGCGAGTGGCTATTCTGGGCTCTCGCCATGTGCCTATCACCCATCAGCAGTTGATCGAGCTGATGACCTACGCCCTTGTGCTCGGGGGCAATCGCGTCATTACCTCCGGTGCAACGGGAACCAACTCAGCGGCCATTCGAGGGGCGATGAAGGCCGATCCCAACCTGCTGACCGTAATTTTGCCCCAAAGCCTGGAACGCCAGCCTCGGGAGTCGCGGGAGCAATTGGAGGACGTGATGCACCTGGTGGAGAACCCCTCCAATGATGTCCTGTCCTTGGCGGAAGCCAGTTCCATCTGCAACCAGGAAATCATTTCCCGTTGCCAGCAGTTAATCTGTTTTGCCTTCCACGACAGCCATACCCTGCTGCGCACCTGCCAAGACGCCGAAGACCAGCGCAAAATTGTGACGCTGTTTTACTTCGACTAACGCCCCGGGTAGAAGCGCTGGCTAGGGCGATCGCCGATCCGCTCATGCCGCTGTTTTCCGTTGATTAGATCATCCCCATGGCCATGCCCGGTTTTTTGCTGATCAGTATTCCCTTGACCGCCGTTTTGGTGTACGTCCCCTTTTTGGCCGTGGGCTATGCACGGCTCAAGGTGGGCTACGATCCATCGGCCCCCCGTGCCATGTTGCCCCAGTTGCCCCCCTACGCCCAGCGGGCCACCTGGGCTCACGAAAACGCCTTTGAATCGATGATTCTCTTTGCTCCGGCGGCGCTGATGGCCTACCTCACCCAGCAACAATCTACGCTGGCTTTGGGGGCCGCTGTCTTGTATCTGGTGGCGCGGGCGCTGTACCCGGTGTTCTACATTGCCAACCTGCCCCCCTTGCGATCCCTCATGTTTGGGCTGGCGAATCTCGGTACCATTACCCTCTACGTCTTGAGTTGTCGCGCCGCCTTCCTGTAGGCTGGTGTTAACCGGCGTCATTCATGCCCTGGGTTGATTCACTGGCCCCATGAACCGGAGCCTTCAGCCCGATTGATCTGATCAAACTGGTGTCTATATTGGGAGACCCTCAACGATGGCCTCTACGTTTTCCTTTGATATTGTCAGCGACTTTGACCGCCAGGAATTGGTCAATGCCCTCGACCAAACCCGCCGCGATGTCACCAGTCGCTATGACCTCAAGGACAGCAAAACCAGCATTGACCTGAGTAACGACACCATCACCATCGAAACCGCTAGCCAGATGAGCCTAGATTCGGTGAAGGAGTTGATGCACCAAAAGGCGGCAAAGCGGGATTTGTCCCTCAAGATTTTTGAATACGGTACGGTGGAATCCGCCAGCGGCAACCGAGTACGCCAGCAAATTACCCTCAAGCGCGGGATGAGCCAGGAGTTGGCCAAGCAGGTCTCCAAGCTCATTCGCGACAACCTGAAAAAGGTGACAGCCTCCATCCAGGGCGATGCGGTGCGGGTATCGGGCAAATCCAAGGATGACCTGCAACAGGCCATGCAGTTGGTGAAGCAGGAGGAGTGGCCCGTGGCGTTGCAATTTACCAACTATCGCTAGGGGCATAGGTTGGCGAGGGGAATGGGTTGGCCATGGATCCCTGAATCAACTCTACCCTGGGGTGGCCCTGGGGCCTAGCGGTGGCCCATTCACCCCGGCCTGGGTTAGCGCCCTACAGGCTAACCTGGGGCTGTGAATGCTTTGATCCGCCATGCTCATTTTGGCAAATTGGCCGTTCGCCCTGGTATTTTATGCGCCAGCCTAGTCATACTGAGAATTGCTGTGCTTTGATGTTGTCGCTTGATGTTGTCGCTTTTGCTGAACTCCCATGGCTGTTGAACCCCTCAATTGGGATGCCCTCGCGGCGCTGACGGATTTCACCCTTGACCCGGTGCATGGCCCCACCAATGCCCAGGCTCGGCTACGGCTGTTTGGTCAGCCGGAATCGGCGGTGCGGGTGACGCTCTACCGGGATAACCATGCCTGGTGTCCCTATTGCCAAAAGGTGTGGCTGTGGCTGGAGGAGAAGCAAATTCCCTACCGGATTGAGAAAGTCACCATGTTTTGCTATGGCGAGAAAGAAGCCTGGTATAAACGCAAGGTGCCCTCTGGGATGCTGCCCGCCCTGGAACTGGATGGCAAGCTGATCACCGAAAGCGACGAGATTCTCCTGGCCCTAGAGCGCACCTTTGGGCCACTCACCCACCCCATGACGGATCGGGCGGTGGTGCCCCTGCGCCAGCTAGAGCGGCTGCTATTTCGGGCCTGGTGTATGTGGTTGTGCTATCCGGCCCGGTCGGCCCAGGATGACCAGCGGGCGGGGCAGCAGTTTCAGGGGGTGATGGATCGGGTGGAAGCGGCCTTGGCCAGCACCTCCGGCCCCTACTTTTTAGACGAATTTGGCACTGTGGATCTGGTGTTTACGCCCTACGTAGAGCGCATGAACGCCAGCCTGTTCTACTACAAGGGCTATTCCATGCGGGAGTTGAATCCTCACTTTGGATCCTGGTGCGATGCCATGGAAACCCGCGCTACCTATCGCGGGACCCAGAGTGACTTCCATACCCATGTCCATGATCTGCCCCCCCAGATGGGCGGCTGCTACAGTAACGACCTGCCCCAAACGCGCCAAAATCAACAGCGCATCGATCAGGGGCCTTGGTTTGGCCTGCCCGATGTGGGCTATGCCGAACCGGAAACCTCCCGCCAAGAGGCGCTGTACCGAGTCCTGAAGCATCGGTCTAACATTATCCGGGTCAACCCTGCCCCCGATGCCCTGATGGATGAGGCGCTGCGCTGCGCCCTGACCACCCTCATGACGGGGGAAGCTTGTGATCCGCCGGTGGGGAGCGATGTGGCTCTGCGTTACCTGCGAGATCGGATCAGCGTGCCCAGGGATATGTCTATCTATGCGGCCAAGCGCCTGCGGGAAGCCCTGGAGGCCACCGCCGCCCGGGCTGGAGAGGGTCAACCCGATCCGATTCCTGTGAACCATCGTCGCGACCAAAACCCCCAACCCTTTGCCGCCTAACCCCAGGGCGCTTGGGCGGCCTCGTTAGAATTGCGCCGGAGAATTGCACCGGGGAACTACACTGCCGCTGGAACGGGGATCGAGAGCAAGAAGTTGCGGAGAATTTGCTTGCCGCAGTCGGTCAAGATACTTTCTGGATGGAACTGTACCCCTTGCAGGGTGGGATATTGGCGGTGCTGAACGCCCATGATGGTGCCGTCGGCCACCCAGGCCGTGACCTCTAGGGTATCGGGGCAAGAACTCGGGTCAATGATGAGGCTATGGTAGCGGGTGGCTTGGAAGGGATTGTCGAGGCCCGCAAAGACCCCTTGCCCCTTGTGGTGGATGGGGGAGGTTTTGCCATGCATTAGTTCTGGGGCGCGAATGATGGTGCCGCCAAACACTTGGCCAATGCTCTGATGGCCAAGGCAGACGCCCAAGATAGGCACGGTGGGGCCAAGGGACTGGATGACCGCCAGGGAAACGCCGGCATCGTTGGGGGTGCCGGGGCCGGGGGAAATCACAATGCCATCGGGGGCCAGCGCTTGAATCTCGTCTAGGCTAATTTGGTCGTTGCGATATACCCGTAAATCCTGGGCTACCGGCAGTTCTCGGCCCAGTTCTCCGAGGTACTGCACCAGGTTGTAGGTAAAACTATCGTAGTTATCAATGACCAGAATCATAGTTAGGGCTATCCCACAAAGCGCTGCCACAGGGCGGGCAACAGTAAACAAACCGCGACGGCCACCGACATCAACGCCGACATCAATACGGCGGCGGCAGCACAGTCTTTGGCAATTTTAGCGAGTTCGTGGTAGGTCTGCTGCACCGTGAGGTCTACCACCGATTCGAGGGCCGTGTTGATCAACTCCATGATCATCACGAGGCCTCCCGTGAGAATGATCACCGCCACCTCCACTGGGTGAAGCCCCAAGCCTAGCGCCAACCCCAGCGCCAGCAGCCCCACGATGACATGGATACGAAAGTTTCGCTGGGTGCGGAAGGCGTAGCTAATTCCCTGCCCTGCGTACTGAAAGCTCAGGATCAAGTTCCCCGCAACCTTCCACGAGAGTGGGCGAATGGATCGCGGGAGATCGGTGATGGCGACCGTGTCGTTTTTGTCCTGATAGAGCGTCATATAAAAAAATCTCTAGGATTGGCGGAAATATAAGACGAAGGTAGACGCGATGGCCCCGAGGAGGTGAACCGTTGGGTGATGGCCCCAGCTTCGAGGCTAGTCTACACCAGCGATTAAAATTTCGCCGTGGGATCGGCCCTTCCCCGATTCAAACGGTTAAAAAATCTTGAGTTTCGAGGGGATGCTGATCATGGCCTAGACCCTAGCGATTGACTGACGTTCCTCCCAGCCAATGACCCGGAGTAGATCGTCCTGTTGGGCCAGCATGGCGGCCAGTTGGGCTTCGTCGGGATGATCCCAGCCCAGCAGGTGTAAAAACCCGTGGCTCGCCAGCCACACGGTTTCCCAGGCCAGGGAGTGGCCCGCCGCCTGGGCCTGTCGTTGGGCGGTATCGAGGGAAATAATGATGTCGCCTAGGTAGAGGGGCTCTGTCTCGAGCAGTTCTGGGGCTAGGGGTGTTTCATCCTCCAAGGCGGCAAAGGACAGCACATCGGTCGGACGGTTTAGGTGCCGATAGGTGTCATTTAAGGCGGTGATTTCCCCATCATCGGTGAGGGTGAGCGAGATCTCGTAGGCGGCCAGCGGCGATGGCGGTAAGGTGACCGCCATCGCCCACCGCTGGAACCAGGCCTGCCAGTCTTCCTCAGCAATCATGGCGGCCTGGGGATGCCGCGCCTCCAGCACCACATCTAGGGTGGGGATCGCCAAGGTTAATGCAGGAACGGCCTCGGTTTCGGTTGGGATCGTGGCCTTGGATAGCTCATCGGAGGAATCTGTCATGGTGGCGGCCCTAACGGGTGAGGTAGGCTAACCCCACCAGCAGGCCCAGGAGCCCTGCGGTGGTGAGGGCGAAGTGATAGAGGGACTTCCCGCCCTTTTTCACCATGTTGCGCATGGCCAGCTTCACAAAGCTGGGGGGATCGGCCTGAGGAGTCGGCTCGGTGGTCTCAGGGGGGGTGGTCTCAGGGGGGGTGGAGTTCACGGTGGGTGGGGTCATAGGAACCACGGAATCAGGGCATCAAGGGGGCTACGTTCGGGCTGTATCGCTCGACCTGGGGACGCTTGGGCGGAGCAAACGCGCCCCTGCCAAGCGGTCGTTTTTGGCGTTACTTTACTTTACTTTACCGAACATTTTCCCCTTCCCCCGGCCACCGCACCCTGGGGTGAGGATTTTCACCGGATAGGAGACTCGGCTGCATCGACCTGTGGCGATCCCCCCTCGCCCGTGGGGCGAGGCGATTGGTCACTCCCCTACAAGATTAGCGTGGGAGCGGGGGTTGGGGGGTGTAGCTTGATTCCCGCAGAGTGATCTGACCGGGCATCGGGCCACTACACTTAACCTGAACGGAGATTAGGCCAGGATTTTTCTCTCCGGATCAATTCTTGCCCGTTAAGGGTACCCCTAGCGCATAAAATTGAGGTTCGACCTTATATTTAATCGCCGATTCTATGAGAGCCTACCGGGCAGCCGCCGTACAGATGACCAGTGTGCCAGACCTCGACAAAAATCTGGCTCAGGCCGAGGAATTAATTGACCTAGCGGTACGCCAGGGGGCAGAACTGGTGACCCTGCCAGAGAACTTCTCCTTTTTGGGCGACGAGGACGCCAAAATTGCCCAGGCGGAGCATATTTCCCAGGCCAGCGAAGCCTTCCTCAAAACCATGGCCCAGCGCTACCAAGTGACGCTGATTGGGGGTGGCTATCCGGTGCCAGCGAAGGAAGGCAAGGTCTTTAACACGGCGCTGTTGGTCTCTCCCGAAGGCCAAGAACTGCTGCGCTACGAGAAAGTTCATCTCTTTGACGTGAACCTGCCCGACGGCAATACCTACCGCGAATCCAACATTGTCATTTCTGGCCATCTGCTGCCCGATGTCTTCCCCTCTAAGGATTTCGGCATTATTGGCCTTTCGGTCTGCTACGACGTGCGCTTCCCCGAACTCTACCGTCACCTCTCTCAGCAAGGGGCAGAGATTTTGGTGGTGCCCGCCGCCTTCACCGAATTCACCGGCAAAGATCACTGGCAGGTGCTGCTGCAAGCCCGTGCCATCGAGAATACCTGTTATGTCATCGCTCCCGCCCAAACCGGGTTTCATAACAGCCGCCGTCAGTCCCACGGCCATGCCATGATCATCGATCCCTGGGGCATGGTGCTGGCGGATGCGGGCACCTCGACGGGGGTCGCCATTGCCGAAATCAACCCCAACCGTATTGCCCAGGTGCGCCGCCAAATGCCGTCCCTCTCCCACCGCATGTTTGTCTAGCCCGTCGCCCCGGGTCGATGGATCCCCGGGCCGGTGTGGGGCTGGATGTTCAGACCACCGCTTGCGGCGGGTCTTGGCCCCTTTGTCGCTTGTAGCGAACTCTTTGCACCCAGGCAACTCATGTACATTGGATAGGTTGAGTTTTGGCGGCCTGAATGGTGGATTGGATCAGCGACCTAATCGGCACCGTCCCGGCTTGGGTTTCCCCTGGGTTCGTTGCCTCCGGTGTCATCCCCAACCCCTCAGCACCCTGGTTGGCGGAAATGGCCGAAGCCGACCTTGAGCCCCTGGTGTTGGCCAGTGTCTTGCTGAGCCTGATTGTGGTGTATTTGGCGGCCAAAATTGGCGGCGAACTATGCGCCCGCGTCAATCTACCCCCCGTGCTCGGGGAACTGATCGGCGGTGTGGTCGTGGGGGTCTCGGCCCTGCACCTGATTGTTTTTCCCGAAGCGGGGGCAAACCCCGACTCCATGCTCATGAATCTGGTGAGTAGGGTGGCGGGGCTGGCCTCCGAAGAGGGGCTGACGCGGGTATTTACCAGCGAAAGCGAAGCCCTCTCGGTGCTGGCAGAACTGGGGGTGATTATTCTCCTCTTTGAAATCGGCCTCGAGTCTGACCTGAAGGAACTGCTGCGGGTTGGCCCCCAGGCGGCGGTGGTGGCGGTGATTGGTGTCACGGTGCCCTTTGCCGCAGGGACAGCGGGATTGATTGGCCTGTTTGGGGTAGAGACTATCCCGGCGATCTTTGCCGGAGCCGCGTTAACCGCCACCAGCATCGGCATTACGGCGAAGGTTCTGGCCGAACTGCAAAAGCTGAGTTCCAGAGAGGGCCAAATTATTATTGGAGCCGCCGTTCTAGATGACGTGTTGGGCATCATCGTGCTGGCGGTGGTGGCCAGTCTCGCCAAAACCGGAGAAATCGAGATCCTCAACGTGGTCTATCTGGTGATTGGGGCGGCGGCGTTTCTGGTGGGTTCCATCTTCCTCGGGCGACTGTTCAGCCCCTACTTCGTTGCCCTGATAGACAAGCTGCGTACCCGTGGTCAGGTACTCATTAGCTCCTTGATTTTTGCCTTTGTGCTGGCTTACATCGCCGCCGCCATCCACCTAGAGGCCATTTTGGGGGCCTTTGCCGCTGGGCTAATTTTGGCTGAAACGAGCAAGCACAAGGAGTTAGAGGCGCAAATCAACCCCATCGCCGATATGCTGGTTCCCGTTTTCTTCATCACCGTGGGGGCCAGAACAGACATCAGCGTCCTCAACCCCCTCGACCCCAACAACCGACCGGGGCTGATCATTGCGTCCTTCCTCGTGGTGGTCGCCTTCGTGGGCAAGGTGGTCACGGGCTTTTTCGTCTTTGGCCAACCGGGCATCAACCGCCTTGCCGTGGGCATTGGCATGGTGCCCCGGGGAGAGGTGGGCCTCGTCTTTGCGGGGGTAGGGGCCGCCAGTGGGGTGCTCTCCGAATCCCTAGATGCGGCCATCATTGTGATGGTGATTTTGACCACCTTCCTGGCCCCACCGCTGCTGCGCCTAGTGTTTGAAGATAAAGACTCCGACGATCCTCCCCTTCAGGACGAGGAGTCCCTGACCGCAATCGCCACCAGCCAGGACTAGACCCCACCGCCCATAGACTTTTCCTCGCCGTTTGATTAGTCGGGTCAGACCCGCTACACTCTATGGAATCCCTTGGCGTCTAACTAGGCACAAATACTTATGAACAACGGGTTCCACCGCCGTTACCTCGATTCCTCTGGCCCAGCGCGGATCGGCATTTTTGATAGTGGCGTGGGTGGCTTGACGGTGCTCCGCGAGATCTATCGCCAGTTGCCCCAGGAATCGGTTCTGTACTTTGGCGACACGGCTCGTCTGCCCTACGGTTCCCGTTCCCCGGAAGAAATTCTCTACTTTGTGCGCCAAATCCTCACCTGGATGGCCAGCCAGAACGTCAAGATGGTGATGATGGCCTGCAATACCAGTTCTGCCCTGGCCCTAGATGCGGTGCAGGCCGAGTTTAACTTTCCTATCCTAGGACTGATTCGCCCCGGTGCCCAGGCGGCGGCTCGGGTGGGCCAGCGCATCGGCATCATTGCTACCCAGGCCACCGTCAACAGCCAAGCCTACCCCAGCGCCATTCAAGAACTTGCGCCCAACCTTCCCGTGTGGCAGGTGGGTTGCCCAAAGTTTGTGCCCATTGTAGAGGGCAACCAAATTCATCAGCCCCAGGCTCGCGAAACCGCCGAAGCTTATCTCCGTCCCCTCATGGAGGCCCAGATTGATACCCTGATCTACGGCTGTACCCACTACCCCCACCTAGCCCCCCTGCTAAAAACCATTCTGCCCGCCACCACCCACTACGTTGACCCGGCCATTTCCATGGTGGCCGCTGCGGCCAAAGAACTCGATGCCCTAGGGATTCGTAGTAACACCACCGCCTGGGCCACAGATTTCTATGTCAGCGGTTCCGCCAAGGACTTTCGGCGCTTGGCCGTGCAATGGCTGGGCCATCAGCCCCAGGTAAAGCAAATTGGTCTTCCCGATATCGCCAGTCAACCGCTCTCCGCCGTAGATATCCGTTCTTGACCAACCGAAGTTCGGGATAGGCCTAGGGCTGCCATCGTTAGCAACCCACTGCCCAATCCGGCGCTGGCCCCCACCCTAAATCCCTCTCCCCGAGGGAGAGGGACTTTGACGCTCTAGATCCCCCTCTCCCACGGGGAGAGGGGGCTGGGGGGTGAGGGATCCGAGTTCTCGAAGTCCCGCTGTTTTGCGTTATTCTCTGCCTTTCCCCCTGCCATGAGCCGCACCTTTAAAGCCACCGGAATCAACCTCAAGGCCATGCCCCTGGGGGAGGCGGATCGGATTTTGACCATTTTGACCCCCGACTTGGGCCTGATTCGGGCAGTGGCACCGGGATCGCGCAAGCATCAGTCGCGGCTGGGGGGGCGCAGCGATTTGTTTGTGATTAACGACTGGCTGGTGGCCAAGGGCAAGCGGCTGGATAAGGTGGTACAGGCGGAAACGGCCCGTACCTTTCCCAAGCTCAGTCAGGATTTGGGACGGCTGACGGCGAGCCAGTACCTCGCGGAAGTCGTGATGTTCATGGCCCTGAACGATGGATCCCAGGCGGATCTATACCACTTGTTTGTGGAGCACCTGGAACGCATCGAAACCAGCCCCCCCAGCGCGTTGCTCGCGGCCCTAACCCACGGCTTGTATCACCTGCTGGCCCTGGCGGGGGTGGCCCCCGAGGTGCATCGCTGTTGCCTCAGCCGGGAGGAAATTGTGCCGAATTTACTGGATTCGGCCTGGACGGTGGGGTTTAGCCCCGAAGCGGGAGGCTTGGTGCAGTGGTCGGCCTTTAACCAAGGGCAAGCGCCCCAGCGCCCTCGACCGAAAAAACGCCCCGCCGCCTCGCAGGATTCGGAGTCCTGGACACCCGCATCCCCCCCGCCCGCATCCACCCTCTCCGCCCCCCTCACCGCAAATGATCCCGACCCTCAGGCCGCCCAGCCCCTGCGGGAGTCCCGTGAACCCTACCGCGCCCACACCGCTGCACCCCATGCACCCCAGTCCCTCAACGCCATGGAAGTGGTGCTGCTTCAGCAGTTGAGTAAGCCGGAAATTATCACGACCCTGCCCGTCTTGCCCGAGGTTCTAGCCGTAGCCACGACCGCTCAGCCCCTCGTTTGGGCGAGGCTGGAACGGCTACTGCGGAACTACGCCCAGGACTACTTCGAGCGCCCCATCCGTTCGGCGGCACTGATTGAGGCTTGCTTTGCTACGGTTTAATTACGGTTTAATAAAGAGAGGACGGGCCTTGGTCGGGTCGTTTTCCCTGGGTGATGCCATTGCTGTGTTGGGCTTTCCATGCTGCGTGAGTTTGATCGTGATCTCTCGGATCCCTCCCCTGGGGAGGTGAATGATCGCCCTGGCCAGGGCGAAGCTGCCGAAACCACCCTAGCGGATGGCCCGGGCTTTGGGCGGGTGCTGCAAAACCGAAATTTCCTGACCCTGTGGCTGGGGCAGGTGTTTTCCCAACTGGCGGACAAGGTCTACCTGGTGCTGATGATTGCCATCATCTCCGCCCGGTTTGACACCCCCGGCCAGAGCATTAGTGGCTGGGTGTCGGCGGTGATGATTGCCTTTACCATCCCGGCGGTGCTGTTTGGGGCAGCGGCGGGGGTCTTTGTGGATCGCTGGCGCAAGCAGTCGGTCCTGGTGCTGTCTAACCTGCTGCGGGGGGGGCTGGTGCTGCTGTTGCCGATCTGCCTGTGGGTCGCCGCCGATTGGGGCACCTGGGCCGGATGGCCTTGGGCCTTTTGGCTGCTGTTGGCGGTCACCTTTGCCATTTCCACCCTCACGCAGTTTTTTGCCCCGGCAGAGCAGGCCATGATTCCGGTGTTGGTCAAAGAGGGCGACCTGCTGCCCGCCAACTCCCTCTACACCACCACCATGACCGCCTCGGTGATTGTGGGCTTTGCGGTGGGTGAGCCCCTCTTGGCCCTGGCGGATCGGCTGATGGTGAGACTCGGCATGACCGACAACGGCCCAGCGGTGCTGGTGGGAGCCAGCTACCTCCTGGCGGGGCTGTGTTTGGCCACCCTGCGCCCCGGTGCGGAAACCCTCTCCCCAGGGCAAGACTGGTCGCAGTTCTGGCGGGATATTCGCGACGGCCTGATCTATCTCAAACACCACACCCAGGTGCGGGTGGCGATTTTGCAGTTGGTGCTGCTGTCCTGTGTGTTTGCGGCCCTGGCGGTGCTGGGGGTGCGGCTGGCGGAACTGCTACCCACGCTGAAAGCGTCCCAGTTTGGCTTTTTGCTGGCCGCAGGTGGGGTGGGGCTGGGCCTGGGAGCCCTCGCCGTGGGGCACTATGGCCATCGGTTTCCTAGGCGCTACCTCAGTCTGTGGGGCACCCTGGGGATGGCCCTCAGCCTGGTGGCCCTGGCCGGAACAACGCAACAACTCTGGTTGTCCCTGGTTCTCTTGGTGGGGCTGGGGTTTTCAGGGTCCCTGGTGGCCATTCCCATGCAAACCCTGATTCAAGAAACCACCCCCGAAGACATGCGGGGCAAGGTGTTCGGCCTGCAAAATAACCTGGTAAACATTGCCCTGACGCTGCCCCTAGCCCTGGCTAGCCTGGTGGAAACGGCCCTGGGTTTGCCGACGGTGTTTGGGGTGCTAGGGGTGCTGGTTGGGATCGGCGGCGTGGCAACCTGGTATATTGCCGATACAGCCTTAAGATAAGTTGCTGTGGTTGGGATCAGGTTTAGATCCTATTCATTCCGGGCTACTTTCCGTCACTTTATCCCCCGAACTGTGCATGCATATCGCGTGGCTTGGCAAGAAATCCCCCTTCTGCGGCAATGTCACCTACAGTCGAGAAATCACCAACGCCCTGCTAGATCGGGGCTATCGGGTCACGTTTTTGCACTTTGCCCAATCCCAGGAGGCCGAGGAAGAGGCCCATCCCGAATCGGCGGAAGTGCCCCTACCTTTTCTGTTTAAGTCGCAGATTCTCACCATCCCCTCCCTCAAATCGCGCAAGCTGTTGACCAACGCCCTGCGACGGCTCCAGCCCGACATTGTCCATGCTTCGCTGACCCTCTCGCCCCTAGATTTTCGCCTGCCGGAAATTTGCGCCGAGCTGGGTTTGCCCCTGGTGGCCACCTTCCACCCCGCCTTTGACCGCAAAGTGCGTAGCATCACCTCCGGCACCCAGCACCTCACCTACCAACTCTATGCCCCCTGCCTCGCCAACTACGACCGGGTGATCGTGTTCTCCGACCTCCAGCGCGACCTGCTGAACAAGCTGGGCGTGCCCAATGATCGCCTGGTGGTCATCCCCAACGGCGTGGATACCCAGCGCTATGCCCCCGGCCCCTCGGCGGCGAAGGTGGATCTGGGGGCCGACCGGCTGTTTGTCTACCAGGGACGGCTTTCCCCCGAGAAAAATGTGGAATCCCTGCTCAAGGGGTGGCGGCAGGCGGAAATGGGGCCAACCTGCAAGCTGGCGATCATGGGCAGTGGGCCGCTGGAAAGCTCCCTCAAGCTGTTCTATGACGACGAGAATATCCTTTGGTTAGGCTATGTCTCCGACGTGCAGCGGCGCATCGACCTCCTGCGCGGGGCCGATGGCTTTATCCTCCCCTCCTTCGTGGAGGGGCTGTCCCTGTCGCTGCTGGAGGCCATGGCCTGCGGTACCGCCTGCGTGGCCACCGATGCCGGGGCCGATGGGGAAGTCCTGGCGAATGGGGCGGGCATCGTCCTCGATCCCCAGCGGGTAGCGGTGCAGCTACAGACCATTCTGCCCCTGCTGCGCGATCATCCCGAAATGGCCCAACTCCTCGGGCGTAAGGCCCGCGAGCGGGTGCTGTCTCGCTATACCCTCAGCGCCAATATTTCTGCCCTAGAGCAGCTTTACGCAACCTTAGCGGCGATGTCCCCCGTAGCCTTGGGCTTTTGATCCCCAACGTTTGATCCCGAACCTGGGCCTGGGTATCGTCACCGCGCCCCGATGGCCCTGGGATAATGGCGGGGACAGGGTTCCCTAGCCCTGGGGGCTAGCAAGGTTTCTCAGCCCGCTAGGATAGACCAAGCATAAAGGCAGGCAGCGATGAACATACTGGTGATTGATGTCGGGGGCAGCAACGTCAAAATTTTGGCCACGGGACAAGCGGCGGCCCGAAAATTTCCCTCAGGCCCAAGCCTCACGCCCCAGGTAATGGTGGCAGGGGTGAAGGAACTGGCAGCAGACTGGGCCTACGACGTGATCACCATCGGCTATCCCGGTGTGGTGCGCCACGGGCAAATTATCCAAGATCCCCGCAACCTGGCACCGGGATGGGTGGGGTTTGACTTCGAGGCCGCCTTTAGCAAACCAGTACGACTGCTGAACGATGCCGCCATGCAGGCCCTCGGCAGCTACGAGGGGGGCACCATGCTATTTCTGGGGCTGGGAACAGGACTCGGATCGGCCCTCGTGGTGGAATCGGTGGTGCTGCCGCTGGAACTGGCCCACCTGCCCTACAAAAAAGGAACCTACGAGGACTATTTGGGCAAGCGAGGGCTGGCCCGTTTGGGCAAAAAGAAATGGCGCAACCAGGTAGACCTCTGCGTGGGATCGTTCATCGCCGCCCTGCAATTGGATGATGTGGTGCTCGGCGGTGGCCAGGTCAAGGAACTCAAAGCCTTGCCCCCGGGCTGTCGGGCGGGCCACAATAGCAACGCTTTCCTGGGGGGCTTTCGCCTGTGGGAAACCGATAAAACCGCCTTTCACCTGGCCTCCTAGTGGTCTGTCAAGATATGGATTTATTGACCACCACCTATGACTACGCCCTCGCCCACGGCGATGCCCTGCTGAACGCGTTGCAACAGCACCTCCTGCTGGTGGCGCTGCCCCTGGCCTTGGGGGTGGGATTGGGAGTGCCCCTAGGGCTGTGGAGTGCCCGATCTCGGTGGGTTTCGGTGGTGGTGCTGAACGGGTTTAATGCCCTACGGGTGATTCCCAGTTTGGCGGTACTGTTCTTGGCGATTCCGGTGCTGGGGTTAACGCTGTGGTCAGCGGTGCTCGCCCTCACCCTCCTGGTGATGCCGCCGATTTTGATCAGCACCGATGTGGCCTTCCGTACCATTAGCCCCGCCGTTTTAGAAGCAGCCACGGGGCTCGGCATGACCGCCCAGGACAGGCTTCGCCGGATCGAAATTCCCCTGGCGCTGCCCGTGGTGCTGGCAGGGGTGAAAACCGCCACGGTGGAGGTGATTGCTAGCGCCACCCTAGCGGCCTTTGTGGGGGCTGGGGGGTTGGGCCGATTCATCGTCCTTGGCTTCGCTGCCTACGACCCCGCCATTCTCCTGGTTGGGGCGATTCCCGTTGCCCTCCTGGCCCTAGGCACCGAAATCAGCTTCACCCTGATCCAACGCCTGGTTGAGCCGCCTAGGGGCTAGGCGGCAAGACGTACTAGGCTGGTGTTGGTTGCCCCGTTCCTGACGCCATGGATTTCAATCACCTGCATCTCTATGTTGACAATGTCGCCCACTGGCGCGATCACCTCGTGCGGCAATGGGGGGCACGGTGGGTCGCGTCCGTTGCCCCGTCAACCCAGAGCCCACCGACCACCGCTCTCCTCTGCCTGGGACAAGTGCCCTTGCGGCTGAGCGCCCCTAGCCGCCCTGAGGTCGATGGCTACCTGCGTCACCATCCCCCAGGGGTGGCCGACGTGGCCTTTTGGGTCTCCGATCTAGATCAGGCGATCCAACCCCTGATCGCCCAGGGTGGCGATCTCCTAACGCCCATCACCGAGGCCCCAGGGGGACGCTGGTGTCAGGTACAGGGCTGGGGATCCCTCCGCCATACCCTGGTGCAGTCCGATCGGCCCATGGCCTGGGTCCCAGAGGTGGGGGCCATTCCCCCAGGCCCATCCTCCCAGGACAACCCCTTAATCAGCCACATCGATCATGGGGTGATTAACGTTGCCGCCGGAGAAATGGCCGCCGCCGTGGACTGGTATTGCCAGCGGCTGGGCTTTCAACCTCAGCAACAGTTCACCATTGATACCCCTTGGTCGGGGTTGCGGAGCCAGGTCTTGGCCCATCCCCAGGGTGGAGCCCTGTTGCCCATCAATGAACCCACCACCCCCAACTCCCAAATTCAGGAGTTTTTAGACTGGAACCGGGGCGCGGGGGTGCAGCACATTGCCCTCCACACGGGAGATATCATCCACACGGTGCGGCGGCTAAAGACGCTGGGGGTGCGGTTTTTGGAGGTGCCCCCGGGTTACTACCGCGCCCTAGATCAGCGCCCTCACCCCGGCGAGATGGTGGAGGATTGGCAGCACCTCCAAATTTTGGCCGATTGGGATGATGGCACCCCCCAGGCCAAACTCCTGCAAACCTTTACCGAACCGATCTTCCCCATGCCTACGCTATTTTTTGAGATTATCCAGCGCCAGAAAAGCTGGGCCAACCAGCGCCCCATCATGGCCCAAGGCTTTGGTGAGCGCAACTTTCAGGCGCTGTTTGAGGCCATGGAACAGGAGCAACAAAAACGGGGTCGGGCCAAGACATTGCCCCAGGGCCATAACCCCTAGAATGTAACGTTTCGGGTTGAGGCAGGGCTGAATCATGAACAATCGCATCATTTTCTGGCCAAGGCTAGGGAGGTCGCGTAGGATAAATCTAAAGAAATGCTTAAGTGTTGCCATGAACCCCTATCTTCTGCGCCACTTGTGGTCTCTGGTAGATCGCTCCCAGAGCAGCCTTCTCCTCGACCTGGACGATAACGGCCTTGTGCGTTGGCTCATGGACGAGTTCACCGTGCAGCAGCCCATTAACCCAGCCGAAACCGTGCAGCTCGACCACTACATCCGAGCCAAAATCCCCCTCATTCGCGATCTCGCCCAAGAACACTAGCCCCTGCGCCATCCCTGAATTCCCCCGTTAAATTCATCCCCCCTTCATGTTCTGCTGAACTCGCTGCCACCGCGCCCCTACGGCATTCGGGCATGGAGGGTTTAGGAGACCTAACCCTTTGACAAATCTGGGTCTGGCCAGTTTCGCCAGTCAACCCCCTCGACCTTTGGGCACCAGAGGAGTCCTAAATGGTGTCCTGCGATACAAAATCAAAACCTAAACCAGTGGAATGTTAAGCAGAGTTCTCATCTCCGTCATTTGAGTTAGATTCTGTAACAGTTCGTTTTTTTGTGAGTGAGGTAGTGATTTATGCGCAAATGGGGTATTCTCGCGGCCACTCTGGGGTTAACCCTAGCGGCCTGCGGTGGTGAAACGACCACCAGTGGCTACACCGGATCGGGAACCGCCGCCAGTGGTAGCCGTCTGGACGTGGTTAAAGAGCGGGGACAGTTGATCTGCGGCGTCGATGGCGGTATCCCGGGCTTCAGCTTTGTGGATGAAAGCGGGGCCTACTCTGGTCTAGACGTGGATGTGTGTAAGGCCGTGGCCGCTGCCGTGCTGGGCGATGCTGAAAAAGTAGAATATCGCCGCCTAGATTCCACCGAGCGTTTCACGGCCCTAGCCGGGGGTGAGGTGGATATGCTGTCTCGCAACACGACCTGGACCATCAGCCGCGACACCAGCGTGGGTCTAGAGTTTGCCCCCACCACCTTCTTTGATGGTCAGGGCATGATGGTGCGCACCGACAGCGGAATCGAAAGCCTGGAAGACTTCGCTGGCAAGGCTATTTGCGTGGAAACGGGCACCACCACCGAGCTTAACCTCACCGACCAAATGCGCCAGCTCGGCGTAGACTTTGAACCCGTGGTGTTCCAAGATGCCGACGCCGCCTACGCCGCCTACGACGAAAACCGCTGCGAAGGCATGACCTCCGACAAGTCTCAGTTGATTGCCCGCCGCAGCACCCTGCCCACCCCCGAGGATCACACCCTGCTGGAGGTCACCATGTCTAAGGAGCCCCTAGGCCCCGTGACGGTGAACAACGACTCCGCCTGGTACGACGTGGTGAAGTGGGTCACCTACGGCCTGATCCAAGCCGAGGAATTTGGCATCACCTCTGAGAACATCAGTGACTTTGAAGCCTCTGATAACCCTGACATCGCCCGTTTCCTCGGCCAAGAAGGCACCCTGGGCACCGACATGGGTCTGCCCAACGACTTCATGGTGCAGGTGATTACCCAGGTTGGCAACTACGGCGAGGTCTTTGATCGTAACCTAGGGGCCGATTCTCAGTTTGAACTGGAGCGCGGCCAAAACGCCCTGTGGACGGAAGGTGGTCTCATGTATGCGCCCCCGTTCCGCTAAGGGGTATCGCCGGGAATTGGTTTCCTAGCCGTCCTGGTTTTTCCATCCCTTGAGGCACTTTTGAGGCCGGAATCTATTGAAGATTCCGGCCTTTTTTATAAATCCTTGTAACAAATTGAACTTTTCGTGACATCCACCTTAGATTATTTTGCATACAGCTTAGCCACTCCCGTTGATGCGGAGTAATGCTCTATAGGTGGCATAGATGAATAGTAATAGTAGCAGCGAGTCTTTCCCTCAAAAGTTGAAGACTTTGCTGCGAGATGAACGGTTTTGGCAAATCGCTTTTCAGGTGATTACCCTGGTGGTGGTGGCCATTTTGGCGGCTTTTTTCCTGGGCAACCTCAACCGCAACTTAGCCCAGCAAGGCCGAGCCTTTGGCTTTGGTTTTTTGGTGAACCCCGCCGGGTTTAGCATTGGCGAGAGCTTGATTAAATATCGCCCCAACGATCCCTACTGGCGGGCGCTGATGGTGGGTCTGGGCAACACCCTAACCCTCGTGGCGGCGGGGATTGTCCTCACCACGGTGCTCGGTACAGCAGCCGGGGTAGCGAGTTTTTCTAAGAACTGGCTGGTTCACAAACTCAGCCGTTTGTATGTGGGGCTGGTGCGCAATGTGCCCCTGCTGTTGCAGTTGTTTTTCTGGTATTTCGCCATCTATGGCACCCTGCCCCAGCCCGAAGCGCAAATTAGCGTGGTGGGGCTGGCCTACCTGAACAACCGGGGGGTGTACATCCCTTGGGCCGGAAGTGCGGTGCTGGCCTTGGTGGGGATTGGGCTGACCATTGCGGCAGCGATTGGGGCCATGTTCCTGTGGCAGTGGCGCACCAAGCTTCGCATTGAAACGGGCAGCGGGGGCCAAACCCAACTCATGGCCATGGCCGGTTTGGGGGTGTTGTGGCTGGCCTTTATGATTTTTGGCCTGAACTGGACCTTCCCCGAAGGGGTTGAGGGCGGCGGTGTCACCGGCGGGCTGCGGCTTTCGCGGGAGTATGTGGCGTCCCTGTCGGCCCTGGTGTTTTACACAGCGGCCTTTGTGGCGGAAATTGTGCGGGCGGGCATTCAGTCGGTCTCGAAGGGACAGTGGGAAGCGGCCCGTTCCCTAGGGTTCCAGCCCGGTTTAGTGATGCGGCTGGTGGTGTTTCCCCAGGCCCTCCGGGTGATTATTCCGCCCATGAACAGTGAATTCATGAACCTGACCAAAAACACCAGCTTGGCCTTCGCCATCGCCTTCCCCGAGATGTATTCCGTGGCCAACACCACCTACAACCAAACCGGACGCCCGGTGGAGGTGTTTCTAGTGCTGATGGCCACCTATTTAATTCTCTGTTTGCTGATTACCCTGGCCATGAACCAGCTCAACCGCGCCGTGCAATTCAAGGAACGCTAAGGCATGACCACCGTTACTCCCAACTCCCTCTCCTCGGCCCCGCCCGATGTGGTGGCCCTTGGCCCCATAGCCTGGGCTAAGAAAAACCTGTTTAGTGACTGGTTCAACAGCCTACTGACCGTGGTGATCGTCACCATCTTTGGCCTAGGGCTGTTTCGCCTGCTGCATTGGGCCTTCACCACCGCCCAGTGGCAGGTGATCCCCAACAACTTCGGGTTGTTCATGACGGGGACGTTCCCCTCCGCCCTTTACCCTCGAATTTGGATTTTGCTGGGGGTGATTTGTGCCCTCTCAGGACTGTCCTGGGGCGTGCTGGGCCGCAACCTCTCCACCCTGTTTAGCCGTAATGTGCTGATTGGCCTGGGCGTGGTCTGCGCTTTCATCGTGCTGTTTCCCCCCACTCGGCCCCACACCCTCAAGCTCCTGCCTGCGGTGGCCATCGTGGCCGGTACGGCGGCGGCGGGTCGCTGGGTGGGGCGAAAATTTCCGGGGGTGGGCAAATGGGTTTCCCTGGCCTGGTTTTTGTCCTACTTTGTGGCGATTTGGCTGATTGGCGGCGGATTGGGCCTCCCCGGAGTTTCCACCAACGACTGGGGTGGCCTGGTGCTCACCCTCTTCACGGCGGTGAGCGGCATTGCCCTCTGTTTTCCCCTCGGCCTCATTCTCGCCCTGGGCCGACGTAGCACCCTGCCCGTGGTGCGCTGGCTCTCCACGGCCTACATCGAACTGGTGCGGGGGGTGCCCCTAGTGGCCCTGCTGTTTATGGGCCAGGTAATGATCCCCCTATTCTTACCTGTGGGGTCGCGGCCCGACCGAGTTTTGCGGGCCATCATCGCCCTAGCCCTGTTTAGCGCCGCCTACCTCGCCGAAAACGTCCGCGCCGGTCTGCAAGCCGTTCCCCGTGGCCAGCGAGAAGCCGCCATGTCCCTCGGCCTCAACACACCGATGACCCTAGGACTGATCATCCTGCCCCAGGCCCTCAAAATCGCCATTCCCGCCATCGTGGGACAGTTCATCAGCCTCTTCCAAGACACGACCCTCCTAGCCGTCGTCGGCTTGGCCGAACTCCTAGGCATTGGCCGATCCATCCTGGCCAACCCCAGCTACCTCGGTCGCTACGCCGAAGTCTACCTCTTCCTCGCGGTGATCTACTGGTTCTTCTGCTACGCCATGTCCCTCGGCAGTCGCAAGATTGAGGAAAAACTCAACACCGAGCGGTAACTGGGGAAATCGGAAATCGGGAGTCAGAAAGAGCCGTAGGGGCGGGGTCTCCCCGCCCATCCCAAAACCCCTCCACCCGCCCATCCCAAAACCCATCCGCCCGCCCATCCCAAAACCCATCCACCCGCCTACCCTTCACCGATCCCCACCGTGTAACAGTTAACAGTTTGGCGTCCCGAAACCTTTTAGGGTTAAGGCAAAATAGCAGTACCTGGGGTTGCTCCTAGGACAATTAACGACATCGGCGGGGCCAACGGGTTAAGCCCATCTCAACTCAGCCTCGGCATTACAGATACCGAAACCACCGAACGATATCGATTAAGGAAAAGCCCATGACACAGTTTCAAACGGAGCAACCCTCTGCTCACCATCTCACTAACGAGCCCGTGATTGTGGCCCGCGACGTGGAAAAGTGGTACGACAACGGCTTCCACGTGCTCAAGGGCGTCAGCATGACGGTCTACAAGGGGGAAGTGCTGGTGGTGATGGGGCCGTCTGGGTCGGGCAAATCCACCTTCATTCGCACCTTCAACGCCCTGGAACCCTACCAAAAGGGCAGCATTGAAGTCGATGGCACCACCATCTCCCATGACTTGAAAGACATCGAAGCCATCCGGCGAGAAGTGGGTATGGTGTTTCAGCAGTTCAACCTGTTTCCCCACCTCACGGTGCTGCAAAATGTCACCCTTGCGCCCATTTGGGTGCGCCGCTGGCCTAAAGCCAAAGCCCAAGAAGTCGCCATGCAGCTTTTAGAACGGGTGGGTATTTTGGAACAGGCCCACAAGTTTCCGGGACAACTTTCCGGCGGGCAGCAGCAGCGGGTGGCCATCGCCCGTTCCCTCGCCATGCAGCCTAAGGTAATGCTGTTTGATGAACCCACCTCCGCCCTCGACCCTGAAATGGTGCGGGAGGTGTTGGACGTGATGCGTACCCTGGCGGATTCGGGCATGACCATGGTGTGTGTCACCCACGAAGTCGGCTTTGCCCGTGAGGTGGCCGACCGGGTGGTGTTGATGGATGGCGGCTACCTCGTGGAAGAAAACACCCCCCAGGAATTCTTCAGCAACCCCCGCGAAGACCGCACCCAGAAGTTCCTCTCCCAAATTCTTTAGCCCCTCCCCGCCGCTTGAGCCCCTCCCTCGCTATCGTGGGCGGTGCGGGCTTGCAGCGCAGGAGGGCTAGGGCAGAATCCTCGCCCTGGGGCGCATCCCTGGGGGGCGATTTCGTGGTACAACCATTGGGCGGATCGAAGTGAGTCCACGGCATGACCGTACTGCGTGGGATCACAGAGATCCTAGGAGGACAAGGAGAGGGTTGACCATGACAACGTCGGCAAAACAGCTTGAGGGCCAGGTGGCCGTGGTAACGGGGGCTTCGCGAGGCATTGGCCGAGCCATTGCCCTTACCTTAGCCACGGAGGGAGCGAAGGTTGTGGTGAACTATGCCCAATCCTCCACCGCCGCCGAGGAAATCGTGGCACACATCGCCGCTGCGGGCGGAGAAGCCCTAGCCCTACAAGCGGATGTGTCCCAGGCAGACCAGGTGGATGCACTGATTAGCCGCACCCTGGAGGCCTTTGGCCGCATCGACATTTTGGTGAATAATGCGGGCATCACCCGCGACACCCTGCTGCTGCGCATGAAGCCCGAAGACTGGCAAGCCGTGATTAACCTCAACCTGACGGGGGTGTTCCTCTGTACGAAGGCGGTGGCCAAGGGGATGCTGAAACAGCGTTCGGGTCGGATTATTAACATTGCCTCGGTGGCGGGGCAGATGGGTAACCCCGGACAGGCCAACTACAGCGCGGCCAAGGCGGGTGTGATTGGCTTCACCAAAACCGTGGCCAAGGAACTGGCCAGCCGGGGCGTGACCGTCAATGCCGTGGCCCCAGGTTTCATTGAAACCGACATGACCGGAGACCTGCCCAACACCGAGGACATCCTCAAGTTCATTCCCCTAGGGCGCTTTGGCAAACCCGACGACATCGCTGGAATGGTGCGCTTCCTCGCCGCCGACCCCGCTGCCGCCTACATCACCGGGCAGGTCTTCAACGTGGATGGCGGCATGGTGATGGCCTAGGTTGCTGGCTTAACGCTAGGGATCCTCAGTTATCGTGATCGAGCCCTCACCCCCAGCCCCTCTCCCAACATGGGAGAGGGGGGCCGGAAACACTTCCAAGTCCCTCGCCTATGTTGGGAGAGGGATTTAGGGTGAGGGCGTCGAGAGCTTTAATTAACGCACTAGGACGATAAATCCCATGGTTGATGCCGCACCCTCGGATCCAAAGCCGGGGCATCTCTACATTGTGGGCACCCCTCTGGGCAATCTGGAGGACATGACCTTCCGCGCCATTCGGATCCTTCAGACGGTGGATTTAATTGCCGCTGAGGACACGCGCCATACGGGGAAACTGCTGCACCATTTCCACATCACCACGCCGCAGATCAGCTACCACGACCACAACCGCCACAGCCGCCTGGGGGAAGTGCTGCACCATCTGCAAGAACGGCAGCATTCCGTGGCGCTGGTGTCGGATGCCGGGATGCCGGGGATTTCCGATCCGGGCTATGAGCTGGTTTCGGCCTGCTTAGCCGCCCATGTGCCCGTGGTGCCCATCCCTGGCCCCACCGCCGCCATGACCGCCCTCTGTGTCTCTGGGCAACCCACAGATCGGTTTGTGTTTGAGGGATTTCTGCCGCTGAAGGGCAAGGAACGCACGGCCCGCCTGGGGGCCATCCAACGGGAGGATCGCACGGTCATTCTCTACGAAGCCCCCCATAAGCTGATCAAGACCCTCACGGATCTGCGGGATTGCCTGGGCGCGGATCGCTCGATTACCCTAGGCCGAGAACTCACCAAGCGCTTTGAAGAACTCTGGCGCGGCACCCTGGCAGCAGCCCTCGATCGCTACCGCACCGAAGCCCCCAAGGGCGAATTTACCCTGGTGATCCAAGGCGCTCCCCAGGCCGACCTGCCCCTGTCCGACGAGGCCCTCCGCACCGAACTGGATCGCCTGCTACACCAAGGGCTTTCCCGCGCCGAAGCCAGCCGCCAACTGGCCCAGGCCACCGGACAACCGAAGAAACGCCTGTATCAACTCTCCCTCAGCCTAGACCCCGACGCCTAACCCTCAACTGAGGTTAGGGTGATACCTAGAGGGCGGCGCGGGCTTGAAGGGCGAGTTGGTGAAAGTCTGGGGGGAGGGAACTCGGGGCAGCCGCAGGGTCAGCATCCGGCTGGATCAACCACAGCAGGTATTCAATATTGCCCGCTGGCCCCACCAAGGGCGACCAGGTGACGCCGCGATAGGCCCAGCCCAGCCCCGTGGCGGCCTCTAGGACGGTGGCTAGGGCCGCCGCGTGATCCTGCGGATCGCGGACAACGCCTTTTTTGCCAATGCGATCGCGCCCCACCTCGAACTGGGGTTTCACCAACAGCACCACCTCCCGGGGCGGCACCAGCAAGGCCCAAAGGGCGGGTAGCACCTTGGTGAGGGAAATGAACGAGACATCCATCACGCCCAAATCGGGGCGGGCATCGGTGTCGCCATAGAGGTCTTCGGGGCGGAGGTGGCGTAGGTTGGTGCGTTCCCGCAGGATCACCCGCTCGTCCTGGCGTAGTGCCCAGGCCACCTGGCCATAGCCCACGTCGATGCCGTAGACCCGACTGGCCCCCGCCTGCAACAGGCAGTCCGTAAACCCGCCGGTGGAGATGCCGCCATCCAGCGCCACCCGCCCGGTTACGGGGATGGGAAATTCCGTGAGCGCCTTGGCCAACTTTTCGCCCCCCCGCGACACGTAGGGGGATTTTTCCTTCACCTGGATTTCTGCATCGTCGGCCACGGGGGTGCCCGGTTTGTCTACCACGCGATGATCGACCTGCACCTCTCCCGCCTGAATCAGGCGCTGGGCCTGCTGCCGAGAGGGACAGAGCCCTCGCTCTACCAAAAGCACATCCAGCCGTTGCTTAGCCACGGGGGGATGCCGCCTTGCGTGCCCGCAACTGAGTTTGCCGCGCTGCCACCTGCTCTAGGGCATACTTCACTCGATCAAGCCCCGCCTTAGTACCCTGCTGATCGTAGCGATCGCTGGCCTGAAGCAGGGCCTGCACCGCCAGATTATCGTTGCCCAGGTTGGCGTAGGCCAAACCGCCATTGTGAAGGGCTTCGGCGCAGGCGGGTTCTAGTTCCATCACCTGGCTGAACTGGCCGATGGCCTGGGCGTAGCGGCCCCGTTCAAAGGCGTCTATTCCAGCCTGAAACAGCGCCCTGGCCCGATCTCCCAGGGGCAGCGATAGATCGGCGATGGGGGCCGGAAACAGTGCCGTGACCCCCAACGGACGCCGATAGGCCACCAGCATTGACCCCATGCCAAAGCCCAAAATGCCCAGCACCACCACCAGCCACGTCATCAGTTCCGTTGACATCGAACAAGCGCTCCAACCGTGAACCCAACCTAGCAGCCCCTAGGCCGCTCGCCAAACCGCATCGGCCACCCGACAGACATCATACATTTCCGCCCCATCGTGGACTCGGATCATATCCGCCCCCCCGGCAATGGCCGCACAGCAGGCCGCTGCCGTGCCCCAGGCCCGCTTTTGGGGATCGGGCTGGTCGAGGATCCAGCCGATGAAGCTTTTGCGGGATGGCCCCACCAGCAGCGGGCAGTCGAGTTCGCGAAACTTGCCCAGGTTGCGCAGAATTTCAAGGTTTTGGGGATAGGTTTTGGCAAAGCCGAGGCCCGGATCGATGGCAATTTGGCTCGGTTTAACGCCCACGGCAATGGCGTCTTCGATGCGGCGCTCGAGGAATTCGTAGATGTCGCCGATTAGGTCTTGGTAGTCGGTGTGCTGCTGCATGGTGGCGGGGGTGCCGCGCAGGTGCATCAGCATCACGGGAACGCCCAAGTCGGCCACGGCGGAGAGCATGGCCCGGTCGTAGGTGCCGCCGGAAATGTCGTTGATGATATCCGCTCCGGCCTTCACAGCGGCCCTAGCCACGGCGGATCGGGTAGTGTCCACGGAAATCACCGCCTGTCGGAGGGTGTCGTCGCTGTCGGCCCGAATCGCCTCAATCACCGGAATTACCCGGTTCAGTTCCTCCTCCCGCGAAATCGCCTCGGAGCCCGGACGGGTGGACTGGCCCCCAATGTCGAGGATATCGGTGCCGTTATGAATCAAATGCCGCGCCTGGGCCACCGCCTGATCCAGCGTGTTGAACTGGCCCCCATCGCTAAAGCTGTCCGGCGTCACATTGAGGACGCCGAGGATGTAGGTTCGGCTACCCCAGACGAAGGTGCGATCGCGAACAATCCAGGGCGTAGGCGTAGGGAGGGCTGACATGGGCGGATGACCTGGGTGAGAGCGCTTAGGCAGAGGGGATTCTAGCACGTCCTAGGTACCCAACGGGCACGGGGAATGACTGGGCTAGGTGGCTGGCTAGGAGGTGATGGGGATCTGGCGGGATGAAGCGGATCAATTTCCGTGGCAGCTTCAGTAGATCACAAATTCGCTCTATTGCCCTGATTTGGGCCTCACCCTAAATCCCTCTCCCAACGTGGGAGAGGGACTTTGAGCATTTTTCTAGCTCCCCTCTCCCGACCGGGAGAGGGGCTGGGGGTGAGGGCCAAGCCCATACGAAGAGACATCTTTGTGATCTACTGAGCCTCGCTGAGCTATTCCGCTAGGCGAGCTTGCTGAGCCAACTGCTGGGCTAGATAGGGAATAATCTCGCGGTTTTTGCTGTGTTCGCGGCTTTCGGTAAACACCACGAGGGTAAAGGGATGGTGTCCCGGAATTTCCACATAGGCGCTATCGTGGCGTACCTGGCTGGTAAATCCGGCCTTGGAGTAGAGGGTGGCGTGGGTGGGAAGTCCGGATCCGATAAACCCCGTTACCTGATCCTCGTCCTGGCTGGGGGGGCGTTCTTGGGTTAGATCCCGCTGCATGAGGGCCAGCATGGCCTGGGACCGCGCCGCCGACACCGCCACCCCCCCCGCCATACTGTGAATCAGCCGAGCGACGGCGTTGGTGGTCAGTTTGTTGCGGTTCTCGTAGTGATCGCCCACAAAGTCCCGCTCCCGACCGTAGGGGCCATCGCCCCAGGTTTTTTGGTTGAGGTTGACGTTGGCGAGTTCTGACCACTGCAAGGACTGGAAAAAGCGATTGACGATGTTGCGTTGGTAGACCCAGGTTTCAAAGGGGCCGGGGGGCAAGGCTGGGCCACTGGTGGTGCCTGAGAGGACATCCATCACCAGGCTGGTCGCGTCGTTGCTGGAGTCTACAATCATGTCGCGCAAGGCCCGATCTAGCTCCGCTGAGGGGGGCACCATGCCCTGTTCCAGCCATTCGTGGGCAGCCACCAGGTAAAACAGCTTCACCACGCTAGCGGGATAGATCAACTCGACCCCGCGATAACTGGCCCCCCGGGGCTGATGTTGCCAGAAAGCCTGGGCGCTGAGGGCTCCGCCGGTGTTGGTGATGTAGGGGGGATCGTAGACCACCCAGGTGACGGCAATTTGGTGGGGCGCGAGGGTGGGATAGGCGGCCCAAATCTGATCTAGGGTCTGCCTGAGCCCTTGGCTGAGGTCGGCATCCTCGGTAAAAAAGGTTTTCATAGGGGCAAGCAAACGCTAGGGGGCAAACAAACGCTAGGGATCAACCCTTAGTAAATGACGGGAGTATCCCAGGCGGGGACAGGATAGTAGCTATCCCCGGTGCCGGGGGCTGCCGGTAGGGGGGTAGGCAGGGAGCGATGCTCAGCTTTGCCCGTTTTAAGGCGGTTTTTCACCAGGTTCAGATCTTGATTGAGCTCGCGGATGCGGCGGGACAACAGGCGAATGATGTTGACGGCAATGCCAGGGGTTTCATCGATGGCGTCGTAGAGTTGCTGCTGGGTCAGCACCAGACAATCGCAGGGGGTTAAGGTGGTGACGGAGGCAGATCGGGGCTCGGCATCGAACACCGACATCTCCCCAAAGCATTCCCCCGCCTGGAACTGGGCCACCTGCTGCCCACTCAGGTGCACACTCACCTGACCCGCCACGATGATATACATGGCTCGTCCCTCTTGCCCCTCGGTGATGATGGTGTAGCTCGCATCAAAGTGCACCTCATCCATCACCGGGGCCAACCGCATCAAAAAGTCATCCCGCAGTTCGTCAAAAATGGGAACTCGGCGGATAAACAGCAGACGATCGAGGCTGTTGAGTAGGGTATCTTGCATAACAAAATGCGTGCCAAAAAAGACCATGCAAGGCAGACCAAGGGATCGCAGGCCCGCCCCGCTGAGACCCGTAGGTCTGGGGAAGGCCAGAGCCAGCCCTAGGGGTTGGGCTCCAAATTTCCCAAATTATAGAGGCTGATTAAGTGATCTACCTGGTGAGCCACCAAGGGATCGGGATCCTGCTGCATCCTGGGTAGGATATCCCGCAGCGCCCGGGGCGAGGCCTCCGTCACATAGGCGAGTACCGCCTCTCGAACATAGCCCGTGGGGTGCTGCAACAGGGCTAGGGTATGCTCTGCTGTCACATTCCAGTGTTGGGCCTTGGCCAGGTGGAAGCAACAGGCTAAGGCCCAGTCGGAGAGGAAGTTGCGCAAATCTAGCAGTTGCCGCAGGCGATCGCGGGGCGACAGAGGACGATAGGAAATCAGCGGAGTAGACAGGCTGAGGCGTTTGAGTTTGTCCTCATCGGGCTGGCGATCCAGCAGGATAAGAATCGTGCGCTTGCTGGAGATATCTAAACAGTTATCGAGAATTTCCAGCCCCTTTGCCCAACTGGAAACGGAACCACTGATACTGGACTGGGCGGCCTGCACAGCATTGGCCGGGGAGATAAACCGCAGCAGCATAAAGAGTCGCTCAATGGCGTCACTTTCTAGCCCCTCTAGGGCCGAGAGCAATAGCCGTTCCTCAACGGTAGCGGCGTGGCTAAAGTCTAGTTTGGCGGCCAAGATTTGGCCCATAAAGGCGAGTTCCGTATCGAGCAGATCCTCAAAGCCGCTCCGCCCGAGGAGTTGATCCAGGGCATTATCGATTAAGTTGGATCGCTTCACCCCGGTTTCCTGGTAGAGCTTCAGCAAAATCCGTAGAATTTGGCGGCGGGTTGGCCCCCAGGAACTCATCAAATTGTGGATCAGTGCCTCTAAGGCCCGTGAGGTGCCAATGGCCCCAATCACCTGCCAAGCCTGGTTCCGCAGAGACTCCATCTGATACTCATCCACGGCCAGATCCTCTAGCATGGGCAGCGCCTCATCCCCTAGGCGGGTGAGGGCTTCGCTGGCGGCGGCCCGGGTAGATTTGTACTGCAACGCCTTCAGCAGGGAGGGGTAGTATTTGCGGTATTGGGTGGCGGCAATGGCCTCCAAAATGGCCCGCCGTACCCGCAGGGACGAATCCTGAAGCAGGTCATCAATATAGATACTGAGGGATTCCATGTAGTCGGCCTCCCCCAGGGCTTGGCACCCCATCACCCGCTCCCGCTCCCGTTCGTTGACCAGCATTTTTCGCAGGGTCGCGGTGGCCTCAGCCCGGTCGTTGATGTTGCCCCGCCGCAGCATCAACGACGCCGCCGTGCCGCGCACCACCGCATCCACATCGGGGGAGAGGTAGGGGCGCAGTTGATCGATATTGTAGGTTTCCTGGGCCAGCCACACGTAGCGCAGGGCCAAGGCCTGCACCTCCGGCGTGGTTTGGGGCTGGTTCAACAGGGTGCGCACGGCCTGGTAATGCTTGTGGTCGGGGTATTCCAGCATGGCCTGGAGGCTATGCTGCTGAAGGCTGGAGGAGAATCCGGCCAGGTGGGGGGTGAGCACCTCCCCCAGTTCCTTCGGCGAAATCTGACTCAAGACATCAATGTAGGAATGCTTATCGGCTTCGGACTTACTTTTTTCCAGCCCCTCCATGAGGTTTTTCCGCATCCCCCGCCGATCCCCATCGGAGAAACTGGTGAGCCCCCGCTCCGCCCCCTGCACCAACAGGTTGAGGTAGCGACTGCGCAGGATCACCATCAAGCCAAACCAGATCAGGCCCGCAACCACGGTGCCCGCCAGGAAAAGCTGGGATTGCAGGGTGGCATCATCCAGCCCCCCGCGATCAGCGAGGGCAATGGTGGCCAGAATAATCAGGCCGGTGCCCCCCATGGCCAGGGGCTCGGCAATGCCCGCCACCCACGACTGCACGGTACTGCGTACCCGGTCAGCAATGGGCTGGAAGAGGATGGGGCGGGTGGTGGCCACCAGGGTATAACGCAGCCACTCATCAAAAAACTTGAGGATGACGAGGCCAAAGAAGAGGGCCGACGCTCCCCCAAAAATGGGGAAACTCATCCCCAGGGTCGCGATTCCCACGACCACAATGACGGAGGGCAACACCAGCCCCACGGCAAATACCCCCTCCCGTTCGATGAGGCGGCTGGAGGTAAACCACTGGGTCAACAGTTCGATCAGCCCCAAAAAGCCGCTGAAAATACCTAAAAAAGCAGCAATGGTCGATCCTTCAAGATTGAGTTCTAACTGTTGGAAGAACTGAAACTCAATGGAAAACAGCAGCATTTGGGCCAGTACAAAAAAGGAGAACAGCAGCATCACATACTGCCGCATGGCCCCCTTAAGCCGCTGCCGTGACTGATAGCTTTCCACATCTTGGGCCTGCCGCTTGGGAGAATCGGGGAAGGCGTGGGCATAGTTGACACTCAGATAGTAGAGCAAACCAGAGCCGACCATCATGATGCCAAAGGACAGCAGCATCACATTCCTGAGGCCCAGGATGCGCAACAAAAGGGCAACCGAGAAACCGCTCAGCACATCCGCCAAAAGATTGCCGCTACTAATAATGGGAAAGGCGCGTTTAATTTCACGAATATTGAAAATTTGGTTGGCCGTAACCGACAGGTTGAGATCATTCAGGTTGTAAATGGCCTCAATCCATAGGCGCAAAATAAACACCGTGAGAAAACTGAATTTCTCAATGGAGAGCCCCCACACAAAGATCAGAATCGGCAGGGCCATCACCAAGGAAATCAGCACAATCACCCAGCGCAGGGGAAACACCCGCTGAAGCCAGGAATAGACCACGCTCATGCCCAGCCCCACCCCGGCACTGAAGAGATAGATCCAGGGCAGCCGTGCCGCCCCATATTTCCCCAAAAATAACTCCGCTGAACTCACCTCTAGCCACAAAATGCCCATGGAGGTGGCCGTGTAGAAAGCAAACATCAGCAGGGTGCGGCTTTCTTCGTCGGGGCGCAGGTTAATTAGGTTGAGGAGGCGTTCCCGCAGGCCTTGGCGGGTTGGTACGGGGAGGGACGATACGCTCATGCCGTTTGAGGGAAGATCTATGCCTAAGGATAGCGAAGGTTGTGGCGAACCGAAAAAAAGCCCCCAGACCCGCAGGCCTAGGGGTTCGTTCAGCGTTGACCCAAGGGTGATCACTCCCCCCAGGGAATCTACTGAGGAGATTGGGGCCGTTGTTGGCGGACGGTCTCGATGAAATCCAACACTTCGCTGGAGGGGAAGAGCCGCACCTGGTTGAATTGGTTATTTTCGGTGGTGTCTTCGCTGGCCGCCATGGCGGTGAGCAGCCACTCTAAGGACATCACTTCCACCTCAATTTCCTCGGCCCCGGCAGGGTTATCCTCAAACACCCAATCGACGTAGGTTTGCAGGTCTTCCCGGGAAAAGAACATCGGCAGGGAGATCTCATCTCCCTGGACAAAGGGGAGGTAGGCGTTGCTGTTGGCCCGACGGGGCACAAACAGGGGCACCCCCTGAAACTGCGGCTCAATTTCCACCGCCGCCGCCACCTCGTCTCGGATCGGGAAATAAAGGAGCGGCGCTTCGCCGTTGCTGTCGGCGAGGGATCGGTAAACACTGGCTAGGTCAATGATCTCGATTTGGGCATCCTGACCCCCCGCCTCCACCTGGCTCAGCACCGCTGCCGCCGTTGGCCCGTCCAGAAAAACCACGGGAGCCTGCACCGTGGGGTCGGATTCACTGACCGCTTTCAGGTGCTCTCCCTGCTCATCCAAAATCATAAAGACCGGAATTTGGGTCAGCTTACTGGCAATTTGTTCGGCGGTCAGGGCCAAGGCCTGCTGGGCGATACCAAACAGCCCCAGCGCCACCCCGCCAGCCACCGCACCAGCCAGAGACAAGGACTTACCCATCGGAGGGAACCATGTGCGCATACAACCTTCCACAATGTTTGAGGGATTCTATCATACCGAACCCCTATCCTAGGCCGGGTTAAGCCACGGCCATCGCCCCCATGGGCCAGTTTTAGAATCTCCCTAGGCCCGCTGTTCCCAGGATGCTTCCGGCTAGAGCCAGACTTTGCCCGTGGGGGAATTGCGGAGCCAGGTGAGAAACTCCTGCCGCTCTGCCTTGGGCAAGTCTTCGAGGGCATCGAGGGCGCGGGGGGCAAAGGAGTTATTGCCAAAGGCGTTTTTTCCCATGTGGTGGGTGGCCTCCAGCAGTCGATGTAAATGGTGTTCCGCCCAGGCGGGCAGGGAGGTCATCGCTAGGGGATCGACGGTGAGCAACTGTTTCACCGCCTGAGGGGTACCGGTTTGGGGAAACTTCCATTGGGCAAATAGCGTACTCAGTTCGGACTCAAACTGTCGCGCCTGCTTGGGGCCAAGCAAGTCCTCCACGTCCATATACAAAACCTGCACCAGGAGCAGACAGGCTTTGATGTGGGATACGTTGGCCGCCGCCGCACTTCCCCCCCCGGTGCTCTCTTCGAGGTCGGGCTGATCCAGCCGAATTTTGCCCCAAATGCTGAAGCGCTCCGGCTCCTCGAGCAACACACAGGCTTTCCCTCGGTTGTCGGTCAAGTCTCGCCACAGGGCGCGGGCATCTTCCTCCTGGGCCGCCGTGAACACGCTCAATAGCCGAAAGGTTTGGCCTTGGTAGGTCAAAATCGGAATCGGCTGATCTTTGCCAGGATGTTGCATGGTCTTAATGTCAACATCCTGCCGCTTGAGGATAAACATGGCGTGCCCTGGTAATGTCTGGCGACGATGCCTTATTGTAGCGGCCCTTGCCCCGATAGCATCACCCGTTACGTCCCTCGGGTCATCGACGGGGCTAGCCTAGGCCTAGCCCACCCGCTAACCGTCTGGGATCGGGACGACCGCCGAGCCCGTGACCTACAGGATCGTTGGCATCGTGTCGTCTTGGGCCGCATTGACCTTATTGGTAATCCACACCGATTGATAGGGTTGCAGACCATAGACCATGGCTAAATCGGCAAAGGTCTCGCCGCTGATTAGATCAAACCAGTCGTCGGTGCTCACGAGGTTGAGGTCGCTGAGGCGGAGTTCCTGGGGTTCATCACTGAGGTTATGGACGGAGAAAATGCTTTGGTCTCGGGTTAGGCTCTGTCGCCAAAAGGCAAACAGGGCCGGGTTGAGGGGGTGCAGGGTGTATTGCGTGGCGTTGGGGTGGAAGGCGGTTTGTTGACGGCGAATTTGGATCAGCCGGGTCAGTTCTTGGAGCACCTTGGCATGGGGCGTGGTGGGGTCAGCCAGGGCCGCTTCTAGGGTGTTGAGATCCCATTTGTAGCGATTAATCGTACGATTGTGCCCCGTTTGCTCCACCCCTTCTGTGTAGTTGTGGGTGGCCAACAGGCTATGAATATAGAAGGCCGGAATGCCCTCTAGGGCCATCATGATGGTTTGGGAACAGATAAACCGTTCGACTTGCCATCGGTCTTCGCCCTTCACCGTTCCCTTCAGCGCATCAAACAGGGAAATGTTGATTTCGTAGGGAGACTGGCTACCGTCGGGGCGGCTACGCCAACTAATTTTGCCGCCATGCTTCCCCATGGTGTCGATCAGTTGCCCATACTCGTCCTCGCTCAGCAGCCCTTCGGCGGGCCTCATGCCAATGCCATCGTGGGAGGCCGTGAAGTTGAAGTAGGCGCAGCCAATGGGGGCTGGGGGCATACTCATCATCCAGGTTTTGAGGTGGTCGGAACGGCCCTGAATGAGCGCATTCAGCAGCAACGGTGGCAGGCTGAAGTTGTAGATCATGTGGGCTTCGTTGCGGTTGCCGAAGTAGCTGAGGTTTTCCCGATTGGGCACGTTGGTTTCAGTGATCAGGGCAATGCCGGGATCGATGAGCTGCAAAATCTCCCGCAGCAGCCGCACCACCGCGTGGGTCTCGGGCAGGTGCATACAGTTCGTGCCCCGCTTTTTCCACAGGAAACCGACGGCATCCAGCCGAATATACCGCGCCCCCGCTGCCACGTAGGCCAGAATAATATCGATGTACTCCATCAGCACATCGGGGTTGGCGAAATCCACATCCACCTGGTCGGTGCTGAAGGTCGTCCACACATGGCGTACCCCATCCACCGTTTCCACTGGGGTGAGCAGGGGCGAACTGCGAGGCCGCACCACCTGGGACAGGTCTTCGCTGGGGTCGCCCGTGACAAAATAATCCCGCCCGGGCCGTTCCCCCGCCTTAAATTGTCGAAACCATTCATGCTGACTAGAGACATGGTTAATTACCAAGTCCACCATCAAATTAAAATGCTGGGCAATGCGCTTGACCTGATCCCAATCTCCCAACTCCGGGTTGACTTGGAGATAGTCCATCACCGCAAAGCCGTCATCGGAACTATAGGGAAAGAAGGGCAGAATATGCACCCCCGTCACAACCCCTTCTAGGTGGGTTTCGAGGAAGTCCGCCAGCACCGCTAGGGGCGGTCTTGCCCCGTCTAAAATGCTGTCGCCGTAGGTAATTAGCAGAACGTTGTCGTAGTTCCACTTGCGGAGGTTTTCCTGACCGGAGGGGCCGAGGGCCTCCTGAATCCGGTCAAGGATTTCCGCCGCCAGCCGAGTGGCCACGTCCTCTGGATAGATGATGTCGAGTAGGGGTTTGAGTTGGTAGGACACGGGCTTAACCAGGGAGTGATGATCGACGGTAATTCCTGGGCCTAGGATGGGGGCCATCCCGACGGGCCATCTCCCGATTCGCCGAAAGGGCGGGGAGGTCTCCCAGAATGCCAGGGGCTTGGGCTATGGCTGGGCCTTCTGTTGGTATAGGCTTGATGGGGCCAACCGCGAAGTCAAAATCGATACCTAAGGGGGTTGACTAGCTGACCTGATTAACTGACAAAAGTTGATGGCCCTCACCCCCAACCCCTCTCCCAGAGGGCGAGGGGAGCCGATCCAGTTTTCCAGTTCCCTCTCCCCATGGGAGAGGGCTAGGGTGAGGGCTTTCGAGGATCTGGCTAGCAAGTTTTGTCAGCCAACCAGGGCCACCGGATCGGGCCACCGCTAGCTAAAGTCTCGCAGCATTTTTTTGATTTCCAGGTTGTGCAGTTCCTCTTGACCAATTTTGGTGCGGGCAAATTCCTCTAAATACACGCTGGCGTCGGCCACCACGCCCAGCAGTTGTTTGTACATCTCCAGGGCCTTTTGCTCATGGTTGAGGCTTTCCTGGAGCAAGTCCTTAACGCCGTGGCGGTTGTTGTCTTCGATGGGGGCGATGCGTTGGCTAGGATGCCCTTCCAGCCCCGTGATAATTTCCCCGGCTTCCTGGGCATGGAGCAGCGACTCCGCTGCCTGGGCCTTGAAAAAGTCCACAATGGGGATCCGATTTGGCCCCGTCACCATCAGGGAGCAATGGGTATAGCGCACCACCCCGGCGAGTTCAAACTCCATAATTTGGTTCAAAAGCTCTATGGTGGCCTGGGTATTGAGGTCTCGCATGGTTCACACTCACGGGAATGCGTTAACAACTCCTTAACCCTAGCCCCAGTCCTCCAAAAATCCAATGCGGTGCTTGGTGTTAAAGTCCGGCTGAAACCTGCGTCTTCCGAGGGAAACCTAGGTATACTTTGACCGTCAGGGGGCCTGTAGTGAAATCAGAAACTGGGGTCAGGGTGATCCGAGCTACGCGATCTATCGCCTTGGATCCGGTTGGGATGGCCATGGATGCCGCAAGGTTAGCCTTAGCCAGCGTGGGAGAAAACGGAAATGTTGAGTGTGTTACTGCTGTCGTCATGGCTGAGTTGCCCGGGGTGCGCGGATCCTTGGCCCCTCGCCACCCTCGGAAGCGAGGTTCCACCGGCTGAGACCGTGACCTTGTCCCGGCAGAATTCTGCCCCTGGGGTTAGGCCGGGGATGGTGGAATCGCCCCAGTTATTGGCCCAAACGGCCCCCAGTTCCTATCGGGTACCGGCCCTCCAGGCCGACGTTACCGGGCGGCTGTGGGTGGGGTCGTGGAATGGTCTGATTCGCATTCATCCCGAAACAGGGGCCATTGAGCGACGGGTTGCGATTCCCGGCCAGACCCTAGAGGCCCTGGCCATGGATCGGGTGGGGCGGATTTGGGTGGGCAGCGCCCTAGGGCTGGTGCGGGTAGATCCACGCACCAATGAGATCACGGCCCAAAACTTTACGCTGCCCTCCAACCGGGTCTTGGCCCTGCAAGTAGACCACCGAGGATTTTTGTGGGTCGGCACGGATCGGGGCCTCGCCATGATCAGCCCTGACCGGGGGCTTTTAATGACGACCCTGCAAGATCTTGAGGGCGTTAGCGCCAATGCCCTCAGCCTAGACGGCAACCATCACCTGTGGGTGGGCACCCTGGATGGTATGGTTCAAATCAATACCGCCAGTGCCTTTCCCCTGGGCCGGGTGAGCAATCTGCCGGGGGGGGTGGTGCAAGCCATCGTCCTGGGGCCGAGGGGAAACCTGTGGGTGGGTACTCCAGAGGGCTTGCTTGTGGTGGATCCAGTCCGGGGAGAATTAGTTCGCACGGTGACGGCCATGCGCGGCAAAAATGTTCGGGCCATCGGGTTTGACACCAACCAAAATGTGTGGGTGGGCACCAGTGAAGGGCTGTTTCACCTGAAATCTGACAGTGGCGAGGTGCTGGGGCAGGTGCCGCTGCTGCCCTCTAGCCAAATTCTGGCGGTGGCCCCGGGGGTGGGGAATAAGGTGTGGGTTGGCACCAGTGAGGGCCTGGGCTGGGTCAGCCAAATGACCGGACAGGGCAACCCCCACTGGGGTTTGGTCAGTCCTCAAGTGCTGGAGGCACAGCGTTAACGTGATTACCCCCGCCGCCGACCACGCTGCCCCGCGCCGGGGCTACCAGCTTCGCATTGACCTGCTGGATAGCGATCCGCCGATCTGGCGCAGCCTGTGGGTGCAGGCCGATACCCCCCTGGCCACGTTGCCGCCAATCCTCGCCGCCGCCATGGGATGGTCGGGATCCGCCGAGGCCTACCTGAAAATGACCCATGGGCCAAACGACGGTTCTGACCTCGAAGGCGTCAACCTGGCGGCAGTCCTCCAACAGCCGGGGGACTGCCTGCGCTATACCTACGCCCCGGCCCTGGGCTGGCTGCATCGGGTTTGCCTTGAGGCGGTGGCCCCCATTCCCGAGGAGGAGTTCCTGCCCCGCTGCATCGCAGGAGAACGCCACTGTCCACCGGAGTTTTGTGCGGGCGTTTGGGGCTACGAAGACCTGCTAGACCGCCTCAATGATCCCGAAGATCCAGACTACGAACAACTGTGGCAACAGGTCGGCTATGACTTTGACCCCGAAACCTTCGACCTCACTGCCGTGAACCAGCGGCTGCAAACGTTAGGCCCCTAGCCAGCCCACCGCCGGGGAACGGCTAGATCGGAAACCTGGCCCCTACGGTTGACGGGTTGGGAATGGGGGGTTTCTAATGTCGATTAGGCTGAGGTCATTCAGCCGCCAAGGTCAGGGGGCCAGCTTGACGGCCTACCTTGGAACGGGATGGCCACGCTACCCAGCCCTGATCCGCTAACGCCTTGGCTGGGGTAGAGTTGAAGTCGCGCTAAATCGGGTGTTCTATGATCGCTCCGTCGGATCGCAGTATGCTGGCCACGCTCTCGATGGCCAATGCAAGCAGTTCTCTCACCCACCGGGTGCGCGATTTGCCCACGCCCCAATTCATTGATCTGCTCGACCGTATTACCGACGAATTCGAGCATTTTCTCCGGGCCATCGACATGATCAACAACGAATCGTTGGAGATCATGCTAGAGCAAATTCTAGAAGCCTTTACCCTCAAGATTGGTCAAATTCTGGAGGCTGAACGCACCACCATTTTTATGGTGGATCACGAAAAGCAGGAACTCTGGTCAAAAATTGCCCAGGGTGATGGAGAACGATCCCTTGAAATTCGGGTACCCATGAACAAGGGGATTTCTGGCTACGTGGCCACCCATGTCACCCCCCTGAATATTCCTAACGCCTATGACGACCCTCGCTTTGATCGATCCTACGATCAAAAAACAGGCTACCGCACCCGCAGCATCCTGTGCCTGCCCGTATTAAGTACGAAAACCGATTCCATTGTGGCAGTTGTTCAACTGCTAAATAAGCTCAATGAAACCCCCTTTAACGATGAGGACGAACGCCACTTTAAGGAGTTTGCCGAATCCCTAGGGATCATCCTAGAAAGCTGCAATTCCTTCTATGTCGCGGCGCGTAATCAAAAGGGAGTTGCGGCGCTGCTCAAGGCCATTTCCTCCCTAGAACAGAGCTTAGATTTAGAGAAAACGCTGCAATCGGTGATGGAGGAAGCTCGACAACTGATGCAGGCTGACCGCAGCACCCTGTGGTTGATTGATGCCGCCAAGGGCGAACTGTGGTCAAAGGTAAAATCCGGCGATGGTAAATCTCTGATTGAGCTACGGATTCCGAGCACCAGCGGTATTGTTGGCCATGTGGCCACCACCGGGGAAACCCTCAATATCCCTGATGCCTACCGAGATCCTCGCTTTAGCCCTGAAGCCGACAAGCGGACGGGCTACGTGACCCGCACCATTCTCTGTATGCCCGTATTTGACACGGCGGGGCAGTTGATTGCGGTCACCCAACTGATTAATAAGGCCCAAGGGAGATTTAATAGTTCCGATGAAGCCTTTATGCGAGCCTTCAACATTCAAGCGGGGGTGGCGCTAGAAAATGCCAAACTCTTTGAAAGTGTCCTAGTCGAAAAACAGTACCAAAAGGATATTCTACAAAGCTTGTCCGATGCGGTCATCTCTACGGATTTAGAGGGCCGGATTGTCACCATTAACGATGCCGCCCTGGAATTGCTCGGCTGTCCGAGCGAGGGCGAACACCTGCGCGAACGACGGGATCAGTGGCAGGAACGGCTGTTTAGCCGTCCGGTGTGGGAGGTGGTGCCCATGGAGAGTCTGCGGTTTCGCATCAGCGACAGTCTCAGCCACGGGGCCAGACACTACGTCCCAGAACAAACCCTACGGGTGGCCCTGAAATGGGGGGATGATGAGGCGGGGGAAGGACCCCTACACCTGGTCTTGCCCGATCCTGACCAGGCCAACCACTATCGTCCCTGGGGCGATCCCAAGGCCCCCCTGTTTACCGCCGCCCAGGTGAAGACCCTAGAACGCAGCGTTAATCTGACGGTGAACCCCCTGACGAACCCCGAAGGTCAGGTGCTAGGCGGGCTGTTGGTGCTGGAGGACATTAGCCAAGAAAAGCGGATGAAGAGCACCCTCTATCGCTACATGACGCCCGGGGTGGCGGAGCGAGTGATGGCCCTCGGGGATGATGTGCTGATGAAGGGCGAACGCAAGGACGTGACGGTTCTGTTTTCTGATATTCGCGGCTACACGACCCTGACCGAAAACCTGGAAGCCGACAAAGTGGTGGAAATGCTCAACGCCTACTTTGAAACCATGGTGGAGGCGGTATTTAATTTTGAGGGCACCCTGGATAAGTTTATTGGCGATGCGCTGATGGCCGTTTTTGGTGCGCCCCTGCCGTTGATCAACCACGCCTGGTCGGCGGTGCAAAGCGCCCTGGATATGCGTCGTCGTCTGATCCAGTTCAACCGCGAGCGACGGCAACTGCACCAGCCCGAAATCCGCATCGGCATTGGGATTAGCTCCGGCGAGGTGGTCTCCGGGAATATTGGTTCCCAGCGCAAAATGGAGTACACCGTCATCGGCGACGGGGTGAACCTCAGTTCCCGCCTGGAGGGCGTCACCAAGGAATATGGCTGCGACATTGTGATTAGCGAATACACCCATTCCCTCTGCCAAGACCACATTTGGGTACGGGAGCTTGATCGCATTCGCGTGAAGGGCAAACGTCAGCCCGTCAAGCTCTATGAACTGATTGGCGACCGCCAACAGGCCCTAGAACCGGGCACCGAAGACTTCCTATCCCTCTATGCCCAGGCCCGGGATGCCTACATTAGTATGGACTTCCCCCTAGCCATCACCCTTTTTTCCCAGGCCCAAGCCCTGCGCCCCGGCGACAAAGCCGTAGCGGTTCACATTCGCCGCGCCCAACAGTACCTTGCAGCCCCCCCGCCCCAAGACTGGGACGGTGTCCACATCATGACCACGAAGTAGGCTTTCGGTCTGGAAGGGTTCCCAAAGGGCCAGCCGTCCGTTAACCCCTCGCTTGGAGCTATGGGATATCAACTGTCCCTAGGTGGGTGAAAGCGGGGGTGCAGGTAATCGACTACGGGCTGTCCTTGGCCTAGGTGCTGGGCCACAATCACGGGGACATCCCCAGGGCGAAGATGGCAGTACCAGATATCGTCGGGCAGAATATGCACCGTGGGGCCGGAACTGCATTGCCCCATACAACCACTGGCCGCCACCAAGATTTGGGGCGACTGATGCGCCTGAAAGGCAGCCAGCACCGCCGCCCCTTGGTGACGCAGACAAGAGCGATGCTGACACACCTGCACCAGGCGAGGCCGATCAGGTAAATCCTTGCCGAGGGGCGGCGGGGGGTGGGGAGAGCGCAAATCCGTCACAGGGGGTGGGGCGGTGAAGCCAGGATTACCCCCCTATCCTAGCGCTTACACCCCTAGGGCCTTAGGGCAATACCAAATCGTTGGTCATGGCTGGGGTCTGGGCGGTCTGGGGGGTTGAAAGAGCCGTTGGCACCGCCTCGGCCTGTCCTAGGGAAGGCCCGGTGGCCGTTTGGGTTGCTGGGGTTTGCATGGCCCGCTGAATTTCGGCGATCCGGGTCGTATCGACGGTGATGAGACAGGGGGGCACAGCGGGAGATCCCGCCGGGGGGCTAGGGCTAGCTTCACAGGCATAGAGGCCAATCATCCGGGCTGAATAACCGTTGCTTTGTACAAAGCGCAGGTGATAGCCAAATTCCTGGGCGGTGTGGCCAAACTGGGCCAAGATGCCATAGCGCTGGTGCAGGGTCAGGGCGCGCCAGAACTGGCTGTTAATCATGATATCGACCACCTGGACATCGGTACCCTGAATCCTGTAGGAGAACCAGGCATCCACGAGGCGGTGGCGACCCACTTGGTTCGGCAGCGAGTCCCTGGTCCACCAAAGGCTCGGTAGGGTCATCCTGTCAGCGGAGACCGATGTATCCGTGCGCAGCGAATCGGGTTGAATCTGCTGGGAAAAGCGATCGCTCTCGGATCGGGCAACCGTGGGCATCATCACCATTTGGCAAAGGTCTTGGGCCAAGCGAGGTGACAGGCGGGAAACGGCCCCCTGCATGGCTGATTCAGGGCTGACCTCACAGGGGACACGGGCGAAAGCCGTTCCCCCCAGGCCAAGGGCCAAGGCCCAGCCCAGCCCACCGATCAGCCCCCAACGCCGCCAAGGTCGAACCCCCCGCCCCAGCCGGTGACCCATCGATGGTGAAGGTGACAATGACCCAACCGGACTCACAGAAATCATCATGGCCTCTTGCCCCCGGGGGGCTATGAATTAGCAAGGTATAGGTGAGAGCGATGCTTGTGGCGAAGCTGTAGGGGTTGCCCAGCAGCCTGTTCCACCATCCCCACGACCTGTTCGGGGCGTAGGAGGTTGCCATCATTGCGGCAGCTGCCCACGACTCGAATTAGGGCTTCACCGGGTTCCAGTTTTCGTTCTGTCCCCTTTAATTGTGACACCGTGGCGCAGGATCCGTCATCGGTAGCGCCGTTTGGGGCAATGGTATTCGGGTCAAGGTAATCGAGTTCGTAGAGTTGTTCCCGGAGGTTGACCTGCTGGATTTTGCCGGATTTGGTGGTTTTTTCCCAGAGAATTTCGGTCTGATGGATCACCTGATTCACCCAATCCTGCCAAGCCGGTGCCGCCGGGGTGGGATTTTCTAGGCCAACGTGCAGGTAGTATTCCGCCCGTTCTAGCAGCTTCGTGGCGGCAGGGCTGTCGATGGGCACTTCCTCGACGCTGTACAAGGGAATTTCTGGCGGCAATTCCTGGGCCAACCGTTGCAGAAATTCCGTTGGATCCATGGGGGCTTTTAGTTCAAAGTCCACCACTTCGCCGCTGCTGGTGGCCCCCAAAGGCAAGGCATTAGCGGGGGAGAGCCTTGGCCCAGGGTGGAAGCCGCCCGTGAAGGAAATCGGCAAACTGGCCCGTCGCAAGGCTCGGTCAAACAGGCGCACCAAGTCCAAATGGCCAATCAGCGCCATGGTGCCGAGTTTGCCGAGGGTCACCCGTAACCGCTGCACCCGCTCGGAATCCGGTTTGCCGTGGCCCACAAAGGCGGGAATCGGCGGCGGCGGCACCACCACGTTATGGCCAAAGTCTGGGCCGCACACCCCGCAGTGGGAGCAGCCCTCGAAGGAGCAATCGGGCACCGTGGCGGCTTCTAGGGCGCGGATCAAGTCCTGTTTTAACCAGGCTTTGTCGATGCCCGTATCCAGGTGATCCCAGGGCAGGGCGGCGTCTAAATTGGCTTGGGGATTGTCCCCGTCCGTGGTCATCACGTTCCATTCGCCCTGGGCAATCTGGCGATATTTCCAGGTTAGGCCCGCTTCCTCGATGGCCTGTGCCCAGGCGTTGAAGGCGTTGTCGAGGCTTTCCCACCAGGCATCCATCCCGGCCCCCAGTTCCCAGGCGCGGCGCACCACGGCGGAGAGGGATCGGTCGCCCCGGCCCACAAAGTCCTCCATGGCGGAAATGCGCACGTCGGTGAAGTTTACCTTGGCCCAACGCATGGTGTTGAACTCGGCCCGCAGAAGGCCCTGCTTGCGTTTAAATTCCTCGGTAGACACCGTATGCCACTGGAAAGGGGTATGGGGTTTGGGGGTGAAGTTGGAAATGGTGATATTAAAGGACAACGGCTTGCGGCCCTTGATGTAGCAGGTTTGTCGCAGCCAGCGCACGGTTTCGGCAATGCCGATCACGTCGGCGTCGGTTTCCCCCGGCAGGCCGATCATGAAGTAGAGCTTTACCTTGTCCCAGCCCTGTTCGTGGGCGGTTTTCACCCCCTGGAGCAGTTCTTCGTTGGTCAGCCCTTTATTAATGATGTCCCGCATTCGCTGGGTGCCTGCTTCGGGGGCAAAGGTCAGCCCCGTAAGCCGCGTGCCACCGACGATGTTGGCGATGTTTTCGTCAAAGCGATCCACCCGCTGGCTGGGCAGCGACAGGGAAATGTTCTCGTCCTTGAGGCGGTTTTTCACCTCCACCCCCACCGCAGGCAGGGCTAGGTAGTCGGAACAACTGAGAGACAGCAGGGAAAACTCGTTGTAACCCGTCTTCCGCATCCCGGTTTCGATGGCGTCGATCACCGCCTCCGGTTCCACATCCCGCGCCGGCCGGGTGAGCATCCCCGGCTGGCAGAAGCGACAGCCCCGGGTACAGCCCCGACGAATTTCGATGGTGAGGCGGTCGTGGACGGTCTCCACGTAGGGTACCAAGCCCATGGCGTAGGCGGGAATCGGCGTTGCCACCCGCCGCAGAATCCGCTTCGGCACATCGGGCCGATTGGGATGCACCGATCCATCCTCGGCCATATCGTAAAAGCGGGGCACGTAGACACCGGGCACCTGGGCCAGATCCAGCAGCAACTCTTCTCGACTGAGACCCGCTGCCTTGCCCTCTTCGATCACCAGGCCAATTTCCGGCAGCAGTTCTTCCCCATCGCCCAGGGCGACGAAATCAAAGAAATCGGCGTAGGGTTCCGGGTTGGAGGTCGCCGTTTGCCCACCGGCAAAAATCAGCGGCCAAGATCCGTCCTCAGGGTTGAACGCCCCCGCGCTGTCCCGCTCCTGCCAGGTGAGGGGAACTCCGGCCAGGGTCAGCATTTCCAGAATGTTCGTGGCCCCCAGTTCGTAGCTGAGGCTGAAGCCCAGGATGTCGAAGTCCGTTAGGTGCCGCTGGGATTCCACCGCAAACAGGGGGGTTTGGGAGTCCTTGAGCTTGGCGGCCAGGTCGGTGGCGGGCAGATAGGCCCGATCGCAGAGCTGCCGGGGCTGGGTATTGAGAATGCTATAGAGAATGATGTGGCCTAGGTTGGACGCGCCGACCTCATAGATTTCGGGATAGGTGAGCACCCAACGCACCGCCGCCTGTTCCCAGGGTTTATGCACGGCCCCCAGTTCGTTGCCCAGGTAGCGGGCAGGCTTATTAATGTCTGGGGTTAGCAGGGTATCAACGGCAACGGGCACAGCGGGCACTCCAGATCGCGGCAGGGCAAGACTTTACTACTATAACGGGGAGTCTTCCGATCATCGCCCCCCGCCAACGCCCAGGACGGGCTATCGCCCCAGTTTTTGGCGCAGTTTCGTCATCACCCTTTGGAGGTAAAGCCAACTGAGGCGAGGTTGGGCGAGCCCCGGCACGTCCCCCGGCTGCTGAGCGCGGTGATCGAAGAAGTGGTTGAGTTCCGCCAAAATCACCTCTAGACGAGGCAGGAGGGCGGCTTCCCGGTAGGGCGCTAAGTCCGCCGGGGTCATGATTTTGGGGCTAGCCGTCGTGAGGGCGGCAAGGATGCGTTCGACATCGTAGGCCGTGGAATAGACGCCGATTTTCTGGCAGTTAAACCCGGGATCGAGGTAGTCTGCCAAGGCCCCATTGACGCTGGAAAACACCTGGCAGCCGCAGGCCATTGCCTCCATGGGGGGCAGACCAAAGCCCTCACTCACTCGGCTTAGCGCCCAGTATTCAGCGGAATCATAGAGGTAAACCTGGCTGCGGTTGAAGAGTTCGCCGAGGTCGTCCACAAATCCCTCTAGGCAAACGACCTTGGCGTGGGGCTTGAGGGCGGGCACCAGGGTGTTCAGCAGATAATCTGAGGACTTGCGCACCTGCACCAGCACATCGATGTCGCGGGGGAGGTGGCGGTTGGTAAAGGTTTCGTCAATGTGGTTGGGCAGGTAGAACAGGGGGGCGTTGACGCTGCGCTGGCCCCAATAGCCCAGGGAATTGCGGCTAACGGCGAGGATCGGCACCTCCCCCGGCAGGGAGAAGCCATAGCCGCTGCTGTGGGCGTGGTACACCAGGTTTTGCCCCCGCAGGCGCTGGGCCAGTTTAGGCCCATGGAACCCCCAACTGATCACGAAAATGTGGTGATCCCGGTTGGCCTGTTCCAGCAGGTCGTCCAAAAACAGGGTGTCGGGCTCCCGCTGCTCATAGGTGACAACCTCGGCAGAGCAGAGCTTTTGGGCCAGTTTGAGGGTTTTGAGTTCGGCAAACAGCCCGCCACAGGCGTAGCGCTTACTGGTGCCCGGTAGAAGAAAGTAAAGGTGTCGCATGGGGGCATTTTAAACGGCTGGGGCACCGCGAAACCGTCTGGTTGGGTGCGGTGGCGTTGGCAAGAGCGCCGCGACTACGCCTAGGGCGCTCCCGGATCCGTGGCCCAGCCTAGATCGCCCTAGGCCGCATCCCCAATTCAGGGAAACATCCCAAGGCAGAAAGCGGTAGGATCGGCTACGGCCTAATTTTGGCCTGAGTTCTGCCATTCACCCTTGCCGCCATGACTGCCCGCATTCACCTGACTGAGCCAACGCCCCACCAAACCTTGACCCTGACCTTTCCCGGCGCAGGGGTGGCGCTGCGGGGACGGGTGCAGATTCCGGGCGACAAGTCCATTTCCCACCGGGCGCTAATGTTGGGGGCCATTGCCCAGGGGGAAACCCGGATCCAGGGCCTGCTGCTGGGGGAAGACCCGCGCAGTACCGCCGCCTGTTTCCGGGCCATGGGGGTGCAAATGTCGGATTTAGAGGCCGAGTGGGTGACGGTGCAGGGGGTGGGCCTTGGAAATTTACAGGAACCCGCCGACGTGCTGGATGCGGGCAATTCTGGCACCACCCTGCGGCTGATGCTGGGGCTGTTGGCCTCCCACCCCGATCGATTTTTTGCGGTGACGGGGGATAGATCCCTGCGCTCTCGGCCCATGGGTCGGGTGATTGACCCGCTGCGGCAGATGGGGGCGCAGATTTGGGGGCGTCAGGGGGATCGTCAGGCTCCTCTGGCGGTACGGGGCACGACCCTGAAGCCGATTCATTACCTATCCCCCGTGGCCTCGGCCCAGGTGAAATCCTGCCTGCTGCTGGCGGGGCTGATGACCGAGGGCGACACCACCGTTACCGAACCCAGTCTCTCCCGCGACCACAGCGAACGGATGCTACGCGCCTTTGGGGCCAACCTCACCGTGGATCCCGACACCTGTAGCGTCACCGTCCACGGCCCCGCCACCTTGACGGGCCAAACCATTGTGGTGCCCGGAGACATTAGTTCAGCGGCCTTTTGGCTGGTGGCCGGAGCCATTACCCCCGGTTCTGACCTGGTGGTGGAAAACGTGGGCATCAACCCCACCCGCACCGGAATTTTGGACGCCCTCCAGGCCATGGAGGCCGACATTACCCTAGAAAACCCCCGGGAAGTGACCGGGGAGCCCGTGGCGGATCTGCGGGTGCGCTACGGCCCCCTAAAGGCCGCTCACTTTGGCGGCGATTTAATCCCCCGCATGATCGACGAAATCCCCATTTTGGCCATTGCCGCCCTGGTTGCCGAGGGCACTACCACCATCACCGACGCCGCCGAACTACGGGTGAAGGAATGCGATCGCCTCGCCGCCATGGCCAGCCAACTCACTGCCCTCGGGGCCAAGGTGGAGGAAGCCCCAGCAGGGCTGACCATCCACGGCCAAAGCAGCCTTACCGGGGCCACGGTGGAAAGCTTCGGCGATCACCGCGTCGCCATGAGCCTCGCCATTGCCGCCCTCCGCACCCAGGGCGAAACCGTGATTCAGCGGGCCGATGCCGCCGCCGTGTCCTACCCCAGCTTTGTGGCCACCCTGGAACAGATCTGTGGATTGGCCTAGGGCCGTCAACCGGAGCCGTGGGCTACCATACTAAACAGCGCCCCCTGTTCCCGCCAACCCCCCGTCGTATCTCGCCCAGGACGCCCTTGCCATGGTTCAAGCTCAGCCCCGCACTGGCCCCGTTATCACCTGGCCCCCCCTGCCTGAGGATTTCAAACTCCTGGATGACCCCGTGGAAAACCTTCAGCAACCCCCCCTCGCCGCCGCCCTCACCGATGCCCTGGGAGCGGCCCAGCGCCTTCGTCCCGAAATGCTGATCGGATCCAACTTTGGCCTCGTTGCCGGAGTGGACAACGAAACCGTGGTGAAAGCGCCGGACTGGTTCTATGTGCCCCAGGCGGATCCCGTGCCGGAGGATGTGGTGCGTCGTAGCTACACCCCTAGGCGAGAGGGTGGGCCAGTGGCGGTGGTGATGGAGTTTCTCTCCGCCGATGACAATGGCGAACTCTCGATTCGATCCATCCCGCCCTACGGCAAGCTGTATTTCTACGAGCAAATTTTGCAGGTGCCCGTCTACGTCATCTACGAGCCCATGCGCGGTCGCCTAGAGGTGCGGTCTTTGCAAAACGGGGGCTATGTGTTGCAGACCCCCGATGCCGCCGGACGCTTTTGGATTGAGCCCTTGGGCCTCTTTCTCGGCCTGTGGCGCGGGGAACGACTGGCCCAAACCCTCAACTGGCTACGCTGGTGGGATGCTGACGGCAACCTCCTCCTGTGGAGTGCCGAACAGGCCGAAGCCGAACGCCAGCGGGCCGAAGCCGAATGCCAGCGGGCCGAAGCCGAACGCCAGCGGGCCGAAGCCGAACGCCAGCGGGCCGAAGCCGAACGCCAGCGGGCGGAACGATTGGCCGACAGACTCCGCGCCCAGGGCCTTGATCCCGATTCCATCTAGAGCGCCCAAATCGGGGACGGTGGCCATTAAGATAGGTGAGGTAAAAGACTGTTAAGCGCCTAGCATCAACCCCATGAGCCTAACCCTAAGTCCCGATTCCGTGCTAGAGGTGTTGCGTCCTGTTCAGGATCCAGAGCTACAAAAGAGCCTGGTGGAATTGAACATGATCCGCAATGTGGCCATCCAGGACGGCGAAGTAAGCTTTACCCTGGTGCTCACCACCCCGGCCTGCCCCCTGCGCGAGTTCATTGTGGAGGACTGCGAAAAGGCGGTGAAAACCCTGCCGGGGGTAACGGCGGTGACGGTGGAAGTAACGGCGGAAACGCCCCAGCAAAAGGCCCTGCCGGATCGGACGGGCATTGACGGCGTCAAGAATATTGTGGCGGTGTCCAGCGGCAAGGGGGGCGTGGGCAAAAGCACCGTGGCGGTGAACTTGGCCGTGTCCCTGGCCCAGGCCGGGGCAAAGGTGGGGCTGATTGACGCCGACATCTACGGCCCCAACGCGCCGATGATGATGGGCCTCAGCGAGGCCAATGTGATGGTGCGTCAAGGGCCGCAGGGGGAAGTGCTCGAGCCCGCCTTTAACCACGGGGTGAAGATGGTGTCCATGGGCTTCTTGATCGACCGGGATCAGCCCGTGATCTGGCGCGGCCCCATGCTGAACGGCGTGATTCGCCAGTTCCTCTACCAGGTGCAGTGGGGCGAGTTGGATTACCTGATTGTAGACATGCCTCCGGGCACGGGGGATGCCCAGCTTACCCTAGCCCAGGCGGTGCCCATGGCCGGATCGGTGATCGTCTCTACGCCCCAGGATGTGGCGATTGCCGATGCCCGTCGGGGTTTGCGGATGTTCCAGCAGCTCAATGTGCCCGTCCTCGGGGTGGTGGAAAACATGAGCTACTTCATCCCGCCCGATGCCCCGGAAAAACGCTACGACATCTTTGGATCCGGCGGTGGCGAAAAAATTGCGGCAGATCTCGGCGTGCCGCTGCTGGGCTGCGTTCCCCTAGAAACCACCGTGCGCGAAGGGGGCGACCAAGGCGTGCCGATTGTGGTGAAGTTCCCCGAATCGGCTTCGGCCAAAGCCCTATGGGCCATTGCTCAACAGCTTGCGGCGAAGGTCTCCGTCGCGGCCCTGGCCTCTTAATCCGGTTAACCATGCTAGATTTCCGCCTTCAACGTCGCTGGCGATCCCTCATCAATGGGTGGCAGGGGGTCGATTGGTTTCTCTTTTTTCTGCCCAGCCTGGTCGTCCTGTTTGCCAGCGTCTTGCTCAACAGTGTCCAGCGCAGCCTGGATGAAGCCCACTACGACATTAACCACTTCATCCTGGGGGTCATTAGCCTCGGCTTGGCGCTGTGGATTGCTCGCCAACGCTACGAGGTTTTGCAGCAGTGGAAGTGGATTATCTATGCCCTCGTCAATGCATCGCTCGTCCTCGTCATGCTCATTGGCACCGTGGGAGGCGGAGCGCAGTCCTGGATTGGGGTAGGGGGCTTTTACATCCAGCCCTCGGAATTTGCCAAGGTGGGGTTAATTGTGACCCTCGCCGACCAACTGAGTCGGCGCGATTCTTCCAGCCTGTGGGGGGTGAGTACGGCGCTCAGCATAACGGCGCTGCCTTGGATCTTGATCTTCATCCAGCCTGATCTGGGCACCTCCCTGGTGTTTGGGGTGATTGTGATGGGGATGCTCTACTGGGCCAATTGTCCGGTGGGCTGGCTGATCCTGTTGTCGGCCCCATTGATCTCGGCCATTGCCTTCCATCTCTCGATCCCGATCTGGCTCCTGTGGTGCGTGATCATGGGCTTAATCGCCTGGAACACGCTGCCCTGGCGCTGGTTTAGCAGCATCCTGGCCACCGCCATCAACTTGATCGCCGGGAAGGTTGGCGATATTTTTTGGGGGCTGTTGCAGGACTACCAAAAGGATCGCCTCATCCTGTTTCTCGATCCCGATAAGGATCCCCTGGGCGGTGGCTACCACCTGATCCAGTCTCGCATTGCCATTGGTTCAGGCCAACTGTGGGGCCAGGGGCTGGGGGAAGGCACCCAAACCCAGCTCAACTTCATCCCCGAGCAACACACGGACTTTATCTTTTCGGCGGTGGGTGAGGAGTGGGGCTTTGTGGGCTGTCTGGGGGTGCTGGTCGTATACCTGCTGATCTGCTTTCGGATTCTGATCATCGCCCAAAACGCCAAGGACGACTTTGGATCCCTCCTCGCCATTGGCGTGTTCTCCATGCTGGTGTTCCAGATTTCCATCAATATCGGTATGACCATCGGGCTGGCCCCCATTACCGGAGTTCCCTTGCCCTGGATGAGTTACGGACGATCCGCACTGCTAACGAACTTCATCGCCCTGGGCATTGTGCAATCGGTGGCCAACTACCGCCACCGCCTCAAATTCACCGATTAACCCCTGCGCCATCCGGACGGTTGTTTGCTACAGTGTCAGGGCAAAATTCCGTTTCGGTTTGGCTGGGCTATGGTGTTTCAGAGGTTCAAGGCAAAGCCACCCCTGGTATGGGCCATGGGAGCCACGTTGGTGCTGCTGGGAGCGGGGGCGCTGGCCCTGTGGTCTATCAACCGTCGCAGCCACCTGATGCAGGGCCTGCCCGCCGGGGCCAATGCGATTCCTAGCAATGCCGTCTTGGTGGCCTCCCTATCCACCGAGGAGGGCCGCTGGCGACGACTGCGGCAGTTTGGCACCCCCGAAACCCAAGCTCAATTTGACCAAGCCCTCGCCGACTGGCGCGATCGCCTCCTCACCGATGCGGGGCTAGACTTTGAGACCGACCTTAAACCCTGGGTGGGGTCGGAAATTACCCTGGCGGTGCTGCCCTCCAATCAGCCTGGATCCTCCCCCCTCACAGACCCCACGGCCACCCTAGCCTCTAACCTAGTCGTGGCGATCCCCATTGATAACGCGGGTCGGGCGCAACAGGGGTTGGGCAATCGGCTAGGGCAGGCGGAGGGCATCGATGACAATCCCTATCGCGGCATTACCATTCAGCAGATTGAGGGCCGCGCAGGGACGCCGATCTATGGAGCCGTGCTGACCCCAGGGCTAGCCCTAGTCAGCCCTCAGGTGGCCCTGCTGCGGCAGGCCATCGATGCCTTCCGGGATAATCAATCCGTGGTGGAGCGCCCGGGCTTTGCCAAGGCCTTTGATCAGGTGGAACGATCCCGCGCCCTCGCCCGCCTCTATGTGGATGTCCCCTCGGCGGTGCAAGCGGTGGCCAATACCGCCGACCCTCCCATTCCGGCCCGTCGCCTTGAGGCCCTGCGGACCCCACGATCCTTGGTGGCGGCGGTGCTAGTAGAAAACCAGGGGGTTTCCCTTCAGGCCGTGAGCTGGATGGATCAGGGGCCGCTGGTGTTTGACACCGGCAACCAGGCCAACCAGATGCCCCAGCGCCTACCGGCCAGCACCCTGATCATGCTCTCAACGGGCAACTTCCAGCAGTTCTGGGACGACTTCCAATCTGGCCAGCAGCTCTCGGCGGTGTTTCCGCTGCAACCGGAGGAAATTTCCCTCGGCCTGCAATCCAGCACGGGCTTGGTCATAGAGGACGACCTGCTGCCCTGGATGGATGGCGAAATGGCCCTGGGTATTTTGGCCCCGCCCACCCCCCGAGGATCGGATTCTGCCCCGGCCCTGCCCAACCCCGCCCTCGTGATGCTGGCGAAGGTGAGTGACCGGGAAGCCGCCACGGCCACCCTCAATCGCCTCGATGCGGTGCTGGCTGACCGCTACCGCTACCGAGTTGAAACCGTAGAGCAGGACGGCGTGACCATGACCCAGGGGGTGGCTCCCTTCGACTCCCTCACCCTAGCCCACGGCTGGCTGGAGGGGGACGTGGTGTTTTTCACCCTTGGCCAGGGCGTTGCTGACCTGATCGTGCCCCGGCCCAATCGCGCCTTGGCCACGGCCTCCGCTTTCCAAGCCACCACGGGCCGAGCCCCCCGACCGAATAATGGCCACTTCTTTATCCATCTCAAGGCCATGGCCCAGGTAGAGAACAGCCTCCTGTTGCCCCCGATGCCCACGGAAGGCCTGATCAGTGCTGCCGCCCTAGAGGCGATTGGCGTTACCGCGACGGTGTTGGATGATCGCCAAGTGCGCTATGACCTCACCGTCACCCTGCGCCGGGGCAACCGCCCTGGGCCGCTACCCGCCGCCGCCACCGATCCAGAGGCCGAACCTGAGACAGACGCCGAACCTGAGACGGCCCCAGAGACGGAAAACCCGGAAACTGAGCCAGAGGCCACCCCCGAGGCTGATTAGAAACATGGCGGGGGCTTCCCTGGCGAAGCCCCCCAGCCGGAACCCTAACCGCCTCGCCCCGAGGTCGCCCTCGGCATCCCCCCGGCTTGCGGTGGGCAAAACTCGGTAGGATAGACACAGACCCTTTCCCCAGAAACTGCTATGGATTTGATTGCGCTCCAGGGCTGGCTAGACAACGCCTCCTTTGCGGTGCTGTTTGTCACCCTGCTGATCTACTGGTGTGGCGTAGCCTTTCCCCAGGCCCGCCTACTGCCCAGCCTCGGTACAGCAGGGATGGCCGTGGGCAACCTCACCATCGCCGCCCTGCTGATTGCCCGCTGGATGGAGGGGGGCTATTTCCCCATGAGCAATCTCTACGAGTCGTTGTTTGCCCTGGCTTGGGGCATTACGGCGATGCACCTCGTGGCGGAACACATGAGCCGCAGCCTGCTGGTGGGCGCGGTCACAGCCCCCATTGCGATGGCAATTACGGCCTTTGCCACCCTCTCCCTGCCCAGCAATATGCAGGGTTCCGAGCCCCTGGTGCCCGCCCTCAAATCCAACTGGCTGATGATGCATGTCAGCGTCATGCTGATTAGCTACGCGGCCCTGCTGGTGGGGGCGCTGCTCGCCATCGCCTTCCTGGTAGTCACCCGGGGCCAAGCGGTGGAACTGAAGGGCAGTTCCGTGGGGACGGGTAGCTTTCGCAATGTTAAGCTTCAGCGATCCGCCCTCTCCAACCCACGGCCCGCCGACTCCCCCAGCAATGTCTCCCTGGGCAGCGGTGGCACGGCGGTGCTGGAAAAGCCTACGGTACTGGCTCGCCAGACGGTTAACCTGTCTCCCCAGCGCCTCACCCTGGCCGACACCCTAGACAACATCAGCTATCGCATGATTGGCCTGGGCTTCCCGCTGCTCACCATCGGCATCATCGCCGGAGCCGTCTGGGCCAACGAAGCCTGGGGTTCCTACTGGAGTTGGGATCCCAAGGAAACCTGGGCGCTGATTACCTGGTTGGTGTTCGCGGCCTACCTCCATGCCCGCATCACAAAGGGATGGCAAGGTCGCCGCCCCGCCATCCTCGCGGCCACTGGGTTCGTGGTGGTCTGGGTCTGCTACCTGGGGGT
>JAYKHF010000243.1:0-14631 GCA_035285305.1 Leptolyngbya sp.
CGGCGTATCCGCCTCCGTTCGCCTTGATCTGGTCGAAAGGCTTCACAATGACCAGGACGGGTCTACCCCTTGCGCGGCTAAATTGTTATGGTTCTTAATGAAGCGTTACAAATCATGGCATCACCCAGGGAGGAATCATGACCCGCCTATCTGCCCCCACCCAAGCCGAACCCACCATCTGGGGATTTACCCGCGACGCCGAAAATCTCAATGGTCGATTGGCCATGCTGGGGTTTGCCTTCGCCATTGTGATTGAAGGGCTGAGCGGCGAAGGCGTTTTGCACTTTCTGAATTTGATCTAACAGGGTGATCTCACGGGTTGGTCCAACGGATCTAAGCAGTTGATCTCGGTCTCCATTTGGGTTCCTTTCCGTGGCCCAATGCCCCCTAGTTGATAGACAAAAGATTCTGGGTTGGGCGCGAAGACCGCGCCCCTACGGCATCGGTTCTAGGTCGGGGTTCGTCGGGCGCGAAGACCACGCCCCTACGGCATCGGTCTAGGTCGGGGTCAGGAGACCTGACCCCGACTTGCCGACTATCGCTCGGTGAGCTTGGTCAGCAGGGTATTAGACCGTTCCACAAAGGCTTTCATGCCTTCGGCGTCAAACCCCTTTTGGGCCATCAGGGCGGTGTCATAGATCTGGTTACAGATCATGGCCGCTAGGGCTCCGGCGGGGGATGTCTGGCCATCGGCCCCCAGAATCGTGCTCTGGCTAAGACCTAGGAGATTTTGAATCAGCGGGTGGGCCGTGTTCACCATCAGCACATGATCGTCGGGAAATTCCATGGCCTTCTGCTGAATCAGGGCGCTGATTTCCTGCATACGACGGGCTTCCTCTGGCAATAGCACCATGGCTGGAGGCGCATTGTCGCCCTTGAGTGCCTGGGGTTTGACATTCACCCGGGGTTTATTCAGGGCTTTTTCAAACATGTCTTTAATTTCGTCGTCGCGGGTTTTGTTGGTGGCCGGATCGACGATTTCACTTTGCTTTTCCTTATCGAGTAAGGTATCGTCTAAATCCGCATCAACGCGGACGAATTTGACATCGGAATATTCCCGCTCTAGGGTTGGCACAAAGTGGGTGTCGATGAAGGAATCCATGAACAACACCTCTAATCCCTGGCCGTTGAAGAGATCGATATAGGTGGCCTGGGATGCCTCATCCGTGGCATAGAAGACGCGATTTTCATGCTTGTCTTGGTTGCGCTCTAGGTAGTCCTTGAGCGTTGTGTAGAAGTAGCCGTTGGCGTCGGTGGCGGGTTGGTTATCTGGCACATCCGACCAGGCATCACCCGCCTCGGTTTGGACTTCCACCTTGGCAGCGGCCTCATCCCCGAACTTCGCGGTGGTGCGGAAGATGAGAATCTCCTTCACCTGATCCTTAAATTTGTCGTCATTCAGGGAGCCAAACTTAACGAAGTTACCCAGGTCTTGCCAACTGGAAATGTATTTAGCGGAGTCGTCGCGATACAAGGCTTTGAGGCTATCACCGACTTTCTTGGCAATGTAGTCAGCGATGCGGCGCACCGTGCGATCGCCCTGTAAAAAGCTCCGGCTCACATTGAGGGGAATGTCGGTGCTGTCGATGACACCGCGCAGGGGCAGCAGAAAGCGGGGCACCACTTCTTCACAGTTATCGGTGACAAACACCTGGTTGCAGTAGAGTTTGATGCTGCTCTTGGTAATGTCAATGTCGGGCTTAAGCTTCGGGAAATAGAGAATCCCATTCACCACAAAGGGATAGTCCGTATTGAGGTGAATCCAGAGCAGCGGATCTTCCTGGAACGGATAGAGATAGCGATAGAACTCTAGGTAGTCTTCATCGGTTAAGCTGCTGGGGGATTTTTTCCAGGGAGCTTCATGCTTATTGACGACTTCCCCATCAATTTTGATGGGCACAGGCATGAAGTCGCAGTAGGTTTTAATCAACTGCCGAATGCGGGCCGTTTCCAGGTATTCTTCCTCACCCTCCATCAGATGCAGGGTGATGGTAGTCCCGACGGTACTGCGTTCGGAAGGGCCGAGGGAAAATTGGGTCGTGCCGTCACAGTTCCAGTGAACGGCCTCGGATCCTTCCCGATAGGAGAGGGTGTCAATTTCAACGGTGGAAGCCACCATGAAGGAGGAATAAAACCCTAGGCCAAAATGCCCAATAATCGGGTCTTCAGCGGCGCTGTCCTTATACTTTGTGATAAATTCTTCAGCACTGGAGAAGGCCACTTGGTTAATGTATTGTTTGACCTCATCGGCAGTCATGCCGATGCCAGTATCGGAGACGCTGAGGGTCTTCTTATCCTTATCCAGGGTAATTTCGATGGCGGGGTTGCTCAGGTCGCCGCTGTATTCTCCAGATCGAGACACCATCGAGAGCTTTTTGATGGCATCTACGGCATTGGACACCAGTTCTCTGAGGAAGATTTCATGCTCAGAGTAGAGCGCCTTCTTGATGATCGGGAAAATGTTTTCGGTATGGATGGTAATGTTGCCCTGTTCCAGAATCGTCGTCATGGCGGTTCGGTTGCTCGGTTAGGTATGCAGTGCTATGGGCAATTTTTGACGCTGTGGCCCGTCTACACAAGCGGCGATTCCTCCCCTCCCAGGTACGGTTGCCCCTACCCAAGCCCCAGCACCAGGGATAGCCCGGGCACCGCCTCACCGGATCACTTCCCTCCATCCCTGACCACGGGAATGAGGGGCGGGCCGCTGGGAGCTTGGCATGGATCGCGTCAGTGATAGATCGCGTCAGTGCCTAGATCGTATAAGTTAGAAAAGTGTATTTTTAGGGGCATGGCTACGTTAAGTTCTCTTACCTCCGGGCCGCTTCAAGGAAGTTGATATTGGCAGGCGAGTACCATGCTAGTTAGGCCCTAGGCCCGCTGGGCTCTATGCTAGTTGGGCTCTAGATGTTGGTAACAGCCGTCTCTGTGCATTCCCTGGGATACTATGACCCCTATCCTCGCTGAGTTTCCCGCTGTTTCCCCTCGCCCCGTCGGCCTTCGTAGCTGGATCGGGCTAGGGGTGCTCCTGGCTTTGGTGGTGTTGGGCAACTATTTTCGTTGGTCTCTTTTCTTCCGCATTGATTTCCTCTTTGGCACCATTGCGGTGTGGCTGGTGCTGAACTTCTATGGCCAGGTGTGGGGGGCGGTGGCGGCCATCTTCGGAGCCCTCTGCACCTACTTCCTGTGGAACCACCCCTACGCCATCATTATTTTTGCCGCTGAGTATTTGTTCGTCGCCTGGTTCTATGCGCGTCAGCAGCAGCGTAATTTGGTATTGCTGACGGCCCTGTACTGGGTGGTGTTAGGGATGCCCCTGGTGTGGCTGTTCTATGGCCAGGTGCTGAACCTAGACCCCACCCAGACCCAAATCGTGATGTTCAAGCAGGGGGTCAATGGTATTTTTAATGCCCTGCTGGCCAGTCTGTTGATTATCTATGCCCCGGTGCATCGCTGGTTGCAGCGGCCCCAGGCGGCTACCGCCCTTTCCCTCCAGCAAACCGTATTTAACCTGTTGGTGGCGGCAGCGTTTTTCCCCACCCTGTTTTTGTTAGCCATGGATAGTCGCCAAGCGGTGGCGAATATTGCAGCGGAGGAACAAGTTCACCTGGGGTTGATCTCCCAGCCCTTGGCGAACCGTATCGACAGTTGGTATGAGCGCCATGTGGAGGCGACGACAGCCCTCGTCAACCTAGCCACAGATTCGGCGGCGGTGGCTCCCCTATCCCAGGCCACGCAGCCGATCCTCCAAACCCAGGTCGAGACGGTTCAAGCCCTGCTGCCCGACTTTCGGCATTTGGTGGTGACGAATGGGGCCAACACCATTGTGGCCCAATCGGCCCTGGGGCAACCCCTCCCCAGCCCGCTCCAGGTTCCCGGCAGCGCGGCGGCCCTCCGTCGCGAGCCGATGCTGACCGTGGAAAGTCTGGAGGGGGAATCCCTTGAGAAAGATAGCGCCCTGCTCAGCCAGCCGATTCTCAACCAAGGAGAGATTCAGGGCCGGATATGGGGCGAAATTGACCTCAACATCCTAAAACGCATTCTGGTCGAGACCGCCCAGGACATTAACGTTCAGGTGACGTTAATCAATTCCAATCAGCGGGTGATGGTGAGTACCAACCCAGAGTTTCCCTGGGATATGTCCCTCAGCCTACGCGAATCGGGGGAAGCGCTGCCGATTGGCGAGTCTACCTACCAACTCCTGCCCACCCCCGGCAACCCGCTTTACCATCCGGTGTATTTAATGCGCTGGCAAAATTCCCAGTTTGTCCGGGAAACCCCCCTAAAAACCCTGGATGGGTGGACATTGATTGTGGCCTCCCCCGCCTATCCCCATGCCCAAAAGGTACAGCAGAAGAGCACTCAGTCGCTCTTGCTGCTCTTGGTGGTCACGGGCATTGCCCTAGGCATAGCAGCGGCCCTCAGCCGTGAATTTGTCAAACCGCTGTTTGATTTGGCCCAAGCCACCACGAACCTACCCACCCAGGTGTTGGAACGGCAAACCATTCGGTGGCCCAGCAGCCCCGTGGTCGAGCTCCGATCCTTGGTGAACAACTTCCAGCAGATGGCCACCACCCTCACCCAAAAGTTCCAGGAACTCCAGCAGGCCAAGCAACATGCCGAAGTGGCCAACCAAACCAAAAGCGAATTTTTGGCCAACATGAGCCACGAACTGCGCACCCCCCTGAATGCCATCCTGGGCTTTACCGAACTCTTGAGTCGTCGGCCTGATCTTCAGGCCTACCGATCTGACCTGAACGTGATTCAAAACAGTGGCAGGCACCTGCTCGATTTGATCAACGACATCCTGGATCTGGCCAAAATTGAAGCGGGCCAAATGAGCCTGCGCTCCACCGACTTCTACCTCGATGGTCTGATTGATAGCGTAGAGGATCTCTTTTTGCCTAGGGCCGCCGCGAAGTCCCTGACCCTGGCGGTCGAACGATCCACCGACCTCCCCCCGATGATCAACGCCGACGAGCGCAAGCTACGTCAGGTGCTCATCAACCTGGTGGGCAACGCCATTAAGTTTACAAAGCAGGGCCAGGTCACCCTGCGGGTGCAGCCCCTCGCCCCGTCGGCCTCCACCGAGGGGGAACTCTGGATCCAAATCGATGTGGAAGATACTGGCCCCGGCATTGCCCCGGAGGAAATCCCCCTACTGTTCAAGGCCTTTTCCCAGACGGCCTTGGGGCGAGCCAGCCAAGAGGGCACCGGGCTAGGCCTGCGAATTAGTGATCAATTTGTGCATTTAATGGGGGGCACCATCGCCGTCCAAAGTCGGGTTGGCGAGGGCACTCAGTTCCGGGTGACGGTGCCCGTGCAGCCCGCCGAAGAAGGGGTTCAGGTGGCCCCCGCCGACACCCGCATTCCCATCGGGATCGATCCCTTTTCCCCCGAATGGCGGCTGTTGATTGTAGACGACCAACCCAGTAACCGTGCCCTCTTAAACCGATTTCTCACCGATCTCGGGTTTAGCGTGCGCGAAGCCAGTAATGGCCAGGAGGCAATTGAACAATGGGAAACCTGGCGACCCAACTTGATTTGGATGGATATGCGCATGCCCGTTATGGATGGCTATGCCGCCACCCGCCACATCAAAGCCCACCTCAAGGGGCAGGCCACCGCCATTGTGGCCCTCACCGCCAGCATTTTTGAATCTGACCGACAACTGGTCCTAGACGCTGGATGTGATGACTTTGTCCGCAAGCCCTTCCAGCAGGTCGTCATTGTGGAGAAACTCATCCAACATTTGGGGGTTGAGTTTGTCTATGCCGACCCCGAACAGGACCCCTTACCCACGCCTAAACCGCCCCCGGCACAGCCCCTATCGGCAGAGAGTTTAGCGGTTTTACCCGCTGAGTGGCGCGACCAACTGTATCGCTATGCCACCCAGGCCGACCAAGCCGCCATGCAAGCCCTGATTGATGACCTCCCTGAGGAACAAAGCCATCTGCGTCAAGCCCTAACGGACTACGTCGAAAACTTCCAATTTGATAAAATCCTAACTCTTACTCGCAGCCAAGATGAGCCTCGTCCCCACGCCTAAGCCCACCATCCTTGTCGTTGATGACATTCCCGACAATCTTCATTTCCTGACGCGAGAACTCACGAATCAGGGCTATGAAACACGCGGTGTCCTCACGGGCAACATGGCGATCACCGTGGCTCAATCTACCCATATTGACCTCATTTTGCTGGATATCATGCTGCCCGATATGGACGGCTATAGCGTCTGTCAAGCCCTGAAGAATAATCCAGCGACCCAAGACATTCCGGTTATTTTCGTCAGTGCTTTAGACGATCCCTTTGATAAGGTCAAAGCCTTTTCCGTGGGCGGTGTTGATTACCTATCTAAACCCGTCAAGATGGCGGAGGTTGTCGCTCGAATTAACACCCAGATCAGTCTTTGTCAGGCCCAGCAAAAACTACAGATCTTAACCCAGAATCTTGAGGCCTTAGTGCAGCAGCGCACCCAGGAATTAGCCCAAGCCAATCAGGCCTTACAGGCCGAAATTGAAGTTCGACAACAGGTTGAACAGGATTTGCGCCATAGCGAAGCCCGCTATCGCCTCATTGCCAATCACATGAGTGATTTAGTCTGCCTCCACAACCACAAAGGGGACTTTCTTTACCTGAGCCCTTCCGTGCAGTCTATGCTGGGGTATAGTCCGGAGGAATTAGCGGGAAAAAAGCTTCAGGATCTGTGTCATCCTGACGACTTAGCCTGTTTAGAATTACACTTTCAGGAATCCTTTCAAAGTGCAGATTCCATTGCCAGCACCTACCGACTGCTGAGCCGATCCGGGCAGTATATTTGGATTGAAACCCTCGCCAAACCCATTGACGATGACAATAGCCCCATTACCGGGATTGTGACCAGTTCTCGAGATGTGACACGGCGCGTTAAAATTGAGCATCAACTGCGCTATGAAGCCCTTCACGATCCCCTCACCTATCTGCCTAATCGAGATTGGCTGGCTAAACGGCTAGAGATGGAAATTCTACAATGCCGACGCCAACGTAATCGTCAATTCGGCATTTTAATGATCGACCTAGATCGGTTTAAAGCCGTCAATGACAGTCTAGGTCATTTGATTGGCGATAAACTGTTGATTGCCGTGACGGAGATCCTCAAACGATCCGTTCGCCAGGATGATATGGTATCCCGATGGGGCGGGGATGAGTTTGTGATCTTCGTGGATAATGTTCAGCATCTTCAAGATGTCATTGAAATCGCTGAAGCCATTAATCATGCCCTAGAAAAACCGATAGAGGTGGAGGGAAAAATTATTTTTACCTCCGCCAGCATTGGCCTATTAATGGGAAATTCTAATTACAAAAATAGCCATGAAATCTTCCGAGATGCGGATATCGCCCTCTATCGAGCCAAGGAAGGAGGCCGCAACCGATACGAGATCTTTGGTCTCGAAATGTACCAAGAAGCGCTTTCCTTACTAACCCTGGAAAATGAACTGCGCGAGGCGATTAGAACCGAAGCCTTTACGGTTGACTATCAGCCCGTGCTCAATTTGCAGTCCGGAACATTCATGGGGTTTGAGGCGCTCGCCCGTTGGCAACATCCGCTGCGAGGCATGATTATGCCCAGCGTTTTTATCGATCTCGCCGAAGATACCGGTTTAATTAAGCCCATTGGTAAGCAAATTCTCTACCAGGTCTGTCAGGCCTTAGCCGATTGGGAAGCCCAGGGTTACTTAAGCGATCTATTCCAGGTCAGCATCAATGTGTCTGGTCAGCAGTTTCGAGATCATCACTTTATTCAAACCCTCGATCATATTCTGGCCGAAACTGGCGTTCAAGGATCACGCTTAAAACTAGAAATTACCGAGCGTGTTTTACTAGAGCAATCCACCAGTATTGCCCATACCCTAGAGGCCATTGATGCCCGAGATATCGATCTCAGCATTGACGATTTTGGCACGGGATATTCCTCCCTGCGCTACCTCAGCCAGTTTGCGGTAGAAACCCTCAAAATTGACCGTTCCTTTGTCCAACAAATGAGGAGCGGCAAGCTCGGTATCGTGCAAGCCATCATTGATCTGGCCCACAACCTTGGTATGGACTGCATCGCCGAAGGGGTGGAAACGGAAGAGCAACGACAGCAACTTCAGCAGTTGGGCTGCGAGGCCGCCCAGGGCTACCTGTTCTCGCGGCCCCTGCCCCTCGACCAAGCTGTGCTATACCTTCAATCGGCACCATTTCCCACGAGTCCATCGCTATCTAACCGGCCCTAAGCTATGACGACCTTCACGGCTTCTCCGCTGTCCTTACCCGCCATGGGTTGTGGTACCTGGGCCTGGGGTAATCGCCTGTTGTGGGGCTACGACCCCGCCATGGATAGCGAGTTGCAGCAGGTCTTCCATCGGTGTGTGGCCCAGGGCGTCACCCTCTTTGACAGTGGCGACTCCTACGGTACAGGTCGGCTAAACGGGCGCAGCGAAACGCTCCTGGGTCAGTTTGCCCGCGCCTACCAAGGGCCTCACCAAGACCAGATTTGTCTGGCCACCAAGCTAGCGGCTTACCCCTGGCGGATCACGCGAGGATCGGTGGTCAAGGCTGGGTTGGCCTCAGCCCAGCGGCTAGGGCGGCCCATCGATTTAGCCCAGATGCATTGGTCTACCGCCAACTATGCCCCCTGGCAAGAGGGGCCGTTTTTGGATGGCCTGATGGATCTCTACGAGCAGGGCCATATTCAAGGCATTGGGCTATCGAACTTTGGCCCCCAGCGCCTGAAGCTGGCCCACCAGCGCTTCCAGGCCCGGGGTATCCCCATTGTGACCTTGCAGGTGCAGTATTCCCTGCTCTCCACCTATCCCCTCACCGACCTAGGGCTGAAGGAACTCTGTGACGATCTAGGCATTCGGCTGATTGCCTACAGCCCCCTGGCCCTGGGCCTGCTGACCGGGAAATATTCCCCCCAGGGGCCATTTCCGCCCGGGGTGCGGGGTCTCCTGTTTCGCCAACTGCTGCCCAAAATCCAGCCCCTCTTGCACACCCTCGCGGACATCGCGACCCAGCGCCAAAAAACAGCCGCCCAGGTGGCCCTAAACTGGTGCATGGCCAAGGGCACGATTCCCATCCCAGGGGCTAAATCCGTTGTCCAGGCAGAGCAAAATCTGGGTTCGCTGGGCTGGGCCTTAGACAGCGGTGAAGTGGACGCCCTCGACCAAGCCAGCCGCCGCAGTGAACGGCAAATGGTGCAGAATATTTTCCAATCTCGCTAGCCCCAGCCGATGCAGCCCACTGTTCGATCAATCTAAGATCCATCGGTCAGAACATCGCTGGACGGCCTTGAGGTTGGCCCTCATCCCCAGCCCCTCTCCCAAATTGGGAGAGGGGAGCCGGATGTTTTTCAAAGTCCCTCTCCTAACGATTGGGAGAGGAAGGTAGGGTGAGGGCCAAGGGATGGCTGTTCGGGCTACTTCAGGTTCGCGCTACCAAAGATCCGACAAGCGATAGCCGAGTTCGGCCAGCATGGTGCGCAGCAGGGGCAGACTGAGGCCAATGACGTTGCTGTGGCAGCCCTCCAGTTTCTCCACCAGCATTCCCCCTCGGCCATCGATGGCAAAGGCCCCGGCGCAGGCCATGGGCTCACCGGAGTTGACGTAGGCGGTAATGGTGGCGTCGTCAATGTTGGCAAAGGTGACGCGGGTGACGGCGTGGCGGGTGAGGCAAACCCCACGGGGAGAAATCAGGGCATGGCCCGTATAGAGTTCCCCCACTTGGCCGCGCATGGCTCGCCAGCGGTCAATGGCCTCGGCTGGGGTGGCGGGTTTGCCGTGGATTTGGCCGTTGAAGGCCAGCACCGAATCGCAGCCAAGAACCAGGGCGTTGGTAAATTGGGGCGCAACGGTCTCCGCTTTTCGCTGGGCGAGGGTACAGACATGGCGGCTGGGGTCGGGCTCGTTCACCAGGGATTCGTCAAAGTGGCTGGGGCAGACGAAGGGATGCAGCCCCGCCCCCACCATCAGCAACCGCCGCGCCTTGGAGGCAGAGGCGAGGACAAACTGAGGTTTAGAAGCGGCTGAAAAAGACATAGGACGCCCCTAGGACACTTTGAACGACGCCACGGACTGCTTCAGAATGTCCTTCATTTTGTCCCAGCGATCTGCGTTGGTGGAGGCATTGAAGGTGTAGAGTTTGCCCCGACGGACGATGGCACTGGCCAGGTTATGGCGGGTTCCGGCGGGCAGATCGGCCACGTATTCCAGGATGTAGTAGGTCTTGCTGTCGGCGGTGTCCACGCGCTGGGCGCTCACCAGTTCCACGTTGCTGTCGTTGTCGGCAAGGGCGTTAAAGCTCTTGGACAGCTTATAGCCCACGTCGGTGGGGGTGCCCAAGTCCTCTAGGTTCTTACCGTCTGGCACATCGCTAATCACCACACTGACGTTTTCAGTTTCGTGGATGATGTCATGGAACACCACATCAGCCGCACCGGGCACCGTCACCTCCACCCAGCCGGTGGGATACATAAAGTCGTAGCCATTGTAGGGGTCTGCATAGCTAAGTAGGCCACCGCCACCACCCACACAGCTTTGCAGGGCAACGGCAACAACGAGAACGATCACAGTGGCCAAACGCTTGAACATCGGTTGAAATCCTTTGGTCATGGTCGGTCTTATTGTCTCATTGATTGCTGGCCAGGGACGGACAATTCCCCCAATTGGCCCTGGGGTGGATCCGCCCCCACCCCCTTCAACCGGAGTGGGCTGGGGGCTAGGCGACCGGTTTTTCAAAGAACAGCAGGTGTTGTTGGGGCAGGCTGTCGTCGGTTTTTAGCCAGCGCAGCCCCACAGCGGCCATTTCTCGTTTTACCTGGGCTTCGCTCATTTTATGGAGGCGCTTGATCATCACCAGGGGATTCTCGGATCGGTATTCCGCCAGCACCACGCGACCGCCCGGTTTGAGCGCCGCCATGACGCCCATCATCATTTCGTGGGGATAGGCAAACTCGTGGTAAGCGTCCACCATCAGGGCCAAATCCACGGTATTGGCGGGGAGGTTGGGGCTGTCGTCGGTGCCAAGAATGAGGTCGATGTTGGGGATGGCGCGGGCGGCGAGTTTGTCCTCCAGCAGGGCAAGCATTTCCGGCTGGATATCCACCGCCAGCACCCGCCCCTGGGGCACCCGTTCCGCAAGGCGGAGGGCGAAGTAGCCCGACCCTGCACCAAGGTCTGCCACGGTATCAGTGGGCTGCAACTCCAGGCGTTCCACGGCCATCTGGGGCCGTTCTTGCAGCACCCGGCTGGGGCGATCAAGCCATGCCGCGCCCTCGTGGCCCATGGTTTTGGCAATTTCTCGGCCCAGATAGACCCGCCCAATGCCGTCCTGGCTGGGGGGCACGGTTTGATAGGTCGCACTCACCGCCGGGGGCATACCACCGCAGGCCGCTAGGCCAGCCACCAGCACTACCACCAGCACCAGCCACCATATTCTGGCGAAGAACGGCCCCACGGTTCCCCACGGTCTCGATTGAAGTTGCATGGTCACTTCCCCACGTTTTCCGCATCCTAAGTTTTTCGCATCCTAACCCGAGTCTTCTCAAAACGAATGAATCCATGGCAACGAGGCCCAGGCTGCCTGGGAATGAAGATTTATCCCGCCACCCGGAACTCAGGCCCCCCCAAGTGAATAAATAGGTAGTAGTCCTCCTATCTCCCAAACCTATGCTGTTTCCCCATCGTCACCGGATGGCTATCGGGCCAGTTACCGCATCCGCCCGTCAACGGTCGGCGGTTCAGCGAATCCTGGCCGTGGTCAGTTGTGCCATCTTGGGCCATGGGGTGATGGCGCTGCCCCGCTCCGCCGCCTGGGGGCAAACGGTGTCCTCCGCCACCATCACCGAGATTTTGGATAGCAACCAGGTCTTTATTCAAGATCGGCAAGCCGCCGTGAATAGTGTGGCCCAGCGGCAGCAGCGGGTGCGCACCCAGGCCGCCCGGGTTTCCCTGCGGTTCAACAATGGGGCGGTGGCGCGGTTAGGCCACAATGCCAGCCTCACGGTGGGGCAATGTGTGCAGCTCAACCGGGGCATTGTGCTGGTAAGCGGCAGCGTGAATGGCTGTTCGACCACCACGGTGGCGGGGGTGCGCGGCACCATCTACACCCTAGAGGTGACGGAAGCCGGGGAAACCATCATCGAGGTATTTGAGGGTGAGGTGGTGGTGAGCCAGCGCACGGATCCGCCCATCCCTGAGGGGGATTTGGACAACGGCGATGACCTGGAGATGGATGGTGGGGATCTCGATGGTGGGGACAATCTAGATAACGTGGAGGATCTGGATCACCTCGACGACGGGAATCACCTCGACGCCGATCCCGGGGATGCCTCTAGCCACCTACCCGAGATGTTCCTCACCCCCACGGGTAAACCCGTAGCCCACGGGGCACCCATCCCCCCATCCCACCTATCTCGGCCATTGACCATCAACTGGATCGGGGAATGGCTCAAGGAAGCCTCCGAGAGCCCCCAACCGGGTACTCCCCTAGACACCGCCCAGCCCCCCAGCGCCGATCCCAGCCCCCCTAGCGATGGCGGTGCGCCGGGGATCCTAGAGGTGACTCCCGGCACCGGGCAGGCCGTGAACGAAGGCCAGCGCGTGCTAATCAGCATGGACACCTCCACCGTGGACAATCTCACGGCCAATGACTATATCGACTTGGTGGAAGGCCCCCTGATCGAGGATTTCAGCACCCTGCCAGGGATTGAAGAACTGCGGAACGCCTTCCGTCGGCTCTTCCCCCACGTCCCTAGAGTGCCATCGCTGTTGTCGGTGCCGACCTTTGTTATCCCGCAACCCCCTCCCCCAGTTCATCGCCCCTATCCCTTCTAGGGGTGGGTGATATGGACGATATTTACAGAACCTTAATCTGTTCTCGGTGTAGCCTTAAGATCGGGTCGTCATGATAGAGGGTGATTGTGACGTGCAACATGGGCTGTGGTAAAAGATGTCGTGGGCACAGCCCAGCGTTCCCAAGACGCGGAACGGATTTTAGTCATTGACGATGAAGCCTTAATTCGCGAAACCGTGGCCCTCGCGCTAATGGACGAAGGGTATCAGGTGGTGATGGCCGAGACGGGTTCTCGGGCGATGGATCTGATGTTTCCGCCCCCAACCCAAGCACCCTTGCGGGTGGATTTGGCCATTGTTGACCTGATGCTGCCCGGGGTAAACGGTCTCGACATCTGTCGAATGATGCGGCACCATCACCTCGATATTCCGATTTTGATCCTCAGTGCCCGAGGGTCGGAGATCGACCGAGTCGTGGGGCTAGAAGTCGGAGCCGATGACTATCTCCCCAAACCCTTTGGAATGCGGGAACTGGTGGCCCGCTGTCGAGCTCTGCTGCGGCGTTCCCATTGGGCCACACCAACCACAGAAAACACTGTCCTCACAGGCAAGGACATCGTGCTCTATCCAAACGAGTTTCGGGTGATGGTGGCTGGGCAGGAAGTGGCCCTGTCGCCTAAGGAATTTCGACTATTGGAACTGTTGATGCGGGCTCCCCATCGGGTTTGGTCTCGGGAAGCCCTGATTCAAAAAGTGTGGGGTGATGACTTTATGGGCGATCGCAAAACCGTCGATGTTCATATTCGCTGGCTGCGCGAAAAAATCGAGCCCGACCCCAGCCACCCCCAATACGTCATCACCCTGCGCGGCTTTGGCTATCGGTTCGGCTAGGGGGTTCAGCCGTACTCTTTCCCTATGGGTGTAACATAGCTGAGGAAATACAGCGCCTAAACAAACGCAATGCCAATCACCATTGAAACTCTGGCTAATCATTCAGAATCTGAAGAACTCTTCTTGCAAGTCTTTAGAGATGCCTTTTCTCAGGTAGATCATCCATTTCTTGAAGCCCATCGCACTATTCTAAGTGCTTGCTATAGAAATCCAGGATTATCTCCATCTAAGAAAGCTGACACCCCAGAAATGGCGGCCATTGCTTGGCTTAACAAATATAATAACAGCTATAAAAATCGAATTTCAAGACGTATTTCGAAGCTTCCAGGCACAGTTGCCGATCCAATCATTAGTGCTATTATTAACGCTCGATTGACGGGATTAACGACTGAGCATCTGGAGCAAATTAAGTATGCTCACAGACTTTCAATGTCAGCGGAAAATATTCAAGGATTATTGCTTGAAGAATTCCTAGCTGAGGAATTGTCTGATTATGGGTGGTATTGCTGTTGGGGGGAATCTATTCGTCATGTAGATTTCTGCAATATTGATGGATCTCTATTACAGGTCAAAAATCGTAGCAACTCCGAAAATAGTTCATCTGCCAGAGTCAGAATCAACCAGCCGATTGATAAGTGGTTTCGCGTTGATGCTAATTCAGGTTCATATCGTTGGTCTTATTTCAACGATAAATATGGGACAGAACGATTTTCGGAAGAGAATTTTGCTGCTTTTGTTCAGAGAACTCTCAGTGGAAATCCAGGTGCACTAGCCATTGAAGAAGATAATCCTTGGCAAGATTTGTCGGCTCTTCCGGGTTCATGGTGATAAGTTTTTCTAATCAGCGAAGCACGCTAATAGACGCCGACGAAAGTTTCCGAAGTTCCTAAATCCATAGGCTTGGCGCTTAATCAACTTAATTCGATTGTTG
>JAYKHF010000244.1:0-8741 GCA_035285305.1 Leptolyngbya sp.
ATCGTTAGCCCAACCCTATCCAACACCGACAGCAATGTCTCAACCGTTGGCGTTCCATCGACTGTTGGTTGAGCTGGAAGAGGTTCATCGTCAATTTCTGTTGGGTCAGCAACCCTTGCCGTTGCGGCCTGAGCTTCAGCGACATTCCTCAGCGCCAGCAAAAACGCCTCACGATCTCCATCATGCAGTGCCTCTTCCAGTGCCGTCTTTAAGTAAAGTGCGGCATATTCGGGGTTCTTCAGCCTGGTGATCAAATCACTGTGATAATCTTTGACTGGCATCGTTACTGGCCTCCTTGTTCCCGCTGATAAGCCGCCCAGAGTTGTTGTGCTACCTGAATATCCTTATTTTGACGCTTTTTAGAACCTCCGACTAGCAAAAGCACGATGTGTCGTCCTGCCAACCCATAGTAAACTCGGTACCCAGGCCCGAAAAAGAAGCGGAGTTCATAGACGCCCTCGCCAACAGATTTGCGATCTCCAAAATTCCCTACGCTTACCCGGTCGAGGCGAGTATCTATTTTCGCCTGCGTTTGAGTACTGAGACTGTCGAACCAATCATCAAAGGGACAGTTACCTTCTTCATCTACATATTTCTGAATAATCCAGTGCTCTTGATCCATACCCCTATAACGTTTTCACAACTTAGAATCGGTAAACATGATTACGTTCCACATCCATCGCCACTGCCAAGGCAAACTGGCTGATGATCTATCCTATAGAACCTGTTTCAGCGCTTGTCCTACTTTTCCCATGCCTTCATGGTGTCAGAGCATGAGCCATGATGGGAGAATAGTAAGTAGGGTAGGCACTGCCCACCACCTAGCTGCTAGGCATCCATAGCATCCACGTAGGAACCGTGTAGAACCTTGTTACGGTAGATAAGTAGACTTGACGTGTGAGCCATGACATTACAAGAACTACAACAGCAGATTACTCAGCTAACAGTGCAGGATCGCCTGCAACTGGTGCAAATTTTAATCGCCTCGATTCAACAAGACACCCAAAACTTTCAAGCAGCCAACTCCAATCAATCCCAGGATGAGACTACCCTTGACGTAGACCTAGCCAGCCTCCATCCTTGGCCGAAAAGCTTTATCGGTATTCTGCAACAACCCCTAGATGATCATCAAGGGGCTTATATTGACTATCTAGAGGAGAAATACGCTTGAAAAAAGTATTATTTGATAGCAATGTCTTGCTAGATGTTCTACTGAATTATCATCCATTGGTCATGGACTCTGCTCAAGCATTGAACGCTGTCGCCCCCGACCCGGCTCGTTTTTTGCCCCTCGCTCCCGATTTTGTGATTGAGCTACGGTCTGCCAGCGCAAAATGGCCGAGTACCGAGATTGTGGGGTACGCCTAGGCTGGTTGATTGATCCCACAGAAAAGCAGGTGCAAATCTATCGCCTGGGCCGACTGACGGAATACCTGAATCAGCCGGAGGATCTTTCTAGAGAGGATGTGTTGCCGGGGTTTGTGCTCACGTTGTCGGAGATTTGGGGATGGCATCCAGTGTTGCGTTGCTGTTTGATGGGGAAGCCGAGAGCGCCCGTGGCCTGGTTGGCTGACAAAAAATCTGCACCGGGCGCGGTAACCGCGCCCCTACCGCATTCGGGCCATGTAGGGGGTAGGTCTCCTGACCCTTGGACAGATAAGGGTCCTGGCCAGTTTTCTTAGTCAACCAGGCTCGTTGCAGACCAGCAATTCTCATTTTGGGGCCAAGCCTCCAGGCAGTAGGGGGGCGATGATGGCACCTAGGTCATAACCCGCTCACCAGGCGACATCTCCTTGTCTTCTCCGGCTGAATTCGTTACTGTGTCAGGGATGTCAGCGCGTTCCGTGATTGCCGATCATGAGCTCTCCCCCCACGCCCCAACTCACGGCTACCTGGGTTCGCCACATTGAGGAATTGCCCGAGGCGGAGTGGGATCGCTTGGCGCTGCCCCTCGCCACGCCGTTTTTGGAGTGGGCTTGGCTGCACAACATGGAGCAGTCGGGCAGTGCGGTGGCCAATGCTGGATGGCAAGCCTGTCACCTGGCGCTGTGGCGGGGCAAAACCCTGGTGGGGGCTGCGCCGATGTACCTCAAGGGCCATAGCTACGGCGAGTTTGTGTTTGACCATCAGTGGGCGGATTTGGCGGATCGCCTGGGGGTGAACTATTACCCAAAACTGCTGGGGATGTCGCCCTTTACCCCGGCGGAGGGCTACCGCTTTTTGATCGCCCCGGAGGAAGACGAAGCGGTGATCACCCGGGCCATGGTGGAGGCCATCGACGGCTTCTGCGTTCGCAACGATATTTCCGGCTGTCATTTTCTCTATGTGGATCCGGTCTGGCGGGAGCGGATGGCCAATTTGGGCTTTTCCCAATGGCTGCACCACAGCTACATCTGGCAAAACCAGGGCTTCCAAAGCTTCGACGACTATTTGGAAATCTTCAACGCTAACCAGCGGCGCAACATCAAGCGGGAGCGCAAATCCGTTACCACAGCGGGGCTGCGGCTAGAGGCCATCGCCGGTGACGCCATCAGCCACACCCTCTGCAACCGCATGTACGACTACTACGCCGACACCTGCGACAAGTTTGGCTGGTGGGGCAGCAAGTACCTCACCCGCAAGTTTTTTAACCTCATCCACCACAACTACCGTCACCGCATGGTGCTGTTTGCCGCCTTTGGCGAGGATGACCACGACCCGGTAGGGATGTCCTTTTGCCTCACCAAGGGGGATCGCCTCTATGGCCGCTACTGGGGTTCTAAGGTGGAACTCAACCACCTCCATTTCAACGCCTGCTACTATGCGCCCATCGAGTGGGGGATTGCCAACGGCGTTCAGATGTTCGACCCCGGTGCGGGGGGACGCCACAAAAAACGGCGCGGCTTTCCGGCCACCCCCAACCACAGCCTGCACCGTTTTTATGAACCCCGGTTGCAAGCCCTACTGGTGCGCTACATCCAAGAAGTGAACAGCCTAGAGCAACGGGAAATGGATGCCATCAACGCCGATCTGCCGCTTAAGGGTCGTTGAGGCCGCTAGGGGAGGAACCCTGGTTGATGGCCCCAAGATTCTGCATCGGGCGCGAAAACCGCGCCCCTACCGTCTTGGGTTCATGGAGGGGGCAGGTCTCCTGACCCTTGGACGGACTTGGCTTCTCGCAAGTTTTGTCAGTCAACCAGGGACGCTAGGAGCAGAACCAGGGAAAATCCGTAGTATGATTGAACCCCGGTTTTGTCCAGCACCCATTGTTGGGACAGAGCCAACAGATTACAACGTCCCGGCTGGCCCACCCTGACGGGAAGCAAGCTACACCCTAAGATCTCGGCTGGCCCTCACCCTAAACCTCTCTCCCAAGCTGGGGAGAGGGACTTTGAAAGACTTTCCGGCCCCCCTCTCCCCATGGGAGAGGGGCTGGGGGTGAGGGCCGTGGAACTGGGGCTGACCCTCTGCACATGTTTTGCGGCTGATCCTTGGCCTGAGGTGGTTTCTTTGTCCTCCCATTTTTCCTACCGCTGCGACGCGAACTGTAGCCACACCCACGCCAGGGCGGGCACCTTTCACACCCCCCACGGCCCGGTGGAAACGCCTCGGTTTATGCCCGTGGGCACCCTGGCCAACGTGAAAACCGTGACCCCCGACCAACTGGCCACCACCGGGGCGCAGATGGTGCTGTCCAACACCTACCACCTGCACCTGCAACCGGGGGAAGACATCGTGGCGGAGGCGGGTGGGCTGCACCGCTTCATGGGTTGGAGCGGCCCCATGCTGACGGATTCCGGCGGGTTCCAGGTGTTCAGTCTCAGCCAAATTCGCACCATCACCGAGGACGGCGTCACCTTCAAATCGCCCAAGGATGGCCGCACCATTCACCTGCGGCCCGAAACCTCCATCGAAATCCAAAACACCCTGGGGGCCGATGTGATCATGGCCTTTGACGAATGCCCGCCCTACCCATGCAGCCGGGAGGCGGTGCAGGCCGCAACGGAACGCACCGGGCGCTGGCTCAAGCGCTGCATCGTTGCCCATCAGCGGCCCGATCAGGCGTTGTTTGGCATTGTGCAGGGGGGTGTTTATCCCGATCTGCGGCGGCAAGCGGCCCAGGAACTTGCGGAACTGGATCTACCGGGCTATGCCATCGGCGGCGTCAGCGTGGGGGAACCGCCGGAACTGATTGAAACCATCGTCCAGGCCACCGCCCCCTGCCTGCCAGAAAACAAACCCCGCTACCTAATGGGGGTGGGCACCTACCGCGAAATGGCCCAGGCCATCGCCGCCGGGGTGGATTTGTTCGACTGCGTGATTCCCACCCGATTGGCTCGCCACGGAGCCGCCCTGGTGGCCGGAGAACGCTGGAACCTGAAAAATCAGCGCTTCCGCCGCGACTACACCCCCCTCGATGCCGCCTGTTCCTGCTACACCTGCCAAAACTTTTCCCGCGCCTACCTCTGCCACCTAATCCACGCCAAGGAAATGCTGGCCTTTACGCTAATTTCCATTCACAACATCACGGAGCTGATTCGCTTCACCCAGCACATTCGGGAGGCTATTCTGGCGGATCGCTTTGCGGAAGACTTTGCTGCTTGGCTTTCCCCAGCGCAGATACCCCAGGGAAAGCCAAGTTGAGCCACGGGGCTATACCCTAGCCACATGCCTGGGAGGACGGGCAAGACGACAGGGTGATGCGCTATGTTTCAGGCCGACGTTAGAGGATGCCGACGAAATGTAGGGGGCCGTGGCCGCTCACCAGTTCTAGCAGCAGGGCCAAAAAGCCCACCATGGCGAGCCGTCCGTTCCATACCTCGGCAAAGGGAGTTAACCCCCAGGCGGAGCGTTCCGGCGGATAGATCTTCACCCGTTTTTCGGGCTGCACCACATCGGAGAACAGCTTGCGAGGATCATCCAGGGCCTCGACCACCATGTCCGCCATGTCGTTGATGAACTGGGGATGGGTATTGAGGGCGGGCACCCGATGGAAGCCGTGGATGCCTGCTTCTTCGGCAATTTCGCGATACTCAATATCAATCTCTTGCAGGGTTTCGATGTGCTCGGAGACAAAGCTAATCGGCACCACCACCAGGTCTTTTACCCCCTGCTGGGCCAGGTTTTCGATGGCGTCTTCGGTGTAGGGCTGGAGCCATTCCACCGGGCCAACCCGGCTTTGGTAGGCCAGGGTGTGGGGGTTGGGGCGATTCAGCGACTGCATGATTAGCTCGGTGCAGTGCTCAATTTCCCGCTGGTAGGGGTCGCCCGCCTCTTCTACATAGCTGACCGGGACACCGTGGGCACTGAAGAAAATGTGGGCTTGGTCGGGGTTATCCAGCTTGTCGAGTTCCTGGGCGATCAGATCGGCCATGGCCCCGGTGTAGCCCGGTCGGGCATACCAGGAGGGAATCACCGTGTAGTTAATGCGATTGAGCGAGGGATCCTCCGTCCAAATTTTTTCCAGCAGGCGGAAGCTGGAACCACTGGTGCTAATGGAAAACTGTGGATAGAGGGGCAGCACCACCAGTCGTTCGATGCCGTCGCGCTTGATTTGGGCCACCGCTTCTTCGGTGAAAGGGTACCAGTAGCGCATCCCAATGTAGATGTTGGCGGCTTCGCCCTTGGCTTCTAGGGCGGCTTTGAGGGCTTCGGCCTGCTGCTCGGTGATGCGGCGCAGGGGAGAACCACCACCAATTTGCTGATAGTTTTCCTGGGACTTTTGGGCGCGAGAACTGGAGATCAACCAGGCTAGGGGCCGCTGCAACCAGGGAAAGGGGAGCCGAATAATTTCTGGATCGGCAAAGAGGTTGAACAAAAAGGGACGAACATCCTCTAGCTGTTCTGGCCCGCCCAAATTTAGCAGTAAGACCCCTACGCGACCCATGGCACTGTGCTGTTTTCTAAACGGCGAATAATCTTTTATTATCGTAACAATTTGTCGCCGATAGCTGCGGCGAATTCCCCAGGCTGGCGGGGATGGTTTGGGTAGAATCGCTAGCTCTAGCCCAGCCTTAATGCTAACTGTTCCCAATACTACCCATTCTACAGGGTCAGTTGATCATCTCAGTGGATCATCCCTGTCAGGATTCTCCAGCGAGGGAAAACCCTTACCCTGCCCGAATTGCGCCAACGATAGGAGTTATGGATAGCCTCGATGCCGCCATTGTGAAGCTAAATGAACGGCTGAAGGCGGCTCGCCTAGGATTAGCCGTGGAACGACGGGGGGATCGCCTTGCCCTGCGGGGTACCCTGCCGCCCCGTCCCGACCGTGGCCGCACCAAACCTCACCAGCAGCGGATTCCCCTGGGTATACCTGCTACTAAAGCCGGACTCAAGCAGATCGAGCAAGATGCCAAGGTGATCGCCGCTCGGCTGATTGAGCGTACCTTTAACTGGGCCGACTACCTGCCCACGGCAGCCCCCACCGATCCCGATCATTGCCCCATCGAAGACCTGATCGCCCAATTCCAGGAACACTGGTTCCATCGTCCGGGAGAAGACATCGCCGCCCAAGCCGCCCTCAAAAGCACCTGGACAAAGGCCTATGCCCCCTACCTAAACAAGCTGCTGGCCCAGGTGAACGACCACCCTCGCCAATCCCTCGGTCAGGCGATTGTGGCGACCCTAGAAGTCCTGCCCAAACAGGCCCGCAGTCGCCAGGTGGGCTGTACCGCCCTCAAAGCCTTTGCGGATTTTCACCAGATTGACCTGCCCGTTGACCTGGATACGCTCTGGGGCACCTACGGCAGCAGCAAGGCCCAGCGTCGCCACCTGCCCACCGACGAGGACATTGTGACCTGGCACGACCTAATCCCAAACCCCGCTTGGCGCACGGTCTACGGCCTCATGGCGGCCTACGGGTTGCGGAACCATGAGGTGTTCTTTTGTGACCGCAGCCTGTTGTCCAGGGGCGACCCCGAAGCCCGGATCACCGTCCTCGAAACCACCAAAACCGGACTCCATGACGTGTGGCCCTTCTACCCCGAATGGGTGGATCGCTTTGAACTGCGCCAGGGCGATTTGCCGCCGATCAACACCAACCTCACCACCACCACCCTGCAACGGGTGGGGCAACAAGTGGCCCTCCAGTTCAAACGCTACGGGGTGCCCTTTTCGCCCTACGATTTACGCCATGCCTGGGCCGTACGCACCATCCACTTTGGCCTGCCCGACACCGTCGCCGCCCGGATGATGGGCCATTCCGTCGCCATCCACACCCGCACCTACCACCGCTGGATTACCCTACGCGACCAGCACCAAGCCGTCCAAACCGCCCTAGACGGTCGCACCTGGTCGGCCCCCATTTGACGCGCATCCCGCTAACGCTTCGCGTATAGCAGGAGATTCCCTGATTGTCTGACACATCTCAAAAGTAGGTTGGGTGGCGTGATAGCAGCACCCAACAGGCCCGAAGTTATCGGCATTTTGTCAGTCAGCCAGCTAGGTGCCATTTGGGAAGAACAGACAGTCCCGATTCAGTTGGGCGGTTCAGTTGGGCGGTAAATTTAGCCCAGGCAGAGGCACGAGGCTTGGTGATATCAGCTTCTGGAAAATAGTTTCCCTTCAAGTCATTGGTTCATCTGCCAGGTCATCATCGGATGCCGCAACACAAGGGTAATTCGAGGTATGACCGAGACTAATCAGGCAGATCCTCGGTGAACTGATCGATAGCATCCACCATTCCTTCAGAATAGATCTCTAGCACCGTGGCGCACACATGGAGATCGGCAAGAGCTTGGCTAAAGGATTCTTCGTCCGCGTTGGGCGATTCGAGGATCTGAATGGCTTTAAGTGCCTTCTCAAGCTGAGGCCGATAGTCTGCTAAATACCGATTTAGTCGAGTCAATTGAAATTCCAAAGTCAATTTGGTTTCCTTTAAATATACCGAACTTGATTTTGCATTTCCTCTGCGGTGACATGATTCAGAATTGCCAGTAGCCGTTTGGCAATATCGTGGGGAGAACGACGCACTGCATAAATTACTCCATAGTGCATACTCTCTGCTGCGAAATAGTCCTGAACAAGAGATTCAAAATCAGTTCTGTTATGAGTGACTAACGCTCTGCGTTGGCCGACTGCGTAGGCTAATTGTTCTTCATCTGAAACTTTTAGTTTTTCGGCATCTCGTGCAGTTACTGCATCAAATCCTCGCGCCTGAAGTAAATCAGCGACTAGGACATGAACGTCCTCATCCAAATACAGGCGTATGAAGAGATTATTCACAGATCTTTCACCAATGGATCTATTAAATCATCAGAAATACGGTTTTTCTCAATGTACCCATTGATTTCATCTTGGTGGTCGCTGTAGTAAGTTAAGGCTCCAAAAACTTGCCCTAACGTAAGATGAGGCAGACCTTGAGTAATTTCTTCTGGGGCAACTCCCATCCGCCAGGTTTCTACGATAGCCCTAACTGGAGTACGGGTGCCTTGAATAATTGGTTCTCCATTTAGGATGCTGTCATCTCTAACTATGTAAAGATATGCAGTTGCTTGTACCATGCTTGCTCCTTATCATCGACATTAAAAAATAATTGCCTCTACTAGACCTAATAAATATACATTTCAGGACTATCCCAGTCTTCGGCAAAAGTTTTTAGGCGAGATCGTAAATCTGCGGCCTGCTCGACACCAATTCCTCGATCTTCCAAATTAACCGATAAATCAGATGCCACAACTGGCTCTGCTGGACTATCTAAGAAGGTTACGATTACGCGCATCCCTTCAGAGGCAGTAGGTTCTTCAAGTAGTTCTATTTTG
>JAYKHF010000245.1:0-7744 GCA_035285305.1 Leptolyngbya sp.
CCAGATTGTTTTTCCAATATTGATGAAGGACACTTGCGATGAGTCTCTATGCTGAACTTCACCGCCACCTGGGCGGATCGGTGGTGCCTCGCATCCTCTGGCGCTATTTCGAGCGCAATCGTCCCGATCTTTCGAGCCAGTTTGCCGACTATGCTGCCTTCGAGCAGTTCTATACCCAGCCCCGCAGCACCCTGGCGGAATACCTGGAACTCCATACCCTGGTGGAGAGCGTTCAAACCCAGGAAGCCCTGCCCTACTTTATCTATCGACTGATTCGCGGAGCCTACATTTTTGAAAATCTGGCCTACCTCGAATTACGCTACACCCCCTACCTCCGCACCCCCGAACACCTGCCCCAGCACCAACGCATCGACGCCATGGCTAACATCGTGGAGGTGGTGGGCCGCGCAAGTCAGCAGGTGGAATATCCCATCATCACCCGGCAAATTCTCTGTATGCATTCCAGCCTCCCCCACGAGGTGAATCGGGCCATTGTGGATCTGGCGGCCCAGTATCCCGAATATGTTTGTGCGGTGGATGTGGCCGGGGGCGATGCCCAATACGTCGAACGGATGGAGGAGTTCATCCAGCTCTACCAATGCGCCCAGCAGTTGGGCCTCAACACCACCGGACATCTCTATGAAACCCCCGCCGGATGCCATCCCCAATTGCTGCCTTACCTGATGCGCATTGGCCACGGCATTCAAATTCCCCTGCGTTATCCTGATCTGCTGCCAGAACTGGCTGCCCGGGGTCAATGCCTGGAGGTATGCCCCACCACCTACCTAAAAACAGGCACCCTGCAAGAGATTCACCAGCTTCGCACCGTGTTCGACCGCTGCTTCGAGGCCGGGGTAGACATCGCCATCTGCACCGACAACGCTGGCCTGCACAATGTGCGTCTGCCCTTTGAGTATGAGAACCTGCTCACCCATGATGTGATTGGGTTCGACCTCCTCCAAGCCTGCCAAGAAGCCTCCTTCCGCCATGCCTTTGCTTGGCCCCACAACCACCCCCCCAGCGCCCTGCTGACGGATATGCTACAGGTATCCAATGGCGTAGAGGCCTCCTTTACCCCAGACGAGACTTGTCTTTCTGAGGTGGAGCCCCTAGCCTTGTCCTAATGTCCACCATTTCCCCATGAGCCCGTCAAATAGACCCATCCTGTACCCGTGGCCAGGGAATCTCCTCCTGGCGCTGACCGTTCTCAGTCTGATCGGGTGCAGCCCCCTGGCCCGGATGACGCCCGCCCAACCTGGGGATCGGGCTAATTTGCCGCCCTGTGTGGATGACCAATGTCATTGTGGCGATTTTCAATCCCAGGCCCAGGCCCAAGTGGTTTTGGAGGCCCAGCCCGGGGATCCCCACGGGCTCGATGAAGATGGCAATGGACAAGCCTGCGAGGCCCTACCGGCCACGCCGCCGCCGTTGGATCCCCCAGTTCCGCCCTCCAACAACCCGCACCTTGTGCTGGGCAATCCTAGCCATGCCGGGATGACCAATCCCAATAACTATTTGCTAGAGCGACCCCAGTACGTGATTGCCTACAGCCGCGATCGCAGGATTTTAAACTGGGCCAGTTGGCAGGTAGACGCGGGTTGGCTGGGCCAGACGCCTCGGCAAGATAACTTTCGGCCCGATGGATCCCTACCCCAGGGCTTTTACCAAGTCACCCCCACCGACTATCGCGGCAGTGGCTACGACCGGGGCCATGTGGTGCCCTCCGGGGATCGCACCAAGAACGTTCAGGATAACAGTGCCACCTTTTTGATGACCAACATCGTGCCCCAAACCCCAGAAAATAACCGTGGCCCGTGGCGCGAACTGGAGGAATATGGGCGCGACCGAGTTTACCAGTTTGACGATAGGCTGCACATTTTCGCCGGAACCTATGGCCAACTCCACACCCTAGGGAGTCGTCCCATTGTCGTGCCCTCCCGACTGTGGAAAATTATCATTGTTTACGATCGTCTTCCCGAGGGAGGGCTAGGGCTCGGGCCAAACAGCCAGGTGATTGCCGTGGATATGCCCAACCGCAGCGATATTGAGGGCGACTGGCAGCGCTACCGCACCACCATACACCGCATCGAACTGGCCACGGGCTACCAGTTTCTGGCCAATCTCCCCCCCGATCTCCAGGCCCTACTCAAGGAAACCCCAGCCCCCTAGAATCCCTAGCCCCGGTTGCCGATTAACCCTAAATGAACGGGGCTAGGGCGGATTTGTCGCCCTGCTTTCTTACAAAGCCCTTATAATTGGAACAACCGCTGCGGCTTCGGGCTGCTGAGGGAAAAAAGCGTCGGGGTTCATCCATGGCTCCCACGGAAGTCACGGACTGAGACATCAAGACTCTATCCATCAACCTCCTCTATCCATCAACCTTCTTAAAACATTCAATTATTCTGAATTTCCTATGCCTAAATATCATGGCCCCAAGCGCCTTTCCATCTTTGTGGATGGCAATAACATGTTCTATGCCCAGCAAAAGAATGGCTGGTTTTTTGACCCCAAACGGGTTTTAGAATACTTCCTCGGCATGGAGGGCGGGGCAACCTTGGTGAATGCCTTTTGGTATACGGGGCTCAAAGATCCCCAGGATCAGCGGGGTTTCCGAGACGCCCTCATTAGTTTAGGCTACACAGTTCGCACCAAAATTCTCAAGGAATACTACGACGACACCTCCGGACGCTATTCCCAAAAAGCGAACCTAGATATTGAAATTGCCATTGATATGTTTAATACCGTCGATCAGTACGATGAAGTCGTTCTTTTCAGCGGCGATGGAGATTTTGAACGCGCCATTGAACTCCTACGTTCCAAAAGTACCCACATCACCGTGGTATCCACCGAAGGCATGATTGCCCGCGAACTGCGCAACGCCACCGACCGCTACATCGACCTTAATGATGTGCGTAAACACATCGAAAAAGACTACTGACTGACCACGCCCTCACCGGATCCCAGCCCCGTTCCCCCGACTGTTCCCCGCCCTATTCCCCCCAAGCTGGCCCTGAAGCGGCCCCCAGAGGTCAGGTATTACCACGAGTAAGCCCCTCAGCCCCTCCCTGCCGGAGACCGATGTCGGGCCTAGGCCCAGGTTCGCAACACTTGACCCTTGAGGGTCTGGCCCAGCCAGGGGGTATTTGCGGAGAGGGATTCGAGGCTGTCAGGCGTCACTGTCCAGGGTTGGGCCGGGTCGAACAGCACCATTTCGGCGGGCTGCTGGGGTTCCAGGGTGGGGGGCGTTTGGCCCCAAAGGCGGGCGGGGTTGGTGCTGAGGGCTTGGACGAGGGTGAGGGGTTCCCACAGCCCCTTGGCAACCAGGGCATCCCACAATATGCCCCAGGCCAAATCGAGGCCAATGGCCCCCGGAGGAGCCGCCGGGAATCCCACGGTTTTGTCTTCGTAGGTGTGGGGTCGGTGGTCGATGGCAATGGCGTCGAGGGTGCCGTCCTGCACCCCAGTCCTGAGGGCGACTTGATCCTCCGGGTTGCCCAGGGGCGGCGCGAGGCGCAGGTTGGGGTCGTAGCTTTCCAGGTTGCGACTGTGAAATAGCAGGTGCATCCAGGAGACGCTGGCGGTGATGGGTAGCCCTTCGGCCTTGGCCCGTCGCACCAGTTCCACCCCCCGCGCCGTAGACAGGCGCATGATGTGGACAGGAGTGCCCACGGCGGCAACGATTTCCAACAGGGCTGCGAGGGCGACGGTTTCCGAGAGGGCGGGATCGTCCACAAAACCGTAGATCAGCGCCGAGGGGCCAGACCGGGCCACGCCACTGCCGCGCAGGGTGGTATCGCAGGGCCACAGGGCCACGGGACGGTTGAGGGGTTTGAGGTATTCCAGCAAGCGCTGGGTGAGCAGTGGATTTTGCAGGGCACGGCCATCGGCAAAGCCCACGATGGGGGTTTGGGCCAGATCCGCCAGTTCCGTCATCTGCTGACCCTGGGCCGCTTGGGTGAGGGCACCCCAGGGGTATAGGTAGGGCAGATTCGGCTCAGCGGCGGCGAGGCCATGGCGCTGATGAAGGAGTTTTTCCACCATGGCCGGATGGTCGATGGTGGGTTCCGTCGTCGGCAGCACCCCCAGACGGGTGAAGCCCCCCGCCCGCCCCGCCCGCAGCAGAGAGGCCAGGGTTTCTCGGTCTTCGTGGCCCGGTTCCCCCGAATGGCTATAGAGATCCACCAGGCCCGGGATCAGCACCTTGCCCTGCCCCGCAATCACCTCGGCCTCGGCGGGCCAGTGGGTGATGGGGTTGGCGATGGCTTGAATTTGCCCCCCCTGCACCAGCACATCGTTCACCTGGTCGGTTTGGGTGACGGCATCCAGCACCCGCACCTGTTGGATTAACTGGATCTGGGTCACCTGGCCTGGGCCGGTTTGGCCTGGGGCCATCAGATTCTGCGCTGCCTCGGTGGTCACGGCTACAGCGCCCCCGCCGCCGTCTTATCCAGCACGCTGCCGGACAGGTGGATGGTGATGTTGGCGGCGTTGAGCACCGGGGGGCTGTCGATGCCGTTGGGATAGTCGATGACACTCACCGCACCATTGCCCTGCTTAAAGCGCCAGAAAGACTCTGGGCCAAGGCCGACCAGGTGACAGAGTAGGGCTTTGTTGACGGCATCGTGGGCCACCACCAAAACAGTCTGCACCTCGTCGCCGCCGCTGTGGGCCGCCACAATTTGCTTCCAGGCCAAAATCGCCCGATGCCACACCTGCTGGAGGTTTTCGCCCCCCGGCATCTGCACGGTTTCCGGGGCGGTTTGCCACTGGTGCAGCATTCCGGGGTAGTTGGTTTCGATGTCGGCTTCGTACAGCCCTTCCCATTCGCCGTGGCTAATTTCTTGTAGGTCGGTGACGCTGTGCAGTTCCAGGCCGGGGTGATGTTGCAGGATGATTTCGGCGGTTTCCTTGGGGCGGGCCATAAAGCTGGTGTAGGCCGCGTCAATTTTCACGGATTTTAAGAATTCTGCGGCTTTTTGGGCCTGGGCGCGACCATTGTCATTGAGGGGCACATCGATCTGGCCCTGGAACTGCCCCTGCCGATTCCACTCGGTTTCGCCGTGGCGCACCAGCAGCAGCCTCGGCCCCCGGTGGCCCTTGCGCATTTCCGGCAGCGGAGCACCCATGTGGCTAGTCAGATTCATGGCCTCCACCTGCACCGGGCCGTTCCAGCCGCCCTCAAAGTTGAGCACGCTGATGTTGCAGTTGGCTTGGCTGAGCTGGTTGAAATGATCTGGCCCGAGGCCGATGGCGGTACTCACCAGGGCGCGGTTGATGGCGCTGTGGGCGACGACGAGAACCGTTTGTCCCTCATGTTTAGCCAGCAACGCTTGCCAAAACCGCGCCGCCTGCTGGTAGAGGGAACGAATGGGATAAAAGTCTTCGGTGCCGCCGCCTGCCGTGGGAATGGCCATGACAAAATTGGCCGGATCATTGCGCCACTGGCGGAAGGCTTCTGGGAATTGGGCCTCGGCGTCGGTGAAGGGCATCCCCTCCCACAGGGGCAGGCTGATTTCCTTCAGGTCGTCGGTGGTTTGGGGATTGGAGAGATGGGGCAGACTCTTTTGCAACTCGGCGGCGATCAGCTCAGCGGTTTTACGCGCCCGCTGGAGAGGGCTACACCACACCGCATCGAAGGGAATCCCCCCCAAGGCCTGGGCCACCTGAAGCGCCTGGGCTTCTCCCTGGGGCGTTAGGGCCGATTCGTCGCAGTGGCCTTGGATGCGCTTGAGCTGGTTATAGGTGCTTTGCCCGTGGCGGACAATAATGATGCGGGTTTTCAGGGGTCTGTCCTCTCAGTTGCTCAACCAAGGTCAGATTTTACCCTGTTGCGTGGGTCTCTGCGGTGTTCTAGGCCATGGGAGGTGGCCGAGGGTGGGCACATGATTAGACCCTTAGAACCGTAGAGACTGGGTTGGCCGAGGGCCGTCGGTGGCAGGGGCGATGGGCTCAACCGACGGGGGGCTCTACCGTGTTGTCGGTCACCGAGATCCTGTAAGGACAGGAACATGGGAGAATGGGGGGCGGCAGGGGCTCGCCATGGCGGCCTCTGTTCTGGCTGATTGGGCCTAGATAGATCACGTTCGTATTGTGGATTAGGGTGGGAGGTACTCGATGAAAGCTCTGGTGATCGGCAGTGGTGGCCGAGAACATACCCTCGCCTGGGTCTTGCTTCAGTCTCCCAAAATCACGGAAGTGGTGTGCATTCCCGGTAATGGCGGCACGGCAACCCTGCCCCACTGCCGCAACCTGTCCCTCAATCCCGAAGATTTTGAGGGGATCGCCCGTTTTGCCCTGGTGAACAACCTAGAACTCGTCGTGGTTGGCCCCGAACAGCCCCTGGCCCTGGGTATTACCGATTTCCTCCAGGCCCAAGGACTGCGCGTGTTTGGCCCCTGTCAGGCGGGGGCACAGATCGAAGCCAGTAAAGCCTGGGCCAAAGCCCTGATGGTGGAAGCCGGTATTCCCACCGCCCAGGCGGAGGTGTTTGAGGCTGAGGCTCCGGCCTTAGCCTATCTGGCAACCCAGACCGCTCCCATTGTGGTGAAGGCCGATGGTTTGGCGGCGGGCAAGGGTGTGATTGTGGCCCAAACCCTAGAAGAGGCCAAGGCGGCAGTGTCTGACATCTTCAGCGGCAAGTTTGGGGCGGCGGGCAGTCAAGTGGTGATTGAGGAATTTATGACTGGGCAGGAAGCCTCGGTGTTGGCCATTACCGACGGTCAAACCATCCGCCCCCTGCTGCCCGCCCAAGACCACAAGGCCATTGGTGAGGGCGACACAGGCCCCAATACAGGCGGCATGGGAGCCTATGCCCCCACTCCCATTGTCACCCCGGCCCTGATGGATCGGATTCAAGCCGAAGTCCTGGATCCCGCCATCGCCACCCTACGCCGTCGGGGCATCGACTATCGCGGCATTCTCTACGCGGGGCTAATGATTACCCCCCAGGGTGACCCCAAGGTGGTGGAATTCAACTGCCGCTTTGGTGATCCCGAAACCCAAGCCGTCTTGCCCCTGCTAGAAACGCCGCTGGATCAGGTGATGCTGGCCTGTATTGAGGGGCGTCTAGACACCTTCCCCCCGCTGGCTTGGAAACCCGGCGCTGCCGCCTGCGTGGTGCTGGCGGCCCAGGGCTACCCCGAGGCCTACCCCAAGGGTATGGAAATTTCTGGTCTCACCGAAGCCGCCGAAACCGGAGCCCTGGTGTTCCATGCGGGCACCCAGACTAAGGGCGATGTCACCCTTGCCAACGGAGGTCGAGTGCTGGGGGTGACAGGGCTAGGGGAAACCTTCGAGGCGGCCATCGCCAAGGCCTACGCCGCTGTAGACACCATTCACTTCGATGGGCTGTATTGCCGCCGAGACATTGGCTATCGGGTGAAAGGATTGCAATAGGGCCATCCCCCCTAGTGGTTTGTCAGGGTTAAATTTTAGGGTCGCAGATATCCTCAAAGCCCTTTCCCCACGGGGGACGCTTGGCGAACGACAAGCTCAGGACGACCGTAAACGACACGTTCGGGCTGAGCTTGTCGAAGCCCTAGTTCTTAGTCTTGACAGACCACTAGTGGCACCGCACCCCTAAGGGATGGTCAATCGCCCAGGTCTCGCAGGATCAAGCGGGAGTCGAAAACGATGGCCGAGGAATCATGGTTTCTAGGGCCAGTTGAAGATCGGTGGTGAGGTTGGCGACGGCCTGCTTTCGTCCTGCTTTGTAGTCTGGCCAGCGATCGCTGACGGAGAGGGG
>JAYKHF010000246.1:0-11733 GCA_035285305.1 Leptolyngbya sp.
CCCAATCACCCACCAGGCCGCCGTGGTTGACCCGGGGGACGCCACCCCGGTTCTAGACTGGCTGGATCACCACGGGGCCAGCCTGATCGCCATTTTCAATACCCACCACCACAGCGATCATGTGGGGGGAAACCAGCGACTACTTCAGCGGTTCCCAGCGGCCACGGTCTACGGTGGGGCGGAGGATCAGGGCCGCATTCCCGGCCAAACCGTGGCCTTGCGGGAGGGTGATCGGGTGGCCTTTGGCGATCGCGAGGGGGAGGTCTTCTTTGTCCCTGGCCACACCCGCGCCCACATCGCCTACTATTTCCCGCCCCCAACGCCCAAGGACTGGGGCGATCTATTCTGCGGCGACACCCTGTTTGCCGGTGGCTGCGGGCGCTTATTTGAGGGCACCCCCGCCCAAATGGTGGTGTCTCTCACCAAACTCCGTCGCCTGCCCGACACCACACGGGTCTGGTGTGCCCATGAATACACCCTCAACAACCTCCGCTTTGCCGTCACCATTGACCCCGACAATGGGGCGCTCCAGGATCGCTTCCAGCGGGTGGAAGCCGCCCGCCGCCACGATCAGGCCACGGTGCCGTCAGAACTGGGCCTAGAAAAACGCACCAATCCCTTCCTACGCTGGGATCACCCCGCCATCCAAGCCGCCATGCAAAGCCAAACCCCAGACCAAACCTTCGCCCGCCTGCGCGGCAAAAAGGATTTGTTCTAGGCCCAGGGTAGCGCCCTCGGTTTTCCCGCGCTGACGACGATTTTGCCCAGAATTCTCTGTAGGATGAAGAGGCAATCCCCCCGACTCCCGACTCCCCACTCCCCACTCCCACCCCCGACTCCCCACTCCCGCCCCCCAACTCCCCCCCAACCATGCCACGCATTCGAGACCTTCTACACAGCGGCCAACCGGGCCAAACCATCACCGTCCAAGGCTGGGTGCGCACCAAGCGCGAAGCCAAGGGCATCACCTTTTTGGAGGTGAATGATGGCTCCTCCATGGCGGGGTTGCAGGTGGTGCTGAATGCCGACTTGGCCAACTACGACACGGTGGTGAAGGCCCTAACCACGGGGTCTTCCGTGGAAATTGGCGGCGATTTGGTGGAATCCCCCGGCAAGGGGCAACGGGTGGAGCTTCAGGGCCAAACCCTCACCGTCTTTGGCACGGCGGATGGCGAAACCTATCCCCTTCAGAAAAAGCGCCATTCCTTTGAGTTTTTGCGCAGCCTGGGCCATCTGCGGGCTCGGACGAACACCCTGGGGGCTGTTTTTCGAGTGCGGAATGCCTGTGCCCAGGCCATCCACCAGTTTTTCCAGGAGCGCGGCTTTCTGTGGATGCATACCCCCATCATCACCGCCAGCGATTGCGAAGGGGCGGGGGAAATGTTTGCGGTCACGGGTCTGGATCTCACCCAGGTGCCCAAAACCGCCGGGGGCCAGGTGGACTATGGCCAGGATTTCTTCGGCAAACCCGCCTATCTCACGGTGAGCGGCCAGCTAGAGGCGGAAATCATGGCCATGGCCTTCAAGGATGTCTACACCTTTGGCCCCACCTTCCGGGCGGAAAACTCCAACACCTCCCGCCACCTGGCGGAATTTTGGATGGTGGAACCGGAAATGGCCTTCTGCGACCTAGTGGGCAACATGGACTTGGCCGAGGACTTCCTGAAGTACATCTTCAGTTCGGTGCTGAACGCCTGCCCGGAGGACATGGAATTTTTCAACCAGCGCATCGATGATTCCGTCCTTGCCACCGCCGACAACATCATTAACAACACCTTCGAGCGCATCACCTACACCGAAGCGGTCAACCTGCTGGAAAAGGCCGATAAATCCTTCGAGTTCCCGGTGCAGTGGGGCATTGACCTACAATCCGAGCATGAGCGCTATCTGGCGGAGGATCTGTTCAAAAAGCCCGTCATCGTCACCGACTACCCCACAGGCATCAAGGCGTTCTACATGCGCCTGAATGACGGCGGCGAGACCGTAGCGGCTATGGATGTGCTGGCTCCCAAGGTGGGGGAAATCATCGGCGGTTCCCAACGGGAGGAACGGCTGGATGTCCTAGAGCGCCGCATCCAAGAAGCCGGACTGGATCCCGCCACCTACTGGTGGTATTTGGATCTACGCCGCTTTGGCACCGTGCCCCATGCGGGCTTTGGCCTGGGGTTTGAACGTCTGGTGCAGTTCATGACCGGCATGGGCAACATCCGGGATGTCATTCCCTTCCCCCGCACCCCCGACAGCATTGAGTTTTAAGGATTGAGTGTTCAGGCTTGAGCGCTAGGTCGCGGCCACGGGGGTGGGCCGGGTGCTCGCCCTTTGATCGCCGAGAACGGAAGGATCCGTTGAGCCATTCTCAGTATGGCTTGACACATTGACGGAAGACCGATCAGGCGGAACTGTGAGCCTGTCGAACAGCCGCAGCCCGTTACCCATTCGCCCTTCGACAAGCTCAGGGCGAGCGGGCAATTGACCAAAATGAGAATTACTGAGGATCCGTTGCGCTTGGATCGTTCAGTTCTGGCGTACTGTACACTAGGGGCAATGGTGCGTGTGTATGCATGATCCCTAGGCAGATTACGCTGAAGAATTTCCTGAGCTACCGTGAGGCTAGCTTAGATTTCAGCGGGCTGCATGTGGTCTGCATTGCGGGGCCGAATGGGGCGGGCAAGTCGTCGCTGCTGGAGGCCATGGGCTGGGTGCTGTGGGGCCAGAGCCGGGTGGCCACCGATGACGATGTGATCCACCAGGGGGCGATGGAAACCCAGGTGGTCTTCGTGTTTCAGCAGGGGGATCATGGCTATCGGGTGATTCGCCGTCGCCACCGTCAGCAGGGGGCCACCCTAGACTTTCAGGTGCAGACGGCGGCGGGGTACCGATCCCTCACCCAGCGCACCATGCGGGCCACCCAGCAGTTGATTTGCCACCACCTCAAACTGGACTACGACACCTTTATCAACAGCGCCTACCTGCGCCAGGGCGGGGCCGACGAGTTTATGCTGAAGCGCCCCAGCGAACGGAAGGCGGTGCTGGCCCGGTTGCTCAAGTTGGATCAGTATGATCGGCTGGCGGAACGGGCCAGGGATCAGGCCCGCCAAGCCAAGGCCGAGGTGGATCTGCGGACGCAACAGCTCACGGGGCTAACCGCCACCCTGGACGATTATGAGACCACCCTCCAGTCCCAGGCCCAGCTTGAGGCCGATCTTCAGGCCCTAGACCAAGACCTAGCCCAGACCCAGGCGCAGATTCAGGCCCTCCAAGCCCAGGCCCAAGCCCACCGAGAACAGCAGGAGCAGCGGCGTTTCTACGAACAGCAGCGGCAGCAGATCCTCACCTTGCAGCAGCAAACCCAGGCCGCCCTAGCCTTGACCGAGGCCGAAGGCCAGCACTATCAGCGTCAGTTGGCGGAGGCGGAGGCCATTCAGGCCGGGGTAGCCGAGTTGGAGGCCCTGGAAGGGGAGGTGCAAACCCTAGGGCAGCGACTCCAGGAGGCCCAATCTTGGCAGCAGCGGCTAGACACCCTGACGGCGGACTACCAGGCCCAGGCCCACACCCTTCAGGCCCAGCAGCAAAAACACCAGATTCAGTTGGAGGCCGTGCTGGCTCAACGCCAGGATCTGGCCCATACCCTAGACCAAACCGACAACGTGAAAGCCGCCTGTGATCAGTTGGCGGTGGCCAAGGTACGGCTCAAGCATTTAGATGCCTTGCACCTCCAGGTGGGGCCATTGCGGCAGCGACAACAGCAACTCCAGGCCCAGCTTCAGCACCAGGAAACCCAGCTACAAACCCGCCTAGAGGAAGCCCAGGCCACCCTCACCCAGTTGCGTCAGCAGCAGGCAGACCACCCGCCCCTTGAGGTTTCGGCCCAGGCCGTGGAGCAAACCCTGAGCTACCTAGAGCGGCGGCAGGCCTACCAAGATCAGGTGCGGGATAAGGGGCTGGAGCGGCGCAGCTTTGTGGCCACCCTTCAGGCCAAGCAGCGGGACTGTGAAACCCAAATGGCGGAAATGGCCCAGAAACTCTCGTTATTGGGCCAGCCCGAGGCCCTGTGTCCGCTGTGCGATCGCCCCCTCGATTCCCCCCACCGGGCCTTGGTGACGGATCGCCACCGTCGGCAGCAGCAGGACTTGCAGGATCAAATTTGGGTAATTCGGGAACAGTTGGCCGCCTCGGAGCGGGAAATTCAGGTCTTGCGCCAGGAATACCGAGCGGTGGAGGCCGAACTGGCTCTCTACGGCCCAGTGATCCATCGCCAGGGCCAGATCGATGCCCAACGCACCTCGCAACAGTCTACCCAGCAACGCCTGCGGGAACTGGAACAGGTGTGTGATCAGCTTCAGCGCACCCTCCAAGACCGATCCTTTGCCCCCGATCTCCAGGCCGAACTGGGCCAGATTGATCACACCCTGCACCAACTGGCCTACGACGACCGCGACCATGCCCTCGCCCGGGGCCAGGTGAATCGCCTGCGCTGGGCTGACCTCAAGCAGCATGACCTCACCCAGGCCCAAGAACGCCAGAGACGACTGCGGGCACAGCAGCGCCACCTCGAACAGGCCCTAGCGGAGGTGGAACGCCAGCAGACCACCTTGGCCACCGGGCCGTTAGCCCAGGAAATCCAGGCGCTTCAGGCGCAGTTGTCTCCCCTCCAAGCCGACCTAGACCGCTACCAAAGCCTGCGCGTAGACCTGGAAAAAGCCCAGCATTGGCGCAGTCGGCAGCGGGATTTAGACCAGGCCCGCCAGCGTTGGCCCCTGGTGGAGCAGCGCTGTGCCGATCTCCGCCGCCAGCAACAGGAGCAAGGCCAGACCCTAGGGGCGATCTCCCAATCGATTGAGCCTGACCCGTCGGCCCCCGTTGCCGCCGATCCTGACGCCCTGGCCCATCTGACCCAGCACCTAGCCGCCCAGCAGCAGCAGCGCGATCAGCGCTTGGCCCAGGTGGGTGCCCTAGCCCAGATGCGCCAGCATCACGGCACCCTAATGGCCCAAATTCAGCAGCAACGCCGGGACTTGGCCACCGCCCAGCAGCAGCAGCGGGTGTACCAGGAGCTCGCCCTTGCCTTTGGCCGCAAGGGCATCCAGGCGCTAATGATTGAAAACCTGTTGCCCCAATTGGAGGCCGAGGCGAATCATCTGTTGGGGCGACTGAGCCACCATCAACTCCACCTGTGCTTTGTCACCCAGCGGGTCAGCAAGGGGCGGCAGGACAAACACATTGAAACCCTGGATATTCTGATTGCCGATGCCCAGGGCACTCGCCCCTACGAAACCTACTCCGGTGGCGAAGCCTTTCGGATTAACTTTGCCCTACGGCTGGCCCTCGCTCGCATCCTGGCCCAGCGGTCGGGCTTGGCCCTCCAACTGCTGATCATCGACGAGGGCTTTGGGAGCCAGGATCAGCAGGGGTGCGATCAGCTCATCGCCGCCATCAACGCCATCGCCCCCGATTTCGCCTGCATCCTCGCCGTTACCCACATTCCCCACCTACGCGACGCCTTTTCCACCCGCCTAGATATCACCAAAACCGCCCAGGGCTCGCAACTCACCCTGTCGGTTTAGGGAACGTTGCCGGGATCGTTGCGCCGGAAGCCCTCACCCCCCAACCTCCGTGGGAGAGGGGGAGCTAGAGGTTTGTCAGGGTTAAACTTTAGGGTTGCAGATATCCTCCAAGCCCTTCGACTATTCGACAAGCTCATAGCTCACAGCTCAGGACGACCGTCAACGAGACGTTCGGGCTGAGCCTGTCGAAGCCCTAATTCTTAGTCTTGACACTGCACTAACCGTTCTAGGGTTGACGGGATGATCCGCCCTAGGGCTGATTTCTGGGTGGCACGGCACGACCTTCAGAAAACTGACGCTCTAGGCGACCTAGCCATAGCCACAGGGATCCGGCGACGAGGGGGAAGCCCGTCAACAGCGCCCCTCCCCAAACGGGCAGGCTTCCGGCCAAGGCGACCGTGAGGGGGATCAGCGACCAGGTGGCCGCGCTGGCGATCAGTAATCCTGTGCGGATGCGCTGAATCCGCCTCAGCGCTACCCGACAACTGGTGCAGTGCTGGGTGTGAGACTGGTAGCGATCCAGTAGGGCCGCTTTGGTCTGCTCCGGCGGCAGGGGTTGATGGAGGAAGGGATCCGCTTGAAAATCCCTCAGCCATTGGCGATAGGCCAGCACATAACGATCCGCCTGGGTGGGCAGATAGCAGGCTTGGGCGTAGGGTTTGGCCGCTGCCTTTTCCAGCTCGCGTTCTTGGATATGTAGGAAAATCTGGTCGTCTTCTAGGACGCCGTTGTTGCCCAGGTGGCTAAACCAGCGAGGGGTAAGCTGGATGAAAAACCCCGGTAATTTGGACGAGAACTTGAAGGGAAACCGCGCAAATAAACGACATTCCCCTTTGCGGATAGGGGTGGCATAGACCACGGTGAGGGTGCGGCCAAATTGCTGCGAGGTGAGATCGTGGTACATCAGCCCCGGAGCGATAAAGGTCGTGTGCTGGGTGCCCAGCTTTCCCTTACGCGGGCCTTCGGGCCACAGACCGCGAAACCCCTGCTTCGAGGATGCTAAAACCTCCATTTCCATCGGGGCAGCATTCTCCCGGTTGCCCACGGTTTTGTGGTGGGTGTAGGGAATATGGCTGGCGTCGAGGACGTTTTCTAGGAGCGTCAGGGCATCGTAGGGCAGGTCTCGAAAGGTGTTGAGCATGACCCAGCCGTCGGGTTCCTCCTCCACTGGGCCGATGATGGGCACTTCTACCTGGGGGGCGTTCTCGGCTTTGCCGGGATAGACAAACAGCAACCCCTGTTTCACCGTTGCCGGAAGGGCTAGGGCACAGGCCCGAGAGGAGGTCTGGGCCTGGGTGTCCGCCGGTTGCTGAGGAATGTGATCGCAGGTGCCCTGTCCAGAAAAGGCCCAGCCATGGTAAGGACATTCCAGCAGCCCCGCTTCGTTAATTCGGCCCTCCGACAGGGGGGCGAGGCGGTGGGGACATTTGTCCTCGAAGACTCGCCAGGTGGACGCCTTGGGATCCCACCAAATCACCAGCCCGCGTTCTAGTAGGGTAAAGCGGCTGGGGTGTGCCTGATCCAAGTCCTCCACGTAGGCTACCGGATACCAAGCCTCGGCCACATCAAAGCGGCTGGGGTCGGGGCCACCCGCCGGTAAACCCTGGGGCGCTGGATTCATCAGAATATCCGATGGAAGGGAAGTGGCGGTCATGGTTATCCACGCTGCGTTGTCGGTACCCTTCTATTCTGTTGCAAAACTTCTTTGTTGCAAAACTTCGCAATCTGTGAGTTTCCCCAGGGCTTACTGGGGTTTTCGGCCCACAATCACCCGGTGGCGGGGGCTGTTTTGGGTCACGGTGGGGCGTTCAAAGCCAGCCGATTCAAACTCAGCGGCCATGTCTAGGGCGAAGTATTGGTCTAGGTAGGGTTCAGTACTTTTTAGCAGCGTCAGCACAAAGGCGGGCATTTGCTGGTACACCTCAGACTGGGGGTTCATGTCCATGATGGCGAAGTGGCCACCGGGCATCAACAGGCGATGCGCCTCCCGCAAAATGGCGCGGGCAGCGGTTTGGGGCAGCTCGTGAAACACCAAACAGGCGGAAACCAGATCGTAGGATGCGGCGGGGAGCCCGGTATCCTCGGCGGCGGCGTGGTGCCAGGTCATGGCGGTGTTGGGGTGGGCGTCCTGGTTTTCCTGCTGACGATACTGGGCCACCGCCAAAAAGTAGGGAGACAGGTCAACTCCGGTTACTTGGGCCTTAGGATATAGGGCTTGCAGGGTCTCGGTGCTCATGCCCACACCACAACCCAAATCCACAATGGCGGTGGGGGCCTGGGGCAATCGAGCCCCCAACACATCGTGATAGCTTTGGCGCAGTTGAGCATCGCCCTTGGCCCCAGCCCCGGGCCATAGCTTGGCATGGACAGCCTGCGCGGCAACTTCCACCTCCATAGCCGGTTGCCATCCCAGGTTGCCCTCATCGTAGGCATGGAAACTGGTGGTGTAGTAGGCCGGGTATTGTAGGGCCGGGTTTTGAATCGCCTCTAAATCCGCTTGCCACTGGGGCGAAAGTTCCACACTCCCAGCCGTATCCCCGCCCCGCCGAGACCGCAACTCAGCCACCCTGCCGTCCCAGGACACGCCGATAGCCGCCGCTCGTTTCACCATCATGGCGCGGGCACGGCCCTTGGCCACCGCCCACAGGGGTTTAATGGCCAGCACTTGGTTGATCAGGGCCGAGGTCAGGCTGGGGGCTGGGGTCGCAGTCATCGCAACGCATCAAGATAAACGCTAGGGTTCTTATCTTAACCCCAGCTTGGGTCAAGCTCAGCGGCCCCCTGTCCCCATCGCCCAAGTCTCCGAGGTTAACCAAGCTTAGGCTTTGCTTAGGCTCGCTTTAAAGAGGCTTTTAGGTTTTCCTAACTCACACTCCCCATGTGGCCCCAAGCGGCCCTCCGACAAAGCGCCAATCGTTCCAATCCTCTCCTCAACGGCATGGCAAGACTACGGCTTTAAGGGTTTTCAATCAGGGAACTTCCCCAAAAATGAGACGTCTACAGCATATCCCTCACGGGTAGACAGATTTTGATCTGGCCTAGACGGAGGAGATCTGCTAAGTTAGATGTGATAAATTTCATTGCCAAGTCGTAAGGGCTTGTGCTCTGATATTTACGAGCCTAGTCTGCCGGGGAAACGATTTCATCTGTTCCCTGGATAACTAAACCAATAGCCTTCTTGAAAGGTGTGAGGAGAGATAACCGAATGTCTAAACTACTGTGGAAAGCTTTGCTAGCGGCTCCTGCTGCGGGTGCAGCCTTTGCTGTTTCTAGCGTTGCTGTGGCGGCTGAATCTGCCCCCAGCCTGAACGTGAGCGTTGACGCCGAGCCCATCCAACTGGCTCAAATCACCAGCGTCTCTGAATTGACCGATGTGTCCCCCTCTGACTGGGCGTTCCAAGCCCTGCAAAGCCTGGTTGAAAACTACGGCTGTATCCAGGGGTACCCTGACCGCACCTTCCGTGGCAACCGCAGCCTCACCCGCTACGAGTTTGCCGCTGGTCTGAACGCCTGCTTGGATGTGATGGCGGTATTGATTTCCCAGTCTGGGGTCAACCCTGATGACATTGCCGCTATTCGTCGTCTGCAGGAAGAGTACCAGGCTGAACTGGCCACCCTGCGGGGCCGGGTAGACGGTCTGGAAGCGGAAACCGCTACCCTGCGGGCCCAACAGTTCTCCACCACCACCAAGCTGCGCGGTCAAGCCGACATGCACCTGGTGATGCCCTTTGATACGATTTCTGCTGATTTCGTTGATCCTGTGACTGGTGAAGTCGTAGATTCAGTGCTAGAAACTAGCACCAGTGTTGCCACCCGGGCTCGGCTGAACTTTGACACCAGTTTGACTGGTAACGACCTCCTCCGCATCCGTCTGCAAGGTGCTCAAGGTAATGCTCTGAACCCCTTTGGCGGGTTGAACAATGCTGGTGGTGGCACCTACAGCGCTGTCAGAATTGATGATTTCTACTATCGCTTCCCCCTGAGTAGTTTGGCCGACATCACTTTAGCCGCCACTGGCATGTCCGGTGATGACTGGGTAACCAGCACCATTGTTCCTTTCGGTGATTACTCCGTGGCTGATGCGGGTGGTCCTCAATTTTATGATGCGGGTAGTAGCACCTCTAGCGGTGCTGGGCTGGGGGTCAGCTTTGGCTTGGGTAGCTCCCTGGCAAGTGATGTTGGCTACACCGCCGGCTATCCTGGTGCTAGTGATCCTGCTGTGGGTGTTTTCTCCGCCGCTAATCAAAGCTATATTGGCCAGATCAGCTTTATTCCCGATGGCTTCCTGAATGCGGCCGCCACCTACATTCACAGTGATGGTGTAGGGGCTCTCGGTGAAACCGGAGCCATTGACACCTTTGCCGGTTTGTTGAAGCTTGACTTCGGTGGCTTCTTTGTGGCTGGTCACGGTGCCTACTCTGACTACGAGGGTGGCAATGACTTCAGCTGGAATGCTGGGGTGGGCTTCGATGACTTCCTGCTCGAGGGTTCCGCTGCCGGTATCTATGCCGCTGGTCTGCCCCGTTACAGTGATGAGGCTAATCCCTTCCTGGTGGAAGGTTACTACTCCATCCCCTTCAGCAAGTACCTCAGCGTTACCCCCGCTATCATCTACGGTGATGCTAAGTTCGGTGGTGATGATGACAGCACTGGTCTGTGGGGTGCTCTACGGGCTACCTTCACCTTCTAGGGTCCCTGATCTGACTTGCCTGGTTTAGTTGGGTAAGTTGCCTTAATCGATGCCCTGCCTATTAGGCAGGGCATTTTGTTTGTCTCTTTTCCTTACCATGTATTTTGAAACCCAAGCGCTTCAGGCTGGCTATAGCCTTGATCCGAGCACCGGAGCCCTGGTGCCCCCCATTCACCTGTCCACCACCTTTGAGCGCCAGGCCGATGGTAGTTACCCCGGTGGCTACATCTACGGACGGACTGGTAACCCCAACCGCAATGCCCTAGAAGCCACCCTGGCCACCCTGGAGCAGGGCACTGCAGCGGCCATGTTCAGCTCGGGTTCGGTGGCTACCCTGAGTTTGCTGCAAACCCTCAGAGCCGGAGACCATGTGGTGGCGCCCCGCTTTGTCTACTTTGGTGTCCAGCAAATTCTGGCTAAAATCCTCGAGCCCTGGGGGCTACACTACACCCTGGTGGACACCACCGACCCAGGGGCAGTGGCGGCGGCCCTGCGCCCCACCACCCGGCTGATTTTGATTGAAACCCCCTCTAACCCCCAACTGGCCATTACCGATATTGGGGCGATCGCAGACCTGGCCCACGCCATCGGTGCCTACCTGGCCTGTGATAACACCTTGGCGTCACCGGTGTTGCAAACCCCCCTCACCCTGGGGGCAGATTTTGTTATCCATGCCACCACCAAGTACCTGGCCGGCCACAGCGATGTAATTGGCGGTGCGGTGGTCACCCGGCAGGTGAATCCCCTGTTTGAGCAGCTCCGGTTAATTCAGGGAGTGGGGGGGGCGGTGCCTTCGCCCTTTGATTGTTGGCTGACCCAGCGAGGGCTCCAGACCCTGGCTCTGCGGGTGCGGGCCCAATCGGAGGGGGCCCTGACGATCTCCCGGTGGTTGACCCAGCACCCGGCCATTGAAGCCGTGCTCTACCCAGGCTTAGAGGATCACCCCGGCCATGCCATTGCCCAGGCCCAAATGGTAGGAGGGTATGGCGGTCTGCTATCGGTGCTGGTGAAGGGGGGGAGATCGGCCGCTCTTCGGGTGGCGGCCCACACCCGTCTATTTACCCAGGCCACTAGCTTTGGCGGACCCCACAGCACCCTAGAGCATCGAGCCTCGGTGGAAGCTCCTGACAGTGGCACCCCTGAGAATCTGCTGCGCCTCTCCATTGGCCTGGAACATCCAGAGGACTTAAGGGCTGACCTGGAGGCTAGCCTCCAGGTCGTGTTCTAGGATTACGGAGCATAGATTAGGCAAGGGTTAAGAGGCGGCCAGAGTTCAGCAGTCAGTACCAGCTGCTGACCCCGGATTCTTGCCCTATTAGCTGCGTAGGATAGGCAAAGAGCCCTAGCCCCTGCCCACCTATTTGCCAGCCTTGTTAGTCCTGGGCCGATTGAGCAGCAACTTAGCTCCGCTCACCTTCGCTGGGGCTAGTTAGGGGGTGCTCCCTCTAGGGGTGGGGGTGGAGCCACAATCGGCGCAGC
>JAYKHF010000247.1:0-11657 GCA_035285305.1 Leptolyngbya sp.
CGGAAGGGGCCACGGGTTGGGTTTCCTCGATTCAAGAAGAAACTCAATCAGCAGTCGGCCCGGTTCCGTAAGGGTGGTTTCTCTCTCAGGGCTGGGAAAGTCTACCTCGTCAAGATTGGGAACATCAAAACCAAGTGGTCAAGGCCGCTGCCCTCTGAACCGAGTTCAGTCACGGTAATCAAGGATTGTGCGGGACGGTATTTCCTGAGCTTTGTGGTGGAGGTGGAGCCTGTCATCGTCGAACCCAAAAACCAAGGGGTCGGCGTGGACTTAGGCATTGAAACCTTGGCCACCCTCAGCACCGGGGAGAAAATCAAAGCCCCGGATACCAGCCATCTGGACAAGCGCATTCGCAAAGGAAAACGCAAACTCGCGAGAGCCATGAACGGCTCAAAGCGGCGTGAATCGTTGCGGATAGCCATTGCCAGGATGGAAGCCAGACAGCGCGACATTCGCCAAGACTTCAACCAAAAGCTGGCTTCTCGCCTGGTGCGGGAAAACAGTGTGGTGGTCTTGGAGGATTTGAACGTGGCGGGAATGGTGAAGAACCGTTCTCTGTCCAGGGCCATTAGTCGGGCTGGATGGCGGCAACTTAGAACCCTCTGTGAGGGTAAAGCCCACCTGATCTACGACCGGGACGTGCGAACCATCAGTCGATGGGAACCGACCTCCCAGGTGTGTTCAGGTTGCGGCTATCGCTGGGGCAAGTTGGACTTGTCGGTACGGTCGGTGTTGTGCCTCAACTGCGGGGCGGAACAAGATCGGGACATCAACGCCAGCGTAAACATTTTGGCGGCAGGGCTTGCCGACCTGAATGGACAGACGCTAAGCCGTGTAAGACCCCAATCTGGGGCAGTGGCTTGTCTGTCTACTCATCAGGAGTCCGCCTAGGGCGGGCAGACTGGAAATCCTCGCGCCTTTAGGCCGAGGAGGATGTCAACCAGAAACCTTAGACAATTGGCCTAACCTCAACCGAACGTGATCCGATTGGGCCGACGGCGGGCTCCCTAAGCCTGGGGCAACCCCCCCAGCCTAGGGATGAGAGGTGCAAGTTAGGATGACTTACCATGTCCGGGTTCTCGATATGCCGTCCGGCGACCGCCCCCGCGAGCGGCTGCTGTCCTACGGATCAAAAAGCCTATCCACGGCGGAACTACTCGCTATTTTACTGGGAACGGGACAAGGCCCCGGCAAACTTTCGGCGGTGGGTTTGGGGCAGCTCATTTTGCAGGAAATGGGCCAAAGCCAACGGGATCCCCTTTCGGCCATGCGGGATGTCACCGCCTATGACCTGACGAAAATCTCGGGGGTTGGCCCTGCCAAGGCCACAACTATTATCGCCGCCATCGAGTTAGGAAAGCGGGTGCTTCAGGCCATCCCGCCCGAAAAAACGGTGGTAGATGACCCAGCCATTGCCGCCGCCGCCCTCAGCCACGATCTCATGTGGCAAGCCCAGGAACGTTTTGCCGTCGTCCTCCTCGACATTCGTCACCGTCTGCTGGGCACCAAGGTGATCACCATCGGCACCGCCACCGAAACCTTAGCCCACCCGAGAGAAATCTTCAAAGAAGTCATCCGCCACGGGGCCGTACGCTGCATCGTGGCCCACAACCACCCGAGCGGCAACCTAGACCCCAGTCCCGAGGATATTTCCCTCACCCGCCAACTGCTCCAGGGGGCACAAATCCTCGCTACCCCCGTCCTCGACCACCTGATCATCGGTAATGGCGACTACCGCAGCCTGCGCCAAACCACCCAACTCTGGCAAGAAACCCCCCAAGGAGCCTAAGGCCGTGTCAAGACTCAGAATTAGGGTTTCGACGGTTCGGCAGGCTCACCGCTCAGCCCGAACGCGTTGTTTACGTTCGCCCTGAGCTTGTCGAAGGGCGAACGGGCAATTGACCAAAATGAGAATTGCTGTCAAGGGGTGGGAATTGGGTTAAACCTTTTCGCCGCTGAGGATAAAAATAGGGTCTACGGCGGTAAAGACTTGGTGGTTGCCTTTGACCTCCAGGCGGTTGACGGCGGGTTGTGCCGCTTCAATGTTGCGGACTTGGAGTTGGGCAAAGGTTTCGGAAACGCTGTAGAGTCCTTCTAAATTGCCCACCGTGACCACCAGGCGTCCTCCAGCGGGAAGGTAGTCCCAAGTCGCTTGCAGAATGGTTTTCAGGGAACGCCCCCCCTCTACGAAAATACAGTTGGGCTTGGGGGAGAGGTGATCCAAAATATCTGGGGCGCTGCCCTGCACCACGGTCACATTAGACAACTCAAACCGCTGGCAGTTGCGCCGGATCAAGTCGGCCACATCCTCGTCACGCTCTACCGCCACGACCTGGCCCTGTTTGCACATTAGGGCGGCCTCGATGGCCAAGGTGCCGGTGCCTGCCCCAATGTCCCACAGCACATCCCCAGGCCGCAGCCGTAGATAGCCCAGCAGCAACAACCGCACCTCCCGGCTGCTGAGGGGAATACCGGGCAACTGCTCAAACAAGGCATCCGGGATGCCGGGGGTGGCATAGGGCCAAAGGGTAGACATAGATCGTGCAATGGGGGGCCTTTCCATTGTGCCATTGCCATCGAGTCCGGCCCAAGGCGATCCGGCTCTCCCAGTCAGGCCCCATGGGTCAGGGGGATGCCGGTGCCTGAGTCCTCCGTTGCTCCAATCGATTGGCTGTGTTGGGGCCATGTAGATTCACTGAGCCTAGCGTAGTCTCTTCATGAAAATCTCTAGTAAGCTAGGGAATCATCCGGTTGCTGATGGCGGAAACGTGAAGAACTTGTGAACCCCGACTGAAACCCTGGGTTGCATCCACCCGGGCGATGGAGTAAGGGCGGCGATCTTCAGCGCATTCCTTCGGTTCCATCCTTTCAGCCCCCCTAGATTCAAGGTGTGACCATGGCGGAGGCCAAAATCCTGGTTGTTGATGACGATCCTGCTATTCGTAACTTGGTCTATCGGTTTTTAGCGAAGCAGGATTATGACATGGAAGCGGCGGCGGATGGCCAAACCGCGCTGGCCGTATTTGAGCAGTTCACCCCAGATCTAGTCATCCTCGATGTGAACCTACCCGACACGAACGGCTATGACCTGTGCAAGGAAATGCAGTCCCGCACCGGCGTCTTCGTGCTGATGCTGACCAGCCGCACCGATGAAGCGGATAAAATTCGCGGGTTTGCGGAGGGGGCCGACGATTACCTGACCAAGCCCTTTAGCTTGTTGGAGTTGGAGGTGCGAGTGGGGGCCATTCTTAAGCGCCAGCGCCCGGTCACAACCGCCAATCAACAATGCCTTACCTTTAACAATATTATGATTGACCCGGTGCGCCGGGAAGTGAGGCTTGATCACAACCTAGTGCCCTTAACCGCCCTAGAGTTTGATCTGCTGCATTTTTTGGCTAGTCATCCAGGTCGTGTCTGGCGACGGGCCGAGTTGATTCAAAAGGTGTGGGACTACGACTATGTGGGCGACCAGCGCGTGGTCGATGTCCATGTGGGGCAGATTCGCAAAAAAATTGAAAAGGACATTAACGAACCGACCCTGATTCAGACGGTGCGAGGGGTTGGCTACAAATTCGAGCCCCCCGATAGCCACCCTGAAACATCGCTCCCGGCCTAGGGAACTCATGCCCTACGGGGGCGGCGATTGCCAGGTACCCGGCAGTGATCCCCAGGGTTGGACATCGATGGGCATGGCGGCAATGGGCATGGCGCGATAGATGTCCTGGTTCACCTCCGCATAGATCACCTGATTGGGCTCGATCACCAGCATTTGCGGGGATAGACCCACCGCTGTGGTGGCCCCAATCAGTGCTCCACCGAGCAGACCAACGCCGCCAAAGCCCGTCAACAGCGTCAGGGCTAGGGCACCCAAGCCTGTCCCTAGGGCCACGGTGCTGCCATCCACCCGGGGCGAGTTATAGACCTGGTCTGAGGTACTGGCGAAGGGAATGCGTTGGCCATTGGGGTCGATCAACATCTGGCTCACCCACTGGTGGCCATCGCCGCTGGGTTGGAATTGGCCAATCAGTTGGCTCCCCGCCGGGGCCACGATGCCGTTCGTCACCGGGTCGCGAATTTCGGTCTCAAGCACCAGCACTTCCCGATGGGCGGCACTGGGGTCAAGGGTGAGGGATTGCGACCCGGTGTACCGCAGTTCCAAAATGCTGCCTGCGGCGATCAGGGTATCTGGGGCGAGGTGGCGATCATCCCAGGCGGGCTCAGGGCCTCGGGCGAGGCTACCGGGCAAGGGTTGGCCAAAGGAAAGGGCTGCCCCAGGGTTGGCCGCCACCATCACCGGATCCACCCTCGGCGGAATGACCACGGTGGAAGCCGTGTCAGCGGCGGTTGTGACCATGGGATCCGTGGGCACCGCTAGGGGGGAATTGGCCCCAGGGGAGGGGATGATCGCCGGATTGCGGGCATCCACGGCGGGCTGCGCAGGGGGCGGCACCGTCAAAAAAGGAGGGGTGAGCGCACTGGTTTGGGCACTGGCCTGAACACTAGCGGTTGGGCCAGACACCTGGGCGATGGCGTTCCCTGGGGGCGTGGCCGATATTGGGGCTGGGTTGACCGCAATGGTCTGGCCACCGTTCTCTTGATCAATGGCGGCATCAATTGCGGCCACGGCGTTCAGGCCATTACCTAAGCTTGGCTGGCCACTGGGGGGCGGCGTGGCAATAATCCCCGCGTTTGGCGTGGCCGGGGTGGGTCTGGTGGTGGGTGTGGGAGTATCCGCAGTGGCGAGGGAGGGCACCACCATCGTGGGGTTAGGGAGGGCCACGCCCACCGCCGCATCCAATTCGTCGAGGCTAGGAACTGAAACCTGCTCCGTCACCGTGGGCAGACCCAGGTTAAAGGGGTCAATGGCCAGGGTTTCAGGCAGGGTGTTGAAGGTATCTAGGTTAGCGGGCCGCATCAGATTAGCCGCCGAAATACTCAACCGCCCGACCCCGGTGTAGGGCCAACTGAGGTTGGGGTCGGCGGGCAGGGGCGGCAATTCCACAATCATGCCTGGGGATGGGCCGGAGGCAATGGGCGATGACGCCACCTGGGGCGTAAATACCCAGCGGGTCTGTTCCCCTCCGGCAAGGGAGACGAGTTGCCCCGTCCCTTCCCCCAAGGCCACCCCAGGGGCCAGGGTGAGCACCAGATCCACCGCGTTGTCCCTAGCGAAAAGCTCAATCTGCTGAACGGGGCCACCGTAGCGGGCCACCGTGGGCACTGCCCCCAGTTGGGTATTGGGCAGCGTGATCACAATGCCTCCCTGGGCCGGGGCATACTGCGGCACCACCCCCGTCGGTAGGGTGAGGGTCAATTGCTGGGCGGCGGGGTCAAACTGCCATGCGGTTAGCGTGGCCGCTGCCGCCGCGCTCCCCCATCCCCCAAAAATCGTTAGGGCCACCCCGCCGCCCATCGCCATCGGCAGGATCACTGAACTCAACTGAGACGGGGTCAACCGTTGCATGGATACGTCCTCTTTGGGAACTCTGCCCTGTCCTCGGCGATGCCCTGGAAAAACGCCGCAAGAAACACCAACCGAAAACCTAACTAAGAATACGCACAATTGCTGAAAATGCAAGCCCCAAGGCTGATTAACAACAATTCTCAAGATGATGCGTCTCAGGGAAAACGCCATCGCTCAGCGCAGGATCAGTAGATCACAAAGATGTCTCTTCGTATCGGCTTGGCCCTCACCCCCAGCCCCTCTCCCAGGGGGGAGAGGGGGGGCTAGAAAAATCCTCAAAGTCCCTCTCCCAATGTGGGAGAGGGATTTAGGGTGAGGGCCAAATCAGGGCAATAGAGCGAGTTTGTGATCTACTGAGGATATACCGCTCAGGCTGAGCGGTGAGCGGTGAGCGGTGAGCCTGTCGAACCGTCGAAGCCTAGGGGACAGGCCTTTCGACCAGCTCAAGGCGAACGGAGATGATTACTGCCGACCCGCTAGGCTAAAGTTCCGAAACTGGCGGGCCTGTTCCTCAATGCGGGAGGCAATCCGATCACAAACCATGCCACAGAGGTCAAAAATTAAATCATCGGAAACGCTGTAATAGGCCGATGTTCCCTCGGCTCGGCGGTTGAGAATTCCGGCTTGCACCATCACCTTGAGATGCTTAGAAACGTTCGCCTGACTGGTTTGTGTAGCGTCTACCAGCTCTTGTACGCACTTTTCGCCATCACGGAGCAGGTTAAGGAGGCGCAGGCGCATCGGTTCACTCAAGACACTGAAATACTCAGCGACCTGCTGCACCACTTCAGGCGGTACGGTATCAGCCACAATTTTTCCTATCCAGGGTGACGGAATGTAGCCTATCTTAACAAGTTTTTCCCATGTTCTCGGTGGCCCGTTCAATCTCGACTCGGCTCGACTCGGCTCGACTCGGCTGATCATGCTCACTAGCCCTACGGCCTTGGCCTGGGTGCGCCCCTCACCCCAAGCCTAAGCTTTCCTTTAGCTTAACGGCCATGGGCCTAAATTTAGGCTAGGCTACCTAAAGCTTGGGGAGGATCGGCTATCCCTGGGGGCTGCACCAGGGTTCATAGCTTTGCCTGCCCCATCGTCAACGGCCTTAGACCGCAAGGACGTGATCGATCCTGATGCTGTAGGGATAATTCATTGATGCCTGTGCCGACGATTGCCATTTTGCCTGACAAACCCACCCTCGTGCAGTACGCCCTCACGCGATCTGTGGCCGTGATTCAGCAGGCCATCGCTGACCATGGATACTGCACCCTAGCCCTGGCGGGGGGCAGCACGCCCAAGCCCCTTTACGAAGGTCTGGCTCAGCAAGATTTGCCCTGGGAAAAGCTCTATATTTTTTGGGGGGATGAGCGCTACGTGCCCGTGGATCACCCGGACAGCAATGCGGGGATGGCCAAACGAGCTTGGTTAGACCAGGTGCCGATCCCAGCGGATCAGATCTACATTACCCCCACCGCCGAGGCCGACCCGGCCCAAGCGGCCCAGCGCTATGAGGCGGCGATGAAAGCGGCCTTTGCAACCCTGCAACCCAACGCCGCAGCCGGATTCCCTGAGTTTGATTTAGTCTGGCTGGGCATGGGCGACGACGGGCACACGGCGTCGCTGTTTCCCCACACGGCGGCCCTCTCGGTGGTGGATCGCTGGGTAACGGTGGGCCACAAGGGCGACGAGCCTCGGATTACGTTTACGGTGCCGCTGATTAACCACAGCCGCCGGGTGATGGTGGTGGCGGCGGGATCGGGTAAGCAAGCGGCCCTTACCCAAGTCTTTTCGGACACCGCGTCGGACACCGCCTACCCCATCCGGCTGGTGCGCCCCACCGGAACCCTGGACTGGCTGCTAGATGCTGAGGCCGTGGGCGATTTTCCCTTACTGGAGAGCGTGGATGAGTCCTAGCGACCCACGGTATGCGCCGAGGCCCAAGACGACTAGAGCCCTGGGCTGGGAGTCCATCGTGATCCCTCGATCTAAATACACGCATCTTTTTTATACTGACGTCAGATTCCGATGAGCGAAGTAGGAAAGACTCCCCTATGATGAAGGTCTGTAAGTAAGAATCTCAAGCCGATTAATGTGATTACCCTTTCCTTGCTCCATCCCCTCCATAAAACCCCGGTACAGCATTGGACGTTTGACCACGAGGCTGTGATCCGGGTGGGTCGATCTAGCGATAATCATGTGATTCTTTACAGCGCTGTGGTGTCGCGGCACCATGTGGAAGTGCTGCGCACAGACCAAGGCTGGCACATTAAGAACATTGGCACCAACGGCACCTACCTGGATGGCAAGCGCATCGATGAAGTTCCCGTAGAAGATGGCATCATCATTCGTCTGGCGCGTTCTGGCCCCAATATTCAAATTCACACCACCCCCGAAAAACGAGACCCCCTGAAGGATCTCCTCAACAGCCGCCGTCGAGACGAACCCAGCGGCCCAGAGGATCTTCAGCCAGTGCCCACGGCCCTAGATGCCGACGATCTGCCTTACCAGTCCACGATGATTGGCGAAGAGGATCCGCAGCCGTAAAGGCTAATCCGTCGTCGATTTTCCCTCACCGTTCCTGGTTGTCATGGCTAGAAGCGACCAAATCTACGTGATGCGCCCCCTCGCAGGTATTCAGGGGGTCTATCAACACCACGGTATTGACTATGGAGATGGCACCGTCGTCCATTACCGAAAGCTGGGCGAGAATGCCCAGGTGGAACGCACCAGCCTGGAGACCTTCTCCTGGGGCCATCCGGTGTATCGGGTCTATCATACCGTTGCGGATCCCGATGATGTGGTGATTGCCCGGGCCGAAAGCCGCCTGGGGGAATGTCAGTACGATCTCTTCTTTAACAACTGCGAACATTTTGCGACCTGGTGCAAAACGGGGCGTCACGAAAGTGCCCAACTCGCCAGTTTCGGCCTAAATCGCGACCAGGTGGAAAGCCCCCTGTTCCGTCGCTGGGTAGAGGGCAATAGCCAACGCCAGACCCCAGAGCAGGCGATGATTCTGTTCCACAGGGCCATGGGGAACATTGCGGTCGCCTACCAATCCGCCCTCACCCAGCAGCAGGCGGTCCAGCAGGAAGCCAACACCTGGCGCAAAGTAGCCGAGCAAGCCCTCGCCCAAGGCCGGGAAGACCTCGCCCGAGCCGCCCTCCATCGCAAAGTGGCGGCCCAGCGCCAGGTAGAAACCCTCACCCAACAGTTGCGCGATCTCGTCGAGATCGAACTATCCCTGCAACGGGATCGGGAGATGGCTGATCGGCAAGGGTTTTCGACCCATCTGTGATCGCCGCCACGACCCCGCTAAGCTGACCCTTACCAGGGTTTCCAGTCCTCCCATGATTCGTTAAAAATGGACGTATCCGGGAACTGGGTGGGGTTGCCGCTGGCCTCGAGTTCCATCCGTAGGGCATGGAGCAGGGGTTCGTGGGCAGGGAGGTTGTCCACCAGTTCGTAGGGCAGCACCCCGTGGCGCAGGGAAAAGTCAATGGAATGGGCGGCAGCGGCCCCCACCGACCACTCGAAGGAATGCACCCGGTAGGCGGCGGCAGCGATGTTGCTAGCGGCGATGCTCTTGCTGGCCACCAGCATGTTGTCAACCCGCTGGGGAATCATCGCCCGCAGAGGAATTTGGGCCGGATAGGCTTGGCCGTGGGCTTGGCGCACCCCAGGCCGCTCGATGTTCCCCGGCGCTTCCGGCGGATAGTCGCGCATACAGGGATGGAAGTCGATGGCGTACTGGGCGATGCCCACCGAGTCGGGATACATGCGAGACCGCGCCCGCACAGGGAAGTCATCGGGGTTGGCACCGGGCATGAAGGTGTCCACCGTCCCTAGCCCCGCCAGGAAGCGCCGCATGGAGGTAAAGGTGCTGCGGCTGAGGTTGTCTTGGTAGAACTCGGTGGTGAAGTCGTTCCAAGAAAAATCAATCTCGTTGATCATGAAGCCATCATCGTAGCCAGAGGAGGGACGGCCAATGATGCGACGGGCTTCGCGGATGTAGGGATACTTCGACAGGCCATGCTCTGTGCCCATGGGAGAATCGAGCCCGCTGAGGTAGCGGTTATAGGGGTCGGGTTCCTTCCAGGCATCATCCAACTGAGAATCCGTGGTCCCGGTAGTGAGCCAATAGAAGAAACCAAGGGCGTTTTCTTCACCGCGCCGCAGGGTTTCAGTGCGCAAACCGCCCAACCAGCCCCCTGGTGCCAGTTGGCCGCTGGCTTGGAGTTGGTCATGGGTGAGAATCAGGTTATCGCGGGCGGTGCCGGGGCGGTAATCGTTGCCCCAAGTCCAGTTCTGCATGGAAATATCCCCCGGGGTGGGACGGGGTGCCCCAAAAATGCGTTCATCTACGCGGCGGGGGGCCGCACTCCACAGGCGGCGATAGGTGAAGACAAAGTCAAAGTGATCCTGGGGGGTTTGCAGTTGGGGACGTTCCTTTTCCCAACTGTAGTAGGGTTCGTAGGTGGCGTAGAACGCTGGCAGGTCAAAGGTTTGGGGCTCGGCAGTGCGCTCCATGGCAAAGGTGTAGGTGAAGCCCTGGGTGCAGTAGGCGTCCCGGTCAGCCACCGGAGAAGAGGGGTTGTGGGGGGAACGCGGATCCAGCCCCACCTCGTAGGGCACATCGGCCAGGGCAATCAGTTCCCCGGTTTCCGTGGCCTCCACCACAAACCAGTCCACCCGGTCTGGGTCGGCATTGGGGAAGCGGTTGGCGTCCATGCCAGCGGGCACAAACTGAATAATTTCCTTCGACAGACGAGCCGAATCTTCGTAGGTGTAGGCGTCTTCGATGATTTCCGACAGAAAATCCGTATTCAAAGGGGCCGTCCCCGGGGCGGGGCTGTGGCGAATGGCCGTCATGGCGTCGATGTGGGTGCGGTCGGCATTAAGGCCCACTTCTTTGATCACCGTATTGGGGAACCACTTCAGTTCGCCGCCCCCCTCCCGCTCAGCCTCCGCCAACATCTCCATCAAAATGGCGTTGGCATCGGCGGGCATAAAGCAAGACACACTCACCCAGCATTGACCAGGATTGAGTTCGCCATACCGCTCCTCCACCCGATCTCGCAGGTCGTTATAGCCTCTTGAATAAAACAACCGCCGCCGCTGCTCCCGCGATTCATCCAGCGCCGTGGTGCCCTGGGCGGAAATTTGCCCACCCACCCAGTCGGTCAGTTCCGTCATACAGACAGTGTGGCCCATTCGCAGACTCTCGTAGGCCGCCGCCGTTCCAGCCAAGCCACCGCCCACAATCAGTAACTCACATTCCACCACCTGATCCGGCGTGGGCATCCCCTGGGCCAGTTGGGGGCTGACCGACGGCTGGGCCTGGGCATTGCCAATGGGCAAAGGCAGCGATCCCGCAGCCAGAACAGAAGCCAGCAGCGGCGTGGCTAGGGCACGAAAAAGCTGTTGCATAGGGGATGCTCTCAACGATGGCGTTCAAGGCAAATTCCCCTCGATTGTATACCGAGTTTCCCTGTCTGCTGGGGCGTTGATGGGTTATGGAACCCATAGGATCCGCCTAGCCGATATTCCGCAGGTGGACAAAAGGAGTATGTGGGGCGGCTGAGGTCATCTCAGGGTAGAGCGGGTGATTCTTGACGCCACCGAGCGGCCCGTACAACGATCCAAAGACCGGGGCAAGCAACGGGACGACTACTCCGGCAAGAAGAAGCGACACACCCGATCGCCTCTGGCCCTGGTGAACCCAGACCAGAAGATCCTCCTCTTCAGTCAAGCCCATGCGGGCCGACACCCTGACGTTTATGCCTCCATTGCCTTCTACCTCAATCATCAGGAAGAGGTAGAATCCTATCTTAAGCAACGGCAGCAAAAGACCCAATCAATTCGACACATGAATGAGGCTCGATTTGATCCCCAGGGCTTGCGTGATCGCCTGCTTGCCCGCACGGTCGATCAGCAACGATGATGAAATTGCTGACCGATGAAAATTTGAACAACGTTGGGCCATATTTCCGGTCGCTAGGCACCTTGATATAATGGAGTTCCAAGCAAGTAGGTCGTAGCCATGGCAGTTCGACAGCGGCGTTACAGCAAAGAAGAACTCGCCCGACGTGGGCAGGAACTTTATGAGTCTGGCATTCGGCAACGGGTTGAAGCTGGCAACGAAGGCAAAATTGTGGCCATCGACATTGAAACCGGAGCGTTTGAAGTTGGCGATACC
>JAYKHF010000248.1:0-5125 GCA_035285305.1 Leptolyngbya sp.
GTAGAGCGCTTTGCCCAGGCCACCCACAGCCACTGGGGCCTTGAAAACAGCCTCCACTGGGGCCTTGATCATGGGTATGCGTTCGCCCTGGGGTAGCTAGCGGCGGAAATACGCTTGATACAATCTCCTGATAGGATGGTGGATCTGTCTCAAGCGTTACGCCAGTTTAGGCATTTCGGTTTACATTTAGGCCCATGATTGTCAGGCCTATGATTGGGCAAACCAGCCTTTAGGCCCAGGGGTGCGGCTGGCGGAATGGGCGTATGGGCAGGGCGGTGGGAGCCACCACGGGCTCGGTCATGTAGCTGTTGCAGGGAGAGGAAGGCAAGATCTATGGCGCTGATTGTACAGAAATATGGGGGCACCTCCGTTGGCACTGTGGAGCGCATCCAGGCCGTGGCCCAGCGGGTGAAGGCCACGGTGGAGACGGGAAATAGCGTGGTGGTGGTGGTCTCTGCCATGGGCAAAACCACCGATGGTCTAGTCAAGCTAGCCCACGAAATTACCCATCAGCCCAGCCGCCGCGAGATGGATATGCTGCTCTCCACCGGGGAACAGGTGTCCATTGCCCTGCTCTCGATGGCCTTGCACAGCCTGGGCCAAGACGCCATTTCCCTCACCGGGGCGCAGGTGGGCATTGTCACCGAGGCGGAACATACCCGTGCGCGCATTCTCACGATCAACCCAGAGCGGATGCAGCGCCATCTGGCCGAGGGCAAGGTGATTGTGGTGGCAGGCTTCCAGGGCATTAGCCAAACTACGGATTTAGAAATTACGACCCTAGGGCGAGGCGGATCGGATACCTCAGCCGTGGCCCTAGCGGCGGCCCTGCAAGCGGACAAGTGTGAAATCTATACGGATGTCCCAGGCATTCTCACCACCGACCCGCGCCTGGTGCCCGAAGCCCAGTTGATGGAGGAAATCACCAGCGACGAAATGCTGGAACTGGCTAGTCTGGGGGCCAAGGTGCTGCACCCCCGCGCCGTGGAAATTGCCCGTAACTACGGCGTCACCCTAGTGGTGCGCTCAAGCTGGACGGACGAACCCGGGACTCGGGTGATTTCGCCCCAGCCCCAACCCCGGCCTTTGGAGGGCTTAGAACTCGCCCACCCCGTCGATGGCGTGGAGTTTGACACCGACCAAGCCAAGTTGGCCCTGCTGCGGATTCCCGATCGCCCCGGCATTGCCGCCCGCTTATTTGGCGAACTCGACAACCAACACCTCAACGTAGATCTGATCATCCAGTCCATCCACGAGGGCAACACCAACGACATTGCCTTTACGATGGTGCGGGCCAACCTCAACCGGGCCGAAGCCGTGGCCGAAGCCATTGCCCCCGCCCTGCGCAGCAACCCCACCGACACCACCCAAGCCGAGGTGATGGTGGACACCAACATGGCCAAAATCAGCATTGCCGGGGCGGGCATGATCGGTCGTCCGGGGGTGGCGGCGAAGATGTTTTCCACCCTGGCCGAGGCGGGCATCAACATTCAGTTGATCTCCACCTCCGAGGTGAAAGTCAGTTGTACCATCGACATGGCCGACTGCGATCGCGCCCTCGCCGCCCTCTGCGAAGCCTTCCATGTCACCTCATCGCCCATGCCCCGGGCGGAAGCGCCCGCCCTGGACACCTCGGCCCCAGTCACTCCCGTGGTGCGTGGTGCGGCGCTAGACACAAAGCAAGCTCAAGTGGGGATTCGCCATGTGCCTGACCAACCTGGCATGGCCGCCAAGATCTTTCAAATCTTGGCCAACAACGGTGTCAGCGTGGATATGATCATCCAGTCCCAGCGCTGCCGTTTGGTCAATGGTCAGCCAACCCGCGACATCGCCTTCACCATCGCCCAGGCCGATGCTCGCACAGCCCAGGAACTGATGGAACAGGCCGCCACCGACCTCGGCTTTGGGGAAGTGGTCGTCAACGAAGCCATCGCCAAGGTGAGCGTGGTTGGCACCGGCATGATCCAGGCTCCCGGTGTGGCCGCTCGGATGTTTAGGGCACTGTCTGAGCAGGGCATCAACCTGCAAATGATCGCCACCTCGGAAATCAAAATTAGCTGTGTGGTGGATGAATCCGAGGGTGTGAAAGCGCTCCAGACCGTCCACAGCGCCTTTGGCCTTGCTGGCACCAAAACCGTCGTTGTTCCTGCCTAGAATCTGTCCCTTAGGCCTTCCCTGGCGATCAATTATGGCCAGCGGGAGGCAATCGGCATTCGCCAGCCCATGCCAAAGGCGCGGTCGGTGACCTTGAGGACGGGGGGCGCTTGGCGACGCTTGAACTCGGCCCGAGCCACCAGGCGCATCACCCGATCTACCACGGCAGCCTCGTGGCCAGCGGCGACGATATCGGCGGTGGATTCGTGGCGCTGCACCAGGCGTTCCAGAATGTCGTCCAGCACCTCGTAGGGGGGCAGGGAGTCTTGATCGACCTGGCCCGGTTTGAGTTCCGCGCTGGGGGGCTTGGTAAGGATGTGGCTGGGGATAAAGCCCTGGAGAACTTGGCCTCTCAGATGGGCGAGGGCACCCAGGGGATCCGGACTGGGGGGTGTAGTTTGGGATTCGGCGTCCTCGGAGGCTGGGTTGTCCTGACTGTCTAGCGGCGAGGACTGCCCCGGCTGGTTCAGCCAGTGGCAGAGGGCATAGACACGGGTTTTGGGTACATCGGCAATCACCGCGAGGCCACCGTTCATGTCGCCGTAGAGGGTGCAGTAGCCCACCGCCATTTCAGACTTGTTGCCCGTAGACCGCAGCAGGTGGCCGAATTTGTTGGAAATCCCCATCAGCAAATTGCCCCGAATGCGGGACTGGATATTTTCTTCCGCAATGCCGGAATCGGTACCCGCAAAGAGGGGGTTGAGCACCTGGTCGTAGTCGGCCATCAGCGGGCCGATGGCCAGGGTGTGGTAGGGCAGGCCAAGGGTGGCGCAGAGGGCAAGGGCATCCGAGACAGAATGGTCGGAGCTGTAGGGGGAAGGCATCAGCACCGCCAGCACCTGATCGGGGCCAAGGGCCGCCGCCGCAATCGCCGCCACCAGAGCCGAATCGACCCCACCGCTGAGGCCGACGACGACCTGGCGAAAGCCGCACTTACGGGCGTAGTCTTGCACCCCCAGCACCAGGGCCAGCCCGAGGGCTTCATTATCGTCCGTTGGCAGGGGGGCAACGGTACCCGGCAGCAGGTCGGCATTAGCGAGGTCGTACTCCACCACCATCAGCCCGGTTTGGCAAGAGGGCAGTCGCGCCACCAGTTCCCCCTGACGGTTGAAGGCCATACTGGTGCCGTCAAAAATCAGGTCATCGTTAGCCCCCACCTGGTTGGCGTAGAGGATGGGGCAACGAAACCGAGTGGCGCTGTGGGTCAGCATTGCCGCCCGCAGTTGGGGCTTTTGCACCGAAAAGGGCGAGGCCGACAGGTTAATCACCAGATCCACCCCGGCCTCGGCCAAGTCGGCAATGGGGTTGCGGGGATAGCTACGTCCGCCCCAAAATTCCTCGTCGTTCCACAGGTCTTCGCAAATGGTGACGCCCAGGTTCACATCGCCCTCAGGGGTGGTTAGGGTAAAGCGGCTTGGCCCCGTCCCTGGCGCAAAGTAGCGGTCTTCGTCGAAGACATCGTAGGTGGGCAAGAGCTGCTTATGGAACACCTGCTGCACCTGGCCGCCCTGCAACAGTGCGGTGCTGTTGAACAGGGGCTTTTCCCCCCGCTGAAGGGCGTTCGGGTTCGCCGCTGCATAGCCCACTAGCACCGCCAATTCTGGGGGCAGTTCTGCGGCAAGACTTTCTAACTGTTGGGCCATTGCCGCAATGAAACCGGGCCGCAGCAGCAAATCACGGGGAGGATAGCCACAGAGGGCCAGTTCCGTAGTGACCAAAACCTGCGCCCCCTGACTGTGGGCCGCTTGGGCCGCGTTCACAATCTGCTGGGCATTGTGGGACAGGTCGCCGATGGTGGGATTAAGTTGGGCAGTGGCGATTTTCATGGGGAAATGGGTAGATAGGGCAACGAAAGAGTTTGCCAGCTTATGCTTAAATCTACATTCAGCAGGTTGGCTTTTGATGAATAGACTTTATTAAGATTGTGCTTTCCAGCAGTGCCTACTGGCAAGACTGGTGGAAAGCAATGCCAAAACATAGGAATATGTAAAAATATTACGGAAAGCATTACCTTAGAAAAATAAATATTCCAGGGTTGCTATTCTACAAGGCTTTAAGTCATCAGAGGTCATCACTACTTAGGCTTAAACCACTGATAGCAGACGAGTTGAATATCCTCATCAACAATAGATTCTAATGGTGTTTCTTGATGATGTTCGTCTAAGAGATCCCGACCGATTTCTTGTTCCACGAAGAATTCGTCTAGAGCGTCAATCAGAATAAGACGATCACCATGCGCTTTAAAGGTGTTCCAAATGACCCTAATTTCCTTCTCATAAGATCGCAGCTCTTCATTTAGAAGAATCTTGAGTACCTTTTCAAGGGTATCTGGTAGCGGCTTTTCTAAGCTATCTAGCCAACCTTGATCCGTAAGAGCAGTGTAAATAGTACTAATGAGCTTGTTAAGTTTGCGAGGAATTTTTGCTCTAACTCGATCTCTTCTTAATTCGTCTAGGATATTTATGACTGCATTCTCTAAAATAGGAAAAATGCTGTTGTCAAAAGCTGCCGCAGATAATTTTTCGTATTCAGGGTATTCTTGTTGCGTGCACTCAATCATCTTAAAGATTTTCCGTTTTTCTCTCGTAGCATACTGAGGATCAGTCGCAATCAATCCATTCATACGAGGGTAAAAATACCAAAAGTGGCGCTCCTTAGCTCGAAACGCCAAAAATACACCGTCTTGTCCATTTGTTCGGGTGCTATGAATCCCCATGGGAATGCCTGCCAAAGCATCTTTTCCAACTCTAGATAAAAATTCTAGAAGTGGGAAACGCATTTGATCGGCTGAAACAAAATCAGCACTTTGCTCTAATTCATTTAAGATTGCGGCTTTCTCTAAGTCGCTATTTGCTTCTTTAAGGCGAATTAATTCTTCGAGAGATCGATCAGAAATTTCTTCCCCTAGAATACTTCCGTCTAGACCAACTTCATTATCGATCATCGCAATGCGAGACTGAAGTCGTTGCAC
>JAYKHF010000249.1:0-14911 GCA_035285305.1 Leptolyngbya sp.
CACACAAGTTTCCCTGGAACCAGCACCAGCAGCCTATTACGGTCTCCGTAATACGCACTCCCCACTCCCCACTCCCCACTCCCCACTCCCCACTCCCCACTCCCGACTCCCCACCCCCAGAACCCAGATCCCCATCGCTTCCTCACCGACGACATGGGCTACCTCGACGACAACGGCTACCTCCACCTCCTCGGTCGCCACAGCACCACCCTCATCACCGGCGGAGAAAAGGTACAGCCCGAAGAACTGGAGTCCTTGCTGTTGTCCGCCGATCTCGTCCACGCGGCTTGTGTGGTGGGTATCCCAGATGCCCATTGGGGGCAAGCCGTCTGTAGTCTTGTGGTGCCCAAGGCCCAGGTTTCCCTGGCCCACCTGGCGGACTGGCTGGCTCCCCAGGTGGTGCCCTACAAACGTCCGAAGCACTGGATCGCCCTCTCGGCCTTGCCCCACACCGCCCAAGGCAAAATTGACCGTCGCCAAGCCTTCACCCTGGCCCATCGGCTGATCACCGCTTGAACACCGGCACAGTTTGCGAACACCCAACCCCGGCAACCGTGAAGCTTCTGGCCAAGCGGGTTTGTTACACTAAGTAAACCGCTGGTCATCCGGCGTTTTTCTTAGCCCGTAAGGATAAATTGGCATGACGGTTGCACCCTCACTCACCCCGCTGCTAAAGACCAACGACCTGCTTTCTAGGGAATACGGAGCCACCCGAAACCGCTTTGACCTCTCCTGGGAGCCGACCCTGGCGGCACTGCTGGGCCTGGGACGGTCGGCAGGGGCCGACTTTGTGGAATTTTTCCTAGAGCGCAGCAACTACATTAGCTGTCAGGCCGAAGACGACGCGATTACCAGCATTTCGCCCCGCATCATTACCGGGGCCGGGGTGCGGGTTTTCCTAGGCAAGGCCGATTGCTACGTCAGCACCAATGACTTATCTTTCCAAGGATTGAAATCCGCCCTAGATAAGGCCCTGGGCATCATGGGCCTAACCCTGCCGGGGCCAGCGGCGAATATTTCCGAAATTAACCTAGAACTGCTGCGCGACTACGCCAGTGCCCGATCCAAAGACGAGTGGCTAGCCCACTGTAGCTCCATGCAGGAAATGGGCGATGTGCTGCTGGCGGCCAATGACGCCCTGGCCAAGAACGCCAGCCATGTGCAGTCTCGCCGCGCCGTCTATTTCCGCGACTGGCAGGAAGTCCTGGTTGCCGCCAGCGATGGCACCTTTGCCCGCGACATTCGCCTCACCCAGTCCGTGGGCTACAACCTGCTCTGTGCCGATGGCGAACACCGTTCCTCCATTGGTCAGCGGGCCGGAGACACCAGCAATCCCGCCTTTTTGCGCGAGTGGGACTACGAAAGCGTGGCCCAATCCGTGGGCGAATCCGCCGGAAAAATGCTCTACGCCGACTATGTGGAGTCCGGCAGCTATCCGGTGATTATGGCCAACCAGTTCGGGGGCGTGATTTTCCACGAAGCCTGCGGCCACTTGCTAGAAACCACCCAAATCGAACGGGGCACCACCCCCTTCATCGACAAAAAAGGCGAAAAAATTGCCCACGAAAACCTCACGGCCTGGGATGAGGGTCTCTCCCCCGACGCCTTTGGCACCATCGACATGGACGACGAAGGGATGCCCGCCCAGCGCACCCTGCTAATCGAAAACGGCATTCTGCGGAACTTCCTTTCCGACCGGGCGGGATCCATGCGCACGGGCCACCCCCGCACCGGCAGCGGTCGCCGCCAGGGCTACACCTACGCCGCCGCCTCCCGGATGCGGAACACCTACATCGCCCCTGGAGATTATTCTTTGGATGACCTGTTCGCCTCGGTGGATAAAGGCATCTACTGCAAAAAGATGGGCGGCGGCAGCGTCGGGGCCACGGGCCAATTCAACTTCGGTGTGGATGAAGCCTACCTGATCGAACACGGCAAAATCACCAAACCCCTCAAGGGTGCCACCCTAATCGGCGAAGCCACCGAGATCATGAACAAAATCTCCATGTGCTCCAACGACCTCGGCCTCGCAGCGGGCTTCTGCGGATCCATCAGCGGCAGCGTCTACGTCACCGTCGGCCAACCCCACCTCAAAGTAGACGCCATCACCGTCGGAGGCCGCTAACGCTTCTGGTTATTGGTTATTGGTTATTGGTGGTTCGTAATCTCGTAGGGTGCATTCGCGAAGCAATGCACCAACCTAACACCAACGCGAAGCAATGCACCACACCCAGAGTCCCAGCTTGATTTCATCCACAACCCACCCAACCGTAGGGGCGAGGTCTCCTCGCCCTATCCACCAAACCTTGGGTAAACCATTTAATCCATGGTGGGCAATGCCCACCCTACTCCCTACTCCCTACTCCCCAACTATGCCGACCATTCAAGACATTGCCGCCTACGCCGAAGCCAGCGCCCAAAAGCTGGGCATCACCAAATACGACGTTTACGGGTCTTCCGTAGATGAAACCAGCGTCCAAGTGGATAAGGGCGACCCCAAGCAGGTCAAAGCCTCCAACCGTTCCAGCGTGATTGTGCGGGTGTGGAACGACCAGGGCAAAGTGGGTGTGACCTCCACCAGCGACGTAGACCCCACGGGCATGGATTTGGCCCTCGAAAGCGCCCGTGACGCCAGCGCCTTTGGGGTAAATGAGAACATTCCCGACTTCAGCCCCGAAGCCACCGCCCCTACCGCCGAGGTCGATCTGCCCCCCGTAGATCCCGCCCCGGTGGGCGATTTGATTCAGCAACTCGTCACCCTAGAAAAGCAGCTCCTAGAGGCCCATCCCGCCATCGCCAGCGTGCCCTATAACGGCCTTGCCCAGCGCAGCATCAACCGCTTTTACCTCAACAGCGCCGGAGCCCTGCGCCAGGAGGCTCGATCCTACGCCTCGGTCTACCTCTACAGCAAAACCGAGCAGGAGGGCCGCAAACCCCGCTCGGCTGGGGCAGTGCGGGTAAACCGAGGGCTGTCGCTGCTGGATGTGGAAGGCTGCCTGAAAGAGGCTACCGAAAAAACCATCAGCCACCTGAATTACGACAAAATCGCCTCCGGCAAATACCGGGTGGTGTTTTCCGGGGAAGCCTTCCTCAGTCTGTTGGGAGCCTTCTCCAACCTGTACAACGCCCAGAGCATTCTGGATCACCGCAGCCTATCCACCCCCGATTCCCTCGGTAGCGTGGTGGCCTCCGACCTGCTCTCGGTCTACGACGATGCCCTCCACCCCGAAAACATCAGCGCCGAAACCTTCGATGGCGAAGGCACCCCCACCCGTCGCCTGCCCATCATTGAAAAGGGCGTGCTCACCCACTTCCTCCACAGCGCAGGCACCGCCAAACGCATGGGCGCATCCCCCACAGGCCACGCCAGCATTGGCGCAAAGGTCTCCGTTGGCCCCAGCTATTACCACGTCCTACCGGGGACAGAAGCGAAGAGCGAATTCAGCCTAGAGAACGCCAGCAACGTCATCCTCATCGATGACCTGCAAGCCCTCCATGCCGGGGTCAATTCCCTGCAAGGATCCTTCTCCCTGCCCTTCGATGGCTGGCTGATTAACCAGGGCGAACGGGTCAGCGTGGAATCGGCCACCGTGGCCGGAGACTTCCGCGACCTGCTGAAGGCGATCATCCACGTCGAACCCCAGGTGGAAATCACCCCCGGTGGTCTGTGCCCCCGCATTTGGGTCGATTCCCTCTCCATCACCGGAGAACAGTAACGTATTGCTGGGGTAACTTCCCATGCCTGCTCAGCCACAGGCCAAGCCGTACACCGCTGACGAGTATCTCGCCCTTGAGCTAGCGTCAGCGGCACGCCATGAATATCGCAATGGAGAGGTTATCCCAATAACTGGGGGAACGCCGGGGCACAACCGCATCGGCGGCAACCTATATATTGCCCTCAGCTTGGGCTTGAAGGAGCAAGCCTACGAAGTATTTTATGCCGATCAACGCCTTTGGATACCGGATAAAAGCCTCTACACCTACCCTGATGTAATGGTTTTACCGAAATCCTTAACCCTCCAGGAAGGCCGCAAAGATACGGTGATTAATCCCTGTTTTGTGGCGGAAATTCTGTCAAATCCTCCGCAAAATTATGATCGTGGCGAGCAGGGCACTGGTTTCTAAAAGTATGATCCTTGATTTCTCGTTGCCAAAAGTCCTTGCGTAGCAGGGGCTCCAAGAGGCATCCCACCTTAGCAGGCCAGTGCCGAACTGAACGTACTGCCATTTTTCACTGGTGTGGCAATATTCACAGAGATAGTTGGCTCTCTGACGAACTTGATCTTGTAATTCGGGGGAGAACTTGCGTCCAGGCATTATTCAGACTTAGCGCTAGGGGAGGCAAGATACAGGTTGCGAATGGTGCGGTTGACGAATCCGAGATAGTCGTCAATTTCTTCGTAGCGATCAAACTCGGTGATTTCCTCTGGGGTGAGGGTTTCTTCGGCTTGTTTTTGCAGCAAGGTTTCAATGCGATTCTGAATCGTTTGGGATGCCCTAAAGATGGGGATTCCCTCTTCAACCACAATGCTAACTGCCCCCTCAATGGAGAGAGAAGCCGGAAGACTTTGTAAGGATGGCGGAACCAGAATTGTCATCGCTACTCTCCTAGTGATTTGCTTTGTAACCCAGATTCCAGGGTTCTACCCCGCTGCGACCAATAATTTATCGCCAAAGTGCCAAAGAACCCTGGGATCTTAGCCCAACGGTTCTCCCTCCATCAAGGCCCGAAATCGCTCATCGTGGCAGATAGGGTCAACGGCGGCAGGGCAAAACGTAGAGCCTACCTAAGTCTTGGGCAAGTAGCGAACATTGCGTAATCCTTCAAAGTCATTATCCTGGGTCCAAACGATGGCATCGAACTTGTAGGCTGTGGCAAGAATGATGCTGTCTGCCATGGGCAGTTTGTTGTTCACAGAAATCTTGGCCGCATTGAGCGCTAGTTCGCCATCTAAGGGAATTACTTGTCCTTGCAGCATGGCCCCTACAGCCTGCATGGCTTCGTCTTCACTACATCGAACCAGGATGTGCTTAAAAACCTCATACACACTAATGGCAGGGACAATCAAGCCGCTGATCTCTTCAATTGCAGGGGCAAAGAAGTCTGCACTAGGTTCGTCGGCAAAATAGGCTAGCCAACCAGAGGAGTCAACCACATTTTTCATAGTCGGTCGGCATCGCGGTCTAGGGTTGTGTCCATCCCTTGGAGGAAGCCTCTGAGGGAGGGCACTGGGCGCATGGGAATGAGTTCTATTCGGTCTTGATAGCGCATAACCTGGAAGCGCTGCCCTTCTGATAATCCTAAGGACTGGCCAACCGCTGCCGGAATGGTAATCTGCAAGTCTGCCGATACGGTGACTGATGAAATAGCAAGAGTAGATGGATTCATCACACTACGCTCAATCCCTGGTTTATGCATCTACCCTATCATCCTCCCTCTACCAAGGCCCGAAAGCGCGAACCGTGGCGGATGGGGTCAAAGTCGGTGTCGGTTTTAGCCATAGCGCGACATTCAGGTTCTAGGGCAATGGCCACTTGCAAAAATGGAATACCTTTGGCCGGAGATTTCCGCGACCTGCTGAAGGCGATCATCCACGTCAAACCCCACGTTGAGATCACCCCCGGTGGCCTTTGCCCCCGCATTTGGGTCGATTCCCTCTCCATCACCGGAGAGCAATAAGGCGGGTTAATGGGGGTGCATCGCGGTAAGTAGGCACTAGGGCAATGGTTCGCTGAAGGCTGTGAAGTAAGGCTTTGACGGGCTTGCGGTCGTCAGTATGGCCGGGATGGCACCCCTTCGGGATAGCTCGACTATCGTAAACGCCCGGATCGCCAAATGCTATAGACCAGCCACAGCCCCAACAGGCTGGCGGCAATGAACAGGGCAATGGTGAGGATCTGCACCTGGGAGGATTGGCGTCCGGTGGAGACGATGGCGGCCCCGATGATCAGGGCGGCGACCACGGTGCTGAAGGATCGGCGGTTGGCGGCGTCGTCAATGCTGCGGCGTAGGTCGTCAAACCCTTGAATCTTGAGGTTCCACTGAAGTTGTTCGGAACTGAGGCGATCTAGCAAAAAGCTGAACTGCCGGGGGGAACTGAGGGACAGGTTGCGAAATTCTAGCCCGGTGCGGAGGAGGGCTTGCAGGGGGTCATCGCCAACAAGCTGGTGGCGAAAAAGATCCACCATCAGGGGCCGCACTTGGTCGATGAGGTTCACCCCCGGGTTGAACTGGCGGGCCGCGCCTTCTAGGTTGGCGAGGGATTTCGTAAAGAGGCCCACATTGGCAGGCCAGCGCAGATGATTGCCAATGCCCGCCTCCAGAATTTCGCCGAACACCACGGCGGTGCTGAATTGTTCTAGGCTCAGGCCGTAGTAGCGCCCTAGGAGGCGGGTATAGTCACTTTCTAGGCGGGCTAGGTTAACGGGTTGCAGGGGTTCCGCCAGTTGTAGGGTGAGCTGGGCGCAGCGCTGGGCATCGCAACTGGCAATGGCCAGCACCATTTCCGTCAGGGTGGCGCGGGTGCGGGGGTCGAGGTGGCCCATCATGCCACAGTCCAGCAGGGCGACGCGGCCATCGTCGAGGCAAAAGATATTACCGGGGTGGGGGTCGGCGTGGAAGAAGCCGTCGATAAAGTACTGCTTAAAAAAGGTGCGAAACAGCAGCGTTGTCACCGTGCCCCGTTGATCGAGCGGTAAATTGGCCTTTAATAGCGGTACGCCCTCCAACCAGGCCATCGTCATCAGTCGCGAGTTCGTGAATTCCCACACAATATCCGGCACCACCAGTTGCCGAGGGTCATACCAGCCGCTTTCGGACAGGTTGCGGCGGAGTTGTTCGGTGTAGTGGGCCTCGGTGAGGAAGTCGAGTTCGGCATTGAGGGCGTCGGCAAATTCCTCGGCGAGGCTCACCAGGTTATAGCGCTGGCCAAACTGGGTGGCCGACATCAGCCGCGCCACGTCGCGAATCAGGGCCATGTCCTGCTCCACCTGGCGCTCAATGCCGGGGCGCTGCACCTTCAAGGCCACCTCGCGACCGTCTTGCAACCGAGCGCGGTGGGTTTGGGCAATGGAACCCGCCGCAATGGCCTGGTAATCTAGCTGGGCAAAGATCTCCTCCGGCGGACGGGGCAGGGCCGACCGAATCTGGCGCTCGGCGTCCTGGGCACTAACGGCGGGTACGGTACTCTGTAGCCGACTGAGGGCTTCGATATAGCTGGGGGGCAGGAGGTCAGGCCGGGTGCTGAGCAATTGGCCCAGCTTCACATAGACCGGCCCCAAATCCGTCAGAATATTGACCAACACCGCCGGGGGCGGGATATCCGGCTCGTCGGCCTTGCCCCCCATCAACAGCCGCCGCATATAGTCCCAGCCGTGGCTGAGCACAATTTCGACCATTTCCCGCTGTCGGGCCAACCGCGACGCAGACACAAGAGGTACTTGCATAAAATCCTTGTCCGCCCCAAACAACATCCATCATGCCGAGATCATGCGTTATCAGGCATGATGTCTGGCTCCACGTTGATCAATCTGCCTGATTATTCCGTAACCAGCGCTCCTCCACAACTGGATCCGCTGCCAGCGGTGCAGCCGTAGCAGTAGGGTCGGGTTTGCACCTGCTGAAGCTGATCGAGACCGGCCTCCGTCAGTAGGTCAGCCACGGTGAAGGGATCGCCATTGGGCCGTTGGCAGGGCACCCCTTCCATCTGGTTAAAGTCGCAGTCGTAGATCTGACCGAGGTAGTCCACAGAAAGCTGATTACGGCACATCACATGGGCCACGGTGGCCGGGTTGTGGTGCTGGGAAAGGAACTGAAGGTAGGGCTCGTAGAGGTTCTGCCCCACCAGGGCCTGCTTGACACGGCCAATGGGTAGGTTGGTGAGGGTATAGAGTTGATTGAAGGTGATGCCGAAATGACGGTCTAGGTGGGCGCGGTAGTCCGCCTCGAGTTCGGCCTGGGAGGGGGTGAGGGAGAACTTCTCGGAGCGGGGAACGGGGGGATTGTAGACCAAATCCAGTCGCAGGTCTGGATTCTGGCCATAGCCCAGTTGGTTAAGCCACTGCAAGGCCCGAATGGAGGCATCGTAGACCCCGGCTCCCCGCTGTTGGTTGACGTTTTGCTCCAGGTAGCAGGGCAAGGAAGCCACCACCTGAAGCCGATGACGGGCAAAATAGGCGGGCAGATCGTCGTAGCCCGGTTCAAAGAAAATGGTCAAATTCGTCCGCACGATCACGGTTTTGCCCACGGCCCGCGCCGCTTCCACCAGGGGCCGAAAGCCTGCGTTCATCTCCGGAGCCCCGCCGGTCAAATCCACCGTCGTGATTTGGGGATAGCGGCGAATCACCTCGATCAATTGATCGCACACCGCCGCCGAGAGTTCCTCGGTGCGCTTTGGCCCCGCCTCCACATGGCAATGGTTGCAGGCCAGGTTACACCGCCGCCCCAGGTTAATTTGCAGCACCGTAATCGGCAACTTGGTGAGGGGCTGGCCAAGGCGTTGGTCAAAGGGCGTAACCCCAGCCATCGCAGGCCCAGGAGCAGGAGAAAACAACACCATCGGCAAACTCGCTAGAACAAGACTGGGTAAAACCGGAGGACGAACCGATTCCCGAGGGCCGATCTCGATCTCCAGTTCAACCAACCTATCGTGTGTACCCCATTCCGACAAGGCGAGAGGGATCAGACCTCACCCCCAGCCCCTCTCCTCGGAGGAGAGGGGAGCCGGAAGCGCCTCAAAGTCCCTCTCCCCACGGGAGAGAGATTTAGGGTGAGGTCGCAACCTAGCCAAAAAGGACTTTGGAATCGACTGGATCTAGCAAGGCTAGCTGTACTTTTGGTTGGAGGCGGGCTCTAGGTCAAACAGCATATGCAGGGTTTGCATGGCGCGTTTGCGGGCCTCGATGTCTCGCTGGGCGCGGAGTTGCACCATGGGGTCATGCAAGATTTTGTTGACGATGCCTCGGGTCAGGGCTTCGATCACCTCCTGGTGCTTGTCGGCGAACTCGCTGCCCAGGCGGGAAAGGGCTTTTTCTAGCTCCTGCTCGCGGATGGATTCCACCTTGTTGCGCAGGCTGCTGATGGTGCCCACGGTGTCGAGGGAACGCCACCAGTCCATAAAGCCCTCCACTTCTTCGTCCAGCAACACCTGGGCTTCCATGGCCATACGGCGGCGGCTGGCCTGGTTTTGGGCCACCACGGCCTTCAGGTCGTCCACGTTGAAGGCATGGACATTGGCGAGTTCGTTGACGTTGGCGTGGACGTTTAGGGGCACGGAAATATCGAACACCATCAGGGTGCGGTTGCCGTCCAGGATAGGCTCCAGGTTTTCCCGGTGCAGGATGGGCTCGGTGGCGGAGGTGCAGGTGAACACCACGTCCGAGTTCTGGACGGTCTCCAGCATGGCGTCTAGGGTACCCGTACAAATGTTGGCCTCTGGGAACTGCTTGGCCAGTTCGTTAGCGCGGTTAATGGTGCGGTTGAGGATAGTGATGGGGCAGGATTCCTTGGCGTTGAGGTGCTGCACCAACAGGCGGGCCATTTTCCCGGCCCCGAGGATGCTGATCTTGCAGTTATCCAGGTTGGGGACTTTGAGCTTGGCCAGTTCCACCGCCGCTGAGCTGATAGACACGGCCCCGGTGCCGATGCTGGTTTCGCTGCGGACGCGTTTTCCGGCGGTGAGGGACTGCTTCAGCAGGCGATCAAGCACCCGGCCTAGGCTCTTATGTTGCTGGGCCAGTTGGTGGGCGTGTTTCACCTGGGCCAGGATTTGTCCCTCGCCGAGGACGAGGCTATCGAGCCCCGCCGCCACCCGCATCAGGTGGTTCACGGCATCCTGGTGCAGCAGAATGAATAGATGTTGACGCAGTTCCGGCAGCGGCAACCCGCTGTGCTCTGAGAGGAACTGGATCACTTCCCGAATGCCCTGCTCGGTCTCTTCGGTAACGATGTGGATTTCGAGACGGTTGCAGGTGCTGAGGATAGAAACTTCGTCAATGTGAGGGCAGTGGGTGAGATGGGCGATCGCGTCTCCTGTCTGAGCCGTGGGAATGCTGAGTTTTTCGCGAATTTGAACGGGTGCGGTTTTATGGCTCAGGCCAATTACGGCGATATTCATTCTTCCTCCACGCGTTTAGTGATTCACCTAATTTATGGTGGCCGCTGATCCTAAGCAAAGGCCCAACTGCCGTGGCCAGAGGATGGTTGGGGCAGGGGGTTGGCCCAAGGGATCGGGCACACAAAAGCCAATATGTTTGAACTTAGAGACAAATCGACGCCGACTCAAGGAAACTCAACAAAAGTCCATCAAAAAATGTAACGCACCTAAAAAATAGAGATGCGGGAAACCACATCTCTAGGAGGAAAGCATGAAGCTGTCTCTAGCCTCACGCTTTCCCGGTTGTTGATTTTGTCCTTGGGAGGGTCAGGAGACCTGACCCCTACGTTTTCCTGGCGCTGTAGGGGCGCGGTTGCCGTGCCTGTGGGTCAGGAGACCTGACCCCTACCGCAGCTTTAGACCGATGCCCTAGCGAATTTGCAGGGTCTTGGGAGCCTCGAACATGTGGATGGTGTCCACAAAGCGGGCGGTCTTGGACTGGCTGGAGATAATCAGGGACTGGGTCCGGGCACCGCCGTGGAAGAAACGGACGCCGTTCATCAGTTCGCCGGAGGTGATGCCGGTGGCGGCAAACAGCACGGTTTCGCCGGAGGCCAGTTCGTTAGCGTCGTAGACCTTGTCGGGATCGGTGATGCCCATTTCGGCCAGACGGGCCAGGTTGGCTTCCTTGCTTTCGCCAATCAGACCGGTTTTTACCACTTCAGGATCGTAGATCAGTTGGCCTTGGAAGTGGCCCCCCAGGCAGCGCATGGCGGCGGCGCTAATCACCCCTTCGGGAGCAGCACCGATGCCCATCAGGGCGTGGGTGTTAGTCCCGGAGAAGGCGCAGGAGATGGCGGCACCCACGTCACCATCGGCGATCAGCTTGACGCGAGCACCGGCATCGCGGATTTCCTTGATCAGATCGTTGTGGCGATCGCGTTTCATCACCACCACCACCAGTTCGTCGATGGCGCGATCTAGGCACTCAGCCAGGATTTTCAGGTTTTCGGTGGCAGACTTATTGATGTCCACATGGCCCTTGGCTTGGGGGGGAGCAGCCAGCTTCTTCATGTAGAAGTCGGGCGCGGCAAACAGACCACCTTTTTCGGAGATGGCCAGCACCGCCATGGAGCCATTTTGGCCGTAGGCCACCAGGTTGGTGCCTTCACAGGGGTCAACGGCGATGTCAATTTCGACCAGTTCATCGGGGTTGCAGTAGGCCTTGGCGTCGGGCTGGGTACAAATCCCCACTTCTTCGCCAATGTAGAGCATGGGGGCATCGTCCCGTTCACCCTCACCAATCACAATGCGACCGCGCATGTGGATCTTATTCATGCGTTCCCGCATGGCTTCCACAGCCACTTGGTCAGCGATATTCTTTTCGCCCTTACCCATCCAGCGGGCAGAGGCGACCGCTGCCTGTTCGACCACCTCAATAATCTCAAGACCGAGGGTACTTTCCACGGGATTAATCCTCCAAGCTGCCTATATTTCGTAGGTTTCGCGTTCCCTATCTCAAGTTCTCAGTCTATCAGACGGTGGGATCAAGATATCGCGGCTTAGCGGAAAGGCCGAGGGGCGATCAACCGGGGCTACAATGGTGAAACCATTGCAATCAATCGTTTGTTGGAGCGGTCTATGACCTCTGCGGCCCCCGCCAAAACCCAGTCTGCTAAAACCCAGTACGAGGCCATCATTGGGCTAGAGACCCATTGCCAATTGTGTACGGAAACCAAGATTTTCTCCCCGGCCTCCACCGCCTTTGGGGCCGATCCCAACACCTACATCGACCCGATTGTGCTGGGGATGCCGGGGGTGCTGCCGGTACTGAATCAAACGGTGCTGGAGTATGCCGTTAAGGCGGGGCTAGCCCTGAACTGCCAGATTGCGCCCTACTCCAAGTTTGACCGCAAGCAGTATTTTTACCCCGATCTGCCCAAAAACTACCAAATCTCCCAGTACGACTTGCCCATCGCCGAGCACGGCTGGCTAGAGATTGAACTCATCGACAAGAAAACCAAGGAAGCCACCCGCAAGCGCATCGGCATCACCCGCCTGCACATGGAAGAGGACGCGGGCAAACTCGTCCACGCGGGCAGCGATCGCTTGGCGGGGTCTACCTACTCCCTGGTGGACTACAACCGGGCCGGGGTGCCCCTGGTGGAAATTGTCTCGGAACCGGACATTCGCACCGGCCAGGAAGCCGCCGAATATGCCCAAGAACTGCGCCGCATCGTCCGCTACCTGGGCATCAGCGATGGCAACATGCAGGAGGGATCCCTGCGCTGCGACGTGAACATTTCCGTGCGCCCCGTGGGCCAGCAGGAATTTGGCACCAAGGTAGAGATCAAAAACATGAACTCCTTCAGCGCCATCCAAAAGGCCATTGAGTACGAAATCGAGCGGCAGATCAAGGCCAACGAAGCAGGCGAAAAAATCGTCCAAGAAACCCGCCTGTGGGACGAAGGCACCCAGCGCACCAAGAGTATGCGATCCAAGGAAGGTTCTAGCGACTACCGCTATTTCCCCGAACCCGACCTGCCGCCCATCGTGGTTTCCGTGGCCCAAAAAGAGGCTTGGCAAGGAGAACTGCCGGAACTGCCCGCCCAAAAGCGCAGCCGCTACGAGGCAGAATTTGGCCTCTCCGCCTACGATGCCCGTGTCCTCAGCGACGAGCGCAGCGTTGCCGAGTTTTTTGAAGCCACCGTGGCCACCGGGGCCGATCCCAAACTCACCGCCAACTGGCTCACCCAAGACATCGCGGCCTACCTCAACGCCGAAAAACTCACGATTGACGAACTCCCCCTAAAGCCAGAGATGCTGGCGGAACTGGTGAAGCTGATCGCAGCGGGCACCATCAGCAACAAAATTGGCAAAGACCTACTGCCGGAACTGCTGACTAAGGGTGGTTCTCCCCAGGCCATGGTGGAGGAACGCGGCCTCAGCCAGATTTCCGACCCCGCCCAAATCGAAGCCATGATCGACGAAGTGCTCGCCGCCCACCCCGAAGAACTGGAAGCCTACCGAGGTGGGAAGAAAAAGCTGCAAGGCTTCTTTGTCGGTCAGTTGATGAAGGTCAGCGGGGGCCGAGTGGATCCCAAGCTCAGCAACCAATTGCTGAGCAAAAAGCTGAATGGCTAGCGGGTCATCCAGATCATGTCAGCCCCCTTAATTGAGTTCCGCCATCTGCAAAAGATCTACGGTGAGGGCAACACCGAGGTGCGTGCCCTGTGGAACGTCAACCTGGCCATTGAACCGGGGGAATACTGCGCCATTATGGGGCCGTCGGGATCTGGCAAATCCACGGCGATGAACATGATTGGCTGTCTGGATCGGCCCACCGCTGGCGACTATTACTTTGACCAGCAAAACGTGGCCACCCTGGCGGATAACGACTTGGCCCACATTCGCAACCGCAAAATTGGCTTTGTCTTCCAGCAGTTTCATTTGCTACCTCAGCTCACAGCCCGGGAAAATGTGGAACTGCCCATGGTCTATGCCGGGGTGGCCAAGGCCGAACGACACCAGCGGGCCATCGCCGCCCTCGAACAGGTGGGGTTGGGCAATCGCCTCAACAATCGCCCACCGCAGCTTTCGGGAGGTCAACAGCAGCGGGTGGCCATTGCCCGCGCCATTGTCAACCGGCCTCTGCTGCTCTTGGCCGATGAACCCACTGGAGCCCTCGATACCCACACCACCGAAGAGGTACTGAACATCTTTGCTGACCTCCACGCCAGCGGCATGACCGTAGTGATGGTGACCCACGAACCCGACGTGGCCCGGGCCAGCCAGCGTATCATTTGGTTCAAGGACGGGGAAGTAATGAACGATCACCTCCATCCCGCCGACCTCACCTCCTTGACCACCCTAGGTACCAAGCCATGACGACGGACACCGATCCTTCCCTAGTGCTGCAACCGGGCCAACTGCGCCGGGTTCACCACCTCGCCCTCAACGTCAAGGATATGGCGGCCTCGCGCCAGTTCTATGGGGGGCTGCTGGGGCTGCGGGAACTCACCGGCGATGAGGTGGATGACACCCTCAAAGATCTGGTCGCCACCGGGAAAGTGGCTAACTTTCTTTTGCCCGATGGGCTCATCCTTGATCTATTCTCTGCGCCAGAGTTGGAACCCCCTGACCCCGACCCGGAACGCACCTTCACCCGCGCCTACCACTTAGCCTTTGACATTCCGCCCGATCAGTTTGACCAAGCCCTAGCGGTGCTGCACCACCACCATATCCCCATTGCCCACGGCCCCGTCAGCCGCCCCACCGGTCGCGGGGTCTATTTCTATGATCCCGATGGCTTCATGGTGGAAATCCGCTGCGACCCGGCCTAGGCTCGGGTCGCAGCGGCTTCGCATCCATCGGCCCACCATGCGCCGGGGTGAGCGGTGCCCTAGGGAAAAGAATGGCTTAAACGCTGGGCAACCTCCGATGGACTGCCTATGATTGAGGTATTGCGTCAACTGATGAAGGCAACCGCTGGGGGCAACCCATGACTCTTTCTGCATGGCTGGAGCAGGCCAAGGATGGGGATGCAGAGGCCATTGCCGCCCTGCTCAACCAATCCCTCAACCCCCAGGGCGTGGAGGTGCGGGCCGAGCGCGATAGCTACTGTCTCAACCTGTGGCTCACGGGGGCAACCCTCCCCACCCAGGCCCAACTGGTGGACTATCTGCGGCGCACCATCGAACGGTTACAGATTGACTGCATTGGGATTCTGCACATCGAGGCCCAAGCCACTCAGCCCCCCGGGCAATCTTGGACTACGGACATGGCCCTCCTGGCAGGCCGAGGTCAGCCCCAGGGAG
>JAYKHF010000250.1:0-4841 GCA_035285305.1 Leptolyngbya sp.
TAGGGCTCATATTCAGTGATATACAGGATGGCCTCGTGGGTCGAGGTATCGCCATAGTTGCCAATCCAAATGTCGTACTGGCCGGAGGAGGGGCGTTGCAAATAGACCAGGGGGTTGACCCCGTTAAAGTCATCATTGCAATACCACCCCGTATCGGGGCCGTTGATCACCAGGGTTGTATCCGCCGCCGATTCCACGAGGAAACTGAGGGGGTAGCTGCCCGCCTCATACTGCAACCGAAAGTCGGGCTGTTCAGCGGCAATAAACCCCGTACAGTCTCCACCCAGCCCCAGGGATGAGGCATTGGTGCTTCCCCCGGCCCACACCTCCACGCTGTAGGGATCGGGGGTAAATCCAGACTGTAGGTAGATTTCTCCGTAGAGGGGCTCACCGTCCCAGTTGGGCCAAGCCTGGGCCAACACCGTGCCCGCCTTGAGACAGCCCAGCCCCACGCTGAACCCTAACAGGCCTAGGGCCGCAGATTTTAATGATGAAGAAAAAGCTTGTTTCATAGGTCACACCTCTTTGGAAGCGTAGGAAGAACGACGGAGGGAGCAAACAGTGGCGACGAAGGAAGTCACCAGTATAAAGAGAGACCCATACTATCTATCATAGAGGACTCCTAGAGCCTTGTCACGACCGCGAACCCTGGGGTGGTGAGGGTCAGGTCTCCTGACCCCGACATGGCCCGAATACGGTAGGGGGCTATGCTTCTGCGCCCGGTGCAGAATCTTTTGTCAGCCACCCAGGGATTGAGACCATCCCACTGCCCCGTGGAAAGGCGCAGGATGAGGGCGGCGGTATCGGGCTGATCGGCGGGGGCAAACCAGACGCCATAGCCCACAAAGCCCAGCCAAAGGACACCCAAGATCAGTCGTTTCATGGCTAGAGAACTACTAAGTTTCACAGTGAAATATCAAACAAGCTCAATATAGACTGACAGAAATCGAAAAACCAACTACGCTTTAATTCAGGAGGTTTAGGTCTATTTCATTGCGAATGTTAAAAGATATTTAATATTGATCGAGTTTGTTACCTTTTTAGTTTTTGTCAATATTATTTCGCCAGCTTTATTTCGCCAACTTTATTTAGATCCGAATTTAGTTTCGATCTGTCTAGGCTTCCGGGCGATTTTGGAGTTCACGACGCATTCCATGATCGGTAACGAGATAGATCTATATTTTGATAAATCATGGGATGTCGGCCCTGCTTAAGTCCCTAAAATAGGAATCTGACAAGTCGATCAACGCCCCACGATTCCAGAGGTCATCAAGGTTTACGTCCCGTACTTCCTCACCTGGATTCAGGCTGAGTCTTTTGTTTTTACAGGGTTATTGATTCATCCTTTATGCTTGTCCTCCGCTTATCAAGTCCATTGTCAGCGAAATGACTGCCCTGATGTTCCCCCCGTAATACGCGACTACCCTCCCCAAGGGCAATCGCGCATTCTACATCCCCCGTTCGCTGTTGTCATTTGGGAAACAACCGTGCCCACCATCGTCCTCCGTGAGTCCGGTTTCGCCAGGACTTACCACCGCAGTACTATGAACATTCAGTACTTTCTCGAACTTTACGAAGCTGGCTACCGCGATTTCGTTGGCATTCAGTTAGCCGGAACCGATTTAGCCCATCACATCCTCGTGGGGGTCGATCTCAGTCGATCCAACCTCAAGGGCGCGAATCTCAGCCGTTCTTTCCTCACCCAGGCCATTCTCAATGGAGCCAAGGCGAACTGGGCCAACTTTAGTTTCGCGAAAATGAGCGAGGCCCACTTGGCGGGTGCCGATTTGACCAAGGTCAGCTTGCGAGGAGCCTTTTTGGTCAGAGCGGACCTTCGCCAAGCCCAACTGAGCGGTGCCGATCTGTGCTACGTCAACCTCCGCAATGCCGATCTCAGTGGTGCCAACCTCTGCGGGGCTAACCTCAGTGGTGCCAATCTCCGGGGGGCTAACCTACGGGAAGCCAACCTGGCCTGGGCTCATCTCACAGGGGTGCGCCTCAGTGGTGCAGACCTGGATCGTACCTGCCTATCGGCAGTGAATTTAGAGGGCGCTTGGCTGAATGGCGTTGACCTGAGTGGCCTCGATCTCTCCGGCGTGAACTTAAAAGATGCCAAGCTCAACGGGGCCAACCTCGATCACACCAACCTAAGCGCCGCCAACCTTGCCCATACCACCATGCGCGGCGTCTCCATGGTGGGAGCCAACCTCTACAATGCCAACCTCACGGGGGCGGTGCTGTGGCATAGCAATCTGGATCAGGTGAATCTCTGTCGCGCCGATCTCACCCGTGCCCACCTCGGGGAAGCGTCCTTGCGTTCTGCCTGGGTGGAGGGAACCGAGTTTACCGAGTCTGTTTTGCCCACTGAGGCCCGATCTTACCTATATGCCGCCGTCCATGGGGAAACTCGCTGGACCCGGCGTCCGGCCAAGGAAACCTTAGACCATTCAATGTTTATTGATCGGCTGTTGACCTAGGCGTTCAGCGGACTCAGATCCCAGACCAGGGGGAGGCTATCTGGCTGACCATCCTGGGAGAATGCCCGACGGATTTAGTGAATGCCCCAGGAAATCCAGCGCGATTCTCCGGTGGGGGGCGCATTGAGATCACAGTGACGGAGCAAGTTGAGATTCGCTCCCCCCAGTTCGGCATCCTCGAGGAGGGTATTTTCAACCCAGGCACTCACGAGATTGGCATTGGTTAAATTGGCTCCGCTCAGGCTAACCTCGCACAGGATCGCCCCCCGTAGATCCGCCTGTTCTAGGTTGGCGGTGCGCAGGTCAGCTTGGCTGAGATCGGCTCCGACCAGGCTGGCTCGCCGCAGGTCAGCCCCGATGAGATTCGTGTGCTTGAGATTGGCCCCGCTCAGGTCAGTTCCCGTGAGGTCGGCGTCGGAAAGATTGGCCCGCTCTAGATTGGCCCGGGAGAGGTCGGCTCCATCCAGGGCAATTTGGGAGAGGTCGGCTCCCCTCAGATCGATGCCGCTGAGGTTGGCACCGCGCAAATCAACTCGGTGCAGCCTCACCCCCGAGAAGTTGCGGTCTCCTCGATTGTACTCGTATAAAAACTGTTGAACATCCATGGCAGCAGCCTCCCCAAGTCAGGACTGGGATCGCAGGATAGATCACCCCAAGGTTACTTAGGCTACATTTATTCTCCCCTAGTCCTGGGATCTCTGGCGCAATCGTTCATAGAACGCAAGGGTGAGGGCCGCGAAAGAGTAGGCGACCCCGGTGCAACATGGTATAAATGTGAAGGAATACTAAGTACTCTCATTTGGTGTTCTCCTGCTCCGCCAGGTGTTCTACCGTCACGCTCGAAGCGGCTCTCAGTCAGTCGTTCCCTCCCCGTACTGGTTGGTCATCCGGCGTATGCACTGTTCTTTCTCTAAGCAGAGAAGATCAGCTCTTAGGCGCGTTTGCTCCTTGCTAGTCTGTGCATTGCCAGAAACCCTTGCCGGTGTTTGTGCCAGTGCTTCCTGCAAAGTCGCCTAGCCCTAGTTCCTTTTGTGGAGACCGTTCTTTGACTGCTACTGCTGAGCCTTCCGTCGTTCAATCGGATAACCTTTCTTACCAAGACCTGACCCTAAAGCAGGTTGTCCAAAGCATTCCTAAGGTGTATTTCCAGAAAAACCCTCGCAAAGCTTGGGCCTCCGTAGCGCTAAGCGTGGTGGCGGTCATCGCGGGATACATCACCATCTATTTTTCCCCCTGGTTTTTGCTCCCAGTGACCTGGTTCTTGACCGGCACCGCGCTCACCGGATTCTTCGTGATCGGGCATGACTGCGGGCACCGTTCCTTTTCTAATCGTCGCTGGGTGAATAACCTCGTGGGTCATTTGGCCATGCTGCCGCTGATCTACCCCTTCCATAGCTGGCGGTTGCTCCACGATATTCACCACCGCAATACCAACAACTTGGATATTGACAACGCCTGGACCCCTTGGACTCAGGAGGAATATACCCAAGCCAGCGGCTTCATGAAAGGGATCTACCAGGGGATGCGGGGCTGGCTTTGGTGGCTCGCCTCCGTGGCTCACTGGGCCGTGCTCCACTTTAACCTGAACAACTTCGAGCCCCGAGATCGGGCTAAAGTCAGCCGTTCCATCGCCGCTGTGGTGATCTTTGCCGCCATCCTCTTCCCGACCCTGTGGGCCGTGGCTGGGCCTTGGGGCCTCGTCAAATATTGGCTCATGCCCTGGCTGGGCTACCACTTTTGGATGAGTACCTTTACCTTGGTACACCACACGATTCCCGAAATTCAGTTTCGCCCTGCCGCTGAATGGAACGAAGTGGAATCCCAACTGGGCGGCACCCTCCACTGCGACTATCCGAAGTGGGTGGAAGTGCTCTGCCACGATATTAACGTCCACGTTCCCCACCATGTGTCCGTGGGCATTCCGTCCTATAACCTACGGCCTGCCTATGCGTCTCTGAAGGAACAGTGGGGGCCGCTGATGAAGGAAACCCGCTTTTCCTGGGATTTGATGCGAACCATTGTGGGCCGCTGTCACATTTACCACCCAGATCGCGCCTATATCAGTTTCCGCCAAGTCAAATCCTAGACTGCGCCTCACATCCTAGCCGTTGGTGGCCTGCGGTGGTGCAGGCCCCAACCGCCCAACGCTGATCCCTAGGGTCAGCTTTTTTGTGGCCGTTTTTTGCTCTGGATTGGGCGCTGTCCTCGGTTTCGGTGGACATGGGTTCTGACCAAAAACTAATGGGATACAAGCCCCGCCCTTTTAGGGCGGCTTTCTAGCGACCGAATAAACTCTCTCAGAACATCGGTCTGAGTTCGCCCCTGTTCTTGGCAATATCGGTCAAGGATCTGCTTTTCATGTTC
>JAYKHF010000251.1:0-34933 GCA_035285305.1 Leptolyngbya sp.
TGCCACCGTTGCAGTTTGAGGAAGCCCTGGATGTCACCCAAATTCACTCCGTGGCCGGATTATTAAAGGAAAAGGGCACCCTGGTGAACACACGCCCCTTCCGCAGCCCCCACCATTCCGCCTCCGGGCCGTCCCTGGTGGGCGGCGGCAGCTACCCCAAACCCGGAGAAATTTCCCTGGCCCACCGGGGTGTGCTATTCCTCGACGAACTCACAGAATTTAAGCGCGACGTGCTGGAATTTCTGCGTCAGCCCCTCGAAGACGGCTATGTCACCATTACTCGCACTCGGCAGTCGGTGGTGTTTCCGGCCCAGTTCACCCTGATTGCCAGCACCAACCCCTGTCCCTGTGGGTTCTATGGCGATTCTGTGCAGCCCTGCACCTGCTCCCCCCGCAGCCGCGAAAACTACTGGTCGCGGCTGTCGGGGCCACTGATGGATCGGATTGATTTACAGGTGGTGGTAAGCCGCATTAAGCCGGAGGAGATGACCCAGCACCAGCCCGGAGAGACCTCGGAAGCGGTACGGGAACGAGTGCAGACGGCTCGCCAACAGGCCCATGACCGCTTTAAGGCGGAGCCTAAGTTGCAATGTAACGCCGATATGCAGAGTCGTCACCTGAAGGACTGGTGCCCCCTCGACGAGACCAGTCGCCTGCTGCTAGAGGGGGCCGTGCGCAAATTGGGGCTCTCCGCCCGCGCCACCGATCGCATCCTGAAGGTGGGGCGCACCATTGCCGATCTCGACAATGCCGAACACCTGCAAACCCACCACATCGCAGAGGCCATCCAATACCGCACCATCGACCGAATGCAATAAGACGGTAGCGGGTGCAGCAATTCTCATTTTGGCAAATTGGCCGCTCACCCTGAGCCTGTCGAAGGGTGAGCGGTGTTTTACTCGCCCACCTAGTCATACTGAGAATTGCTGTAGCGGGTGAGGGTTGTCTACGGTGCCCGCTGGTTCCCCATGCATTAAGCTGTGCATTAAGCTACAATTGTTAAGACTTTTTGCATATTCGGAACTTATCTTGAGCCTCTGGTTAGCGGGCGCTCGGGCTGAGTTTCGTAGCCCGTTTGTTATCGCCAACGCTTTACCCCTTACCTTTCCTCTATGACTCTTCCTATCCGCAACGTCGCGATCATTGCCCACGTTGACCACGGTAAAACCACCCTGGTTGATGCGCTGCTCAAGCAATCTGGTATTTTCCGCGAGGGGGAAGAGGTTCCAGACTGCGTGATGGACTCCAACGACCTGGAACGGGAGCGCGGTATCACGATCCTCTCCAAAAACACCGCTGTTCGCTACCAAGACACCCTGATTAATATTGTGGACACCCCCGGCCACGCCGACTTTGGTGGCGAGGTGGAGCGCGTGTTGGGCATGGTAGACGGCTGTATTTTGATCGTGGATGCCAACGAAGGCCCCATGCCCCAGACCCGTTTTGTGCTGAAAAAAGCCCTGGAAAAGGGTCTGCGTCCCATCGTCGTGATCAACAAAATTGACCGTCCCCAGGCGGAACCCCACGGGGCCGTCGATAAGGTGCTCGATCTGTTCCTCGAACTGGGGGCCGACGACGACCAGTGCGAGTTTCCCTACCTCTTCGCCTCCGGCATGGCGGGCTTTGCCAAGCTGAAACTGGAGGACGAAAGCGTAGATATGAAGCCTCTGTTCGAGTCCATCCTCGACCATGTGCCACCCCCGGTGGGTGATGTCGATAAGCCCCTTCAGCTTCAGGTCACCACCCTAGACTATTCCGAGTACCTGGGCCGGATTGTGATCGGCAAGCTCCACAACGGCACCATCAACGCCGGACAGCAGGCCGCCCTGATGAAGGAAGACGGATCCATGGTGAAGTCCAAAATTACCAAGCTGCTTGGCTTTGAGGGGCTGCGCCGGATTGAAATCGATCAGGCCACGGCGGGGCAAATTGTGGCGGTGGCGGGCTTTGCCGATGCCAACATTGGCGAAACCATCACCTGCCCCAACAATCCCCAAGCGCTGCCGCTGATTAAGGTAGACGAACCCACCCTGCAAATGACCTTCGTGGTCAACGATTCCCCCTTCGCCGGACAGGAGGGCAGCTTTGTCACTTCTCGGCAACTGCGCGATCGCCTGATGCGCGAACTGGAAACCAACGTGGCCCTGCGGGTGGAACCCACCGATTCCCCGGATCGCTTTGCGGTTTCCGGTCGGGGGGAACTGCACCTGGGCATTTTGATCGAAACCATGCGCCGGGAAGGCTACGAGTTCCAGGTGTCTCAGCCCCAGGTGATCTACCGGGAAGTGAACGGCCAGCCCTGCGAACCCTACGAACTGCTGATTCTCGATGTGCCCGAAGAGGGCGTGGGTGGCTGTATGGAGCGCCTAGGCCAGCGTCGCGCCGAACTGCAAGACATGCGCGTCATGGGCGATGGCCGCGCCACCCTAGAGTTTGTGATTCCGGCGCGGGGGCTGGTTGGCTTTCGCGGAGAGTTCATGCGCCTGACCCGTGGGGAAGGCATTATGAACCATAGTTTCCTAGACTATCGGCCCCTCTGTGGCGATATCGAGGCTCGCCGCAACGGGGTGTTGATTTCCTTTGAGGAGGGAGTGGCTACCTTCTACGCCCTCAAGAACGCTGAGGATCGCGGCGTGTTCTTCATTACCCCCGGCACTAAGGTGTACAAGGGCATGATCGTGGGTGAGCACAACCGTAACCAGGATCTTGATCTGAATATCTGCAAAACCAAACAGCTCACGAACCATCGGGCCGCCAGCGGCGACGAACTGGTGCAACTCCAAAGCCCCATCGACATGAGCCTAGAACGGGCGCTGGAATACATCGGCCCTGAGGAACTGGTGGAAGTGACCCCCGAATCCATCCGTCTGCGGAAGGTCTCGAAGAAACTGGTGAAGCGCTAGTCAGCCCTAATTCGGCCCTAATTCGGCGGGTTTGATAGTGGGTTTGACGAGTCGGGGTAAGGTTTCCTTGCCCCGATTTTCGATTACCCGATTTTCGATTAAAGGTAAACCACCGTCACGCCTGTGCCACCATCAGATTGTTCGGCGGCTTCCAGGCGTTGCACCTGGGGGTGACGGTGGAGGTAGTCGTGGACGCCGCGCTTGAGTTTCCCGGTGCCGTGGCCGTGAATCACCCAGAGAGCCCCACTCGCCTGGGCAATGGCCTCCTCTAGCACGGCTTCGGCTTCGGCCACGCGCATTCCCCGCAGGTCGATGGTGTTGCGGCTGGTGCGGACGGCGGGGGCGGGTGGGGCGGCCTGGGCGGCGGGCAGGGTGTCCTGGGGTCTCGGCTTGGCCGAAATCTCTACCTTCTCGCCCTGGAGTGATTCAATATCGGCAAGGCTGACGGTTGTTTTCATCAGGCCAAAGCGCACGGTGATCCGATGGTCGTCGTCGGGGGAGGTCAGCACCTCAGCGGTTTGGCCGAGGCTGGGAATACGAATGCGATCGCCCACCTGGGGTTTAAATCCAGGCTTGGGCTGGGTGGGTTTGGGCGGTCGGGTTGGCAACTGATCCTGGGCAATGGCGTCGAGGGCTTCCGTGGCCCGCTGGGCATCCTGGGCGGTGGGGCTACCCTGTTGCAAGGTTCGGATCACCTTGGCGATGTCGGCCTTGGCGGCGGCAATGGCCTGCTGAATGGCGGTCTCCTGCTGGGCGCGGAGATCCTGTTCCCGTTCTCGCAGCATGTCGGCCTTGCGGCGAACTTCCTGGTGCAGGGCTTCCGTTTGGGCCAGAAGGGCAGCGGCGGCCTGGGACTTTTCCTCCTGTTGTTTGCGCTGGGCTTCTAGGCCCGCAATCACCTGGTTCACCTCTTCCTGAACGCCCACGGCCATGTGGCTGGCGGCGTCTTCCACCACGGCGGGATTGAGGCCCAATCGACGGGCGATGGAGAGGGCGTTAGATCGGCCAGGAATACCCCATAGCAGGCGATAGGTGGGGGACAGGCTGACGTCATCAAATTCCACCGAGGCGTTTTCAAAGCGATCATCCTGGTACTTCAAAGCCTTGAGTTCGCCGTAGTGGGTCGTCGCGACCGTCAGGCGGGCATGGTCAGCGAGGTGCTTGAGCAGGGCGATGGCGAGGGCGGTGCCTTCGGTGGGGTCGGTGCCTGCGCCAACTTCGTCGAGCAGAATGAGGGCGTTGGCGAAGGGAGTCGGGGCTGGGGAGTCGGGGGCCGGGAGGGTCTCTAGGATGCGGCCAATGCGTTTGATGTGGCCCGAGAAGGTGGACAGACTTTGCTCAATGGATTGTTCATCGCCGATGTCGGCCAGGACGTGATCAAACCAGGGCAATTCCACGGGTTCCCGGGCCGGGACAAAAAGGCCTACCTTGGCCATCAGCACCGCTAGGCCCAGGGTTTTCAGGGTGACGGTTTTGCCGCCGGTGTTGGGGCCAGTGATGGCGATGACGCGCAGATGGGGCTGCATCAGGAGGTCGATGGGCACAACGTCAGATCCCTGTTCGTGGCGCTGCTGCCAGACCAACAGGGGATGACGCAGTTGGCGTAGGGTGGTCGGGGCATCGAAGTCGGTGAAGCGGGGGGGATTGGCCTCTAGCCAGAGGGAGTAGCGGGCGCGGGCATAGGCCAAGTCTAAGCGGGTGACGGTGGCCAGCAGGTGTTCGAGATCGGCGCAGACCTCCGCCACCTGGGCCGAGATCTGGCGGAGGATGACCTCAATTTCCGTCCGTTCCTGCCGGAGCAGTTGGCGCAGTTGGTTGCCGAGGTCAACAATGGCGTGGGGCTCGATGTATAGCGTGGCCCCGCTGGCGGAGGCATCATGGACAAGGCCGGGGATAGCGTCTTTTTGGGGCGCTTTAACGGGCAGCACGAAGCGATCGCCCCGCTGGGTGATCAGGGCTTCTTGCAGGGCACCCGATTGGCGCTGCATGATGCGCTGGAGCCGTTGCTGAATGTCGCTGCGAGTGGCCTTAAGACGGTCGCGGATGGCGCTCAGCTTGCGGCTAGCACGGTCGGTCACATCACCTCGGTCATCGATGCAGTGGTGGATGTGCTGCTCTAATTCAGGATAGGTGCGCAGGTCAGCCACCAGGGCTTGGAGAACGGGCAGATCCGTCGGGGCTTGGGCGTCAATGGCACGGCGCAGTTGACGGACACCGTTGAGGGTGGTGGCAATGTCCAGCAGTTCTTCGCCACTGAGCATACCCTGGCGACCGGCCCGATCCAACGCCGTGGTGATGTCGCGAATGCCGCCAAAGCTCAGCCCGGTGGTGTGTTGATCCAGCCAGTAGACCTCGCGGGTTTGCGCCAGCAGGGCCTTGCTCTCGGCCTGGGTGGTGGGAATCGCCAACGACTGCGCCGCTAACGTCCCTAGTTTAGTGGCCGCAAAGGTGGAGAGGTGTTGGCACAGCCGAGGCCATTCCAGAAGGTTGAGGGTTTCTTGCTGAATCAAGGCAGGGGAAGGGGAGTTACAGGAGTTCACGTTAGTTCACGTCTTCCTTAAAGTATAGGAAACTCTTGACTATCGGCGCGAAGATAGGGGTGTTGGCCATCCAGCTCTGCCCCATCGCCCCCACCAGACCCGCCGGATCAGAGAACCTGACGGGGGATCTGGCGTCCGTAGCGTCCTTTTTTCAGCCGCTCCCCTACACTGAAGACAGAGCCCTTGGCCCCCCTTGACCCGGTTTGTCGCTGCGATGATATGTTGTCTTAACCCAAGCTGCCCTCAGCCCAACCACGCGACATTGACCCGGACTTGCCCAAGCTGTGGCAGTCCTCTCATTGCCAAACTGCGAGGACGCTACCGCCCCCTGAAGTTCATCGGGCAAGGGGGATTTGGCCGTACCTACTTTGCCCTAGATGCGGATCGGCTGAATCATCGCTGCGTCATTAAACAATTTGCCCCCCAACGGCAGGGCACTAAGTCTTTTCTCAAGGCCGTGCAACTCTTTGAACAGGAAGCTATTCGGCTGAATGACCTGGGCGAGCATCCCCAAATTCCGAACCTGTTGGCCTACTTTGAACAGGACAAATATCTGTACTTAGTTCAACAAATGATTTCAGGCCGCACCCTCTTTCAGGAGGTGATCGCCCAAGGTCCCTACGACGAAGATGCCGTGCGACATCTGCTAGAAGATGTGCTGCCCGTGTTGGACTTTATCCATGGCCGAGGTGTGATCCACCGCGACATCACGCCCTCCAACATTATTCGGCGCAAGGCCGATGGGGTGGCCATTTTGATTGACTTTGGGGTGGCCAAACAGTTTAGCGAGGCCGTGCTTTGCGAACCAGGTACCCGCATTGGCACCGAGGGATACGCCCCGATGGAGCAACTGCGCAGTGGCCAAGCCTATCCCTCCAGCGACCTCTATAGCCTCGGCGTCACCTGTCTCCACTGCTTAACGGGGTGCAGGCCGGAGGATCTCTACCAGCCGATGGAGGGGCGCTGGGGGTGGCAAGATCGGCTTCAGCAGATGGGCCGCACCATCAGCCCCGGCCTAGCGGATATTCTCACCACCCTAACCCGGGATCTGGTCAGCGATCGCTACCCCAGCGCCCAGGATGTCATCCGTGATGTGCAGCGCCTTTCCAAACGATCTGGCACAGTGCCCGGTTGGCATAAGGCCGCTGGCCCCGATAGCCTCTTTGCCGGATTGTCCCAGATCCCCATTAGCGGGCCAGGGGATGGGGCCGGGTTGTCCTCGCCAAAGGCGGTACCGCCCTCGCCGCCGCCTTCATCGCCGCCGCCTTCGTCACCGCCGCCGCCGCCCCCACCGAGGACGCCCCCACCCGCTGCTCCGCCCACGAGTGCTCAACCCAGCCTTACAACCCCCGGTTGGAATGAGGTCGAGCCCCTAATCGGCCATCAGTCTTGGGTGGTCGCGGTAGCCTTTAACCCGAAGCAGCCGATGCTCGTGAGCGGCAGCCTGGACGATACGGTGCGGATTTGGAATTGGGAGTTGGGCCAACTGCTGCACACCTTACCCGCCCACGACCGGGGGGTGAACGGCATTGCCCTGGGCAACGGGGGGCAGGTGCTGGCAAGCTGCGGAGACGATGCCACGGTTAAGGTTTGGAATCTGAGCGATCGCACCCTCCTGCACGTCCTCAAGGGCCACCTGCGGGATGTGACCACCGTGGCGATTGGGGCGCGGGGGTTTTTGCTGGCCAGCGGTAGTGAGGATGGCACGATCCGGCTGTGGACCCTGGATCGAGGCAACCTCGTGAAGACCCTCGTGGGATCAGCCGGTATCATCAAATCCGTGGCCTGGGCCAAGGACGACAGCCTACTGATTAGTGGTGGTTTGGATAATACCGTTCGGCTATGGAACCCCCAAACAGAGGTGAACAGCCATATTCTTACCGGCCATACCAATACCGTTAATCAGGTGGCCGTCAGCCCCGATGGCCAATGGGTTGCCAGTGCCAGCAAAGACCGTAGCGTCCGGCTTTGGCATTTGCCCAATGGCGACAAAGGGCCGGTACTGCAAGGCCATACCCAGGAGGTCAATGCCGTAGCCTTTTTCCCCGAAGGTCGTCGCCTCGTCAGCGGCAGCAGCGACGGCACCCTCAGGATTTGGCACATCGACGGCAGCCTACAGCACACCATCCAGGCCCATTCCAGCCCCATTCACAGCGTTGCCGTCCATCGTCAGGGCAAATCTATTGCCAGTGCCAGTGCCGATAAAACCATCAAGCTATGGCAATGGGTTTCCTAGGGTTTCCTAGCTTCCTTGCAGAAAACCCTGGAGGGTACTGGTTAACTGGGTGACCAGGGTGTTGTCTGACTCCAGACGATTTCCCTGTTCGAGGCGCTGTACGGTTTCGGCGGGCAGGCCCAAAAGATCGATTAAACGCTGGTAGGCGCTGGCTTCCTCAGGGTTGATCAGGGCTTCGCCGGGGGCGCGGGCACTGGAACAGATCACTTGGTAGCCCAAGGTCAACACCAGTTCCTTCTCGGCAGTGGTGGTGAGGCGCGGCACCAGTTCATCGAGGGGAATATTCTGCATCAGGTAGTCCCTCAGTTCAGATCGCAGGGATTCCCGATGGGCTTCACTGTGGGCAAAGAGATGGCTGAATTGATCCAGCATCACTTCTACCTCTTCATCGGCAAGGTTGCCATCGCTCCAGGCCATGGTGGCCGCGATGCGAAGGATGGTCATCTGAGCGGGACTGATGGAGGGCGGTGGCGGCGGTACCGACATAAAAATCTCCACGAGAGGGGATTGCACCAGGTCTCAGGGATCGCGAGGGCCAACCTGTATACCCAACCCCCAACGAGATGAATCGCGGCTTCACCCTGAGGTGCATTAGTCGTGACCTTACCATGCCGACTTTCCAGGCTTGGGCACGGGGAACGGCAATGTTATCAATCTCTACAAATCCACGAAAAACGCAACCTTCAGGGTATTGCCTGCGGAAATCCACTTATCCGTTGGCGGAAATCTGGGATAAGCTTATGGCGATATCCGCCCCCAGCAGGGGATGGGTGACCACAACCTCCACTCAGTTTTTGCGCCTTTCGCCTATGCTGTGGCAACTTCCGACCCGACTGGTCTCCTCTCGGTATCTGTCTTCCCGGCTGCTGCTGGTTCTGTTAGGGGCGGCCCTGGCGATCACAGCGACGGTGGTTCCCCTCCGCCAGACTGTGCAAGCCCAGGAAGTGGCCATGGGTAGCGCCGCCATGCTGTGGACCCAGGCTTCCTTCCCCGTGGAAAATTTCCAAACCTATACGTCGCCCTTCGGTTATCGCCGTGATCCCTACAGCGGATCCCAGCGCTTCCACTACGGCCTTGATCTCGCTGCCCCCAGTGGCAGCTATATTCGCAACTGGTGGGCCGGACAGGTGCTATGGGTGGAGGATGACGGCGCTTGTGGTACCTCGGTGGCGATTCAATCTGGGGAGTGGACGCACATCTATTGCCACATGCATGGCCAGGTAGAAGGCAGTGGCCAAAACCGATCCTTGGTGGATCGCCAGGGTGGCATTCAGTTGCGTCCCGGCCAGACGGTACCCGCCGGAGCCCGCATTGGCCGGGTGGGGATGACCGGGCGCACCACCGGCCCCCACCTCCATTGGGGCATGAAATATCAAGGAAATTGGGTGGATCCAGCCCTTGTGCTCCAGGCTATGTACCAGAGTCAACAGGCGGCGCGATAAATGGCAGGGGGCCGATGGCGTCCTTGGGGGCTGGGGCTACTGATCAGCCTGACCTGGCTGTTAGGCGGGTGTTTCCAAGCGGATCTGACCCTGCGGTTTGATCATCATCACCACGGCCAATGGATCCAGACCTTCACCGTGGGAGAGCGCAACCTGGCCTTGGCCAGCGACGCCCTCGATCCCTGGTTGCGGCAGGTGCGCCGTTCCCTTCAACCCCTCGGCGGACACCTTCAGCAAACCCCCAATACCCTCGACCTCACGATCCCCTTTAGTACCCCAGCAGACTTGGTGGATCGCGTGGCCGCCGTGTTTGCGCCCCCTAGCACCCATCCGCCGACCCATCCGCCGGAGGATATCGGCCCTGCCGATCCCGGTTATCATGCCACCACTGCCCTCACCCTGCCGGGGGTAGGCACCATCCCCTTCGCCCTGCATACCAAGGAGCAGAACTGGGGGATCATGAGTCGGGTGCAGTTGCAGTACGACCTGGATCTGCGAGGGGTGACCCGCACCCTGACCGCCGAGGGGGGAGATCTGGGGGATGGGGTCTCCTTTCGGCTTCAGGTGCCCTGGGGGTGGCCCTCGCTGGAGACTGGATCGCTGGAAGCGATCCGCCTTCAACCCCACGAAGCTCGGTGGATCCTGCCCCTCGGCCAACTGAGCCACATTGCGGTGGTTTTTTGGTTGCCCAATGGGGTGGGGTTAGGCGGGGTCGCCCTGGCGATCATCGTCCTCCTGGGCTATGTCCTGCGCTATCGCTGGCTCGGGGCACCGACTCCGCCCCGACCTTAATCGCCCCAGGCCATGCCTGGGATCAGCGCCGGGTGCAGGACAAATCCATCCTTCGCGATCCAGCGTTGTGAGCCATAATTTGTGATCATCGGTGATCACGCCGATCCCCATCCCAGCCTACCCCCTAGGGTCTAGGGGTATTCTTAAGGGGAAGTCGCCCCGATCTGCCACCGCATAGGTTGAACCGTCAAGCCGCCATGAAACAAATTAACTTCGTCGTCATCTTTGTCATTGCCCTGGCCCTCGTGCTGTTTGGCATTGAAAACACCGAACCCGTTCTCATCCACATCGCTAGGGGGCTGGATGTGGAAGCGCCCCTCTGCATTGAACTGATGATGGCCATGGGCATAGGGGCCGTTTTGGCCTGGGTGTTTAGCGTATGGGCTCAGGTTCAGGGGTATTTGGCCGTCAATCCCCAGGTCAAACAGCGGGAACTGCGCATCCAGGAACTAGAGCAGGATGTGGAACGCTACCGGGTTGAACTGGAGGAACAGGGGCTGTTGCTGCCAGCCTCCGCCGCTAAACCCGAAGCCCAAGGCTAAATCCTGTGCCCCAGGTTCAGCCCAGCGTTGCCCTGACCACCTGGGGGTTGTCGATGTTCCGCCCTGGCAGCGCCCCTAGCCCGATCCGATGTTGCCCGCCGGAGTGTTCTGATCCCCATGGCTGTTTCCTCCCTGGCCCAAACGGCCATTGCCTTCCTGATTGATCTGGCGGAACGGGGCGAGATTGACCCCTGGGATGTGAAGGTCATCGACGTGATGGATCGGTTCCTCACCAGTCTGCGCGATCAGGCCGAATCCCTCGCCCAGCAAGGCCGTACCCCCTATGAGGCCAATCTGGCCGAATCGGGCCAAGCCTTTCTCTATGCCTCGATGCTAGTGTTGCTGAAGGCGGACGCCATGGTGCGCCACGAAACCGCCGATGCCGAGGAGGCTGAGGAGGATGAGTTGTGGCCCGAGGAGGATCTCGTCTCTGTACCGCTGCCCCGTAACTTGGAGCGCCATCTCCATCGGCGAGCGGTGGCCGTGCCCCCCAAACGCCGCCGCGTCACCCTAGATGAGCTGATCCAGCAGCTTGAGACGATGGCGGAAGTGATGGCAGACCATCAGCCCCGCAGTCGGGTGCGACGGGCTAAACCCCAGGCCAAGCGACAGGCGGTACGCGCCATTGCCCAACTGGCCCACCAGGAAAATCTCTCGGAAATTGCCGCCGCCCTAGAGCAATTCCTCGATGCCTATTGGGACAGCCTGGAGGCCGATCACCCCTGCTGGCTAGAGTTTGAACAGTTGATCCAGGCGTGGCCCCAGTTTCAACCGGAGGCGCTCAAATCTGCCCACTCCTTCGAGACCGAGGCCGAAGCCGCTACCCACGAGCGGGTTGGGGTCTTTTGGGGGCTGTTGTTTCTTTCGGCCCAGTCCAAGGTGGAACTCTCCCAGCAGGTGTTTTACCAAGACCTTAGGGTGCGCAACCTCAACCGATCACCCCTCAGCGCTGAGGAAAGCGCTGAAGCCATTGGGCTAAACCCTGCGGTCTTGCTCGACTAGCCCCGGGATGTTCCTTGGAACCTGGGAATCCCACGCCCAGGGCGGCGGGCGAGGGTTCCCAAGCGGGTTGGAACCACCCAGACGGATTTACGCCGGACTGGGTTGCCCTCTAGACTGAGTTAGCCTCGTGCTGCGGTGGCTTAAGGTTTTCATGGTTGAGGCGTTCGCACCGCCCCCGGGTTGTTCGATGGGCGCTTCAGGACTGTATTTTGAAGGACTATCTCTATGAAGGCGATGATTCTAGCGGCTGGAAAAGGGACTCGGGTTCGTCCCATCACCTACACCATTCCCAAGCCGATGATTCCCATCATGCAAAAGCCCGTGATGGAATTTCTGCTAGAACTGCTGCGGCAGCATGGGTTCAACCAAATTATGGTGAATGTCAGCCACCTGGCCAACGAAATCGAGGGCTATTTTCGGGACGGGCAGCGGTTTGGGGTAGAAATTGCCTATTCCTTTGAGGGCCGAATTGAGGAAGACGGCCAACTGGTGGGGGACGCCATTGGTTCGGCGGGGGGAATGCGTAAAATCCAGGATTTCTCTCCGTTTTTTGACGACACCTTCGTGGTGCTCTGTGGCGATGCCCTAATTGACCTCGACCTCACCGAGGCGGTGCGCCGCCACCGGGAGAAGGGATCCATTGCCACCATCATCACCAAAACGGTTCCCCTGAAGCAGGTTCCTAGCTATGGCGTCGTTGTCACCGACGACACCGGTCGGGTGAAGTCCTTCCAGGAAAAGCCCGCCGTTGAGGATGCCCTCAGCACCGAAATCAACACCGGGATTTATATCTTTGAACCCGCCATCTTTGACTACATCCCCTCCGGGGTTCCCTTCGATATCGGCGGTGACCTCATGCCTCGCCTGGTCGCCAACAACGCCCCCTTCTATGGCATCCCCATGGACTTTGAATGGGTGGACATTGGCAAAGTGCCCGACTATTGGCGGGCCATTCAGGATGTCCTCACTGGGGTGGTGAACCTGGTGGATATTCCCGGTCAGGAAATTCGTCCCGGAGTTTATGCCGGCCTCAATGTCAAGGCTAATTGGGATCAGATCCACATTGAAGGCCCCGTCTACATCGGTGGCATGACCTCCATTGAAGACGGCGCAACCATCGTTGGCCCCAGCGCCATTGGCAACAACTGCGAAATCCGCCGTGGAGCCATCGTAGACAAGAGCGTGATTTTTGAATATTCCCGCATCGGCCCCGGTGTGCGGCTGGTGGACAAGCTGGTGTTTGGTCGCTACTGCGTCGATAAATCAGGAACCTCCATCGACATGAAAGCCGCCGCCCTCGACTGGCTGATCACCGATACTCGCCAGGATCTCCCCGCCACCCCCCCCGTGGAGCAACGCGCCATTGTGGAACTCCTAGAACAGCATCTCTAGCCGCAGTCGGCACCACCACCTGCTGTGTAGATCTCGCCGGGGGATGGTTCGCCCTGAGCATTTTTACTCAGTCATTATTGCTAAAAATTGTGAACATTTCGTTCAAGAGAGTCCTTTTAGGGCTTATTGACGATATCAGCCGCCTGTCAAGACCGGGTATTTGTCAAACAATTGTTATAATTTGTAAAAGTTTGAGGAATATCCCTTGACGAGGTTCTCTGTCCTAGGCCGCTTTGGGTAACACTCGTAGCCCAGACCCCGGCGGTTGTGGTGTCCTCGGCTGGGTCACGCCGCTTTTTTAGCCGCTGACTGGCCCCAGCGTTGTTCTCTCTCAGGAGTCGAACCATGAACGAACCGATGCAACTCTCCCTTGAACAGCAGTTTAATCTGCGGTCCTTTGAGTCCCAGGTGAATCAGATGAGCCGTGAGCAGGCCCAGCAGTTTTTGGTCAAGCTCTATGAGCAAATGATGATGCGCGAAACCATGTACAAACAATTCCTGAAGCACGAGTGGGGCATTGGCCCAAACCCCCAAATGTAGCCTGTCCATCCGCCTCAGGAGCCCGCCCTGAAGATGGCGGCCTCCCTCTCTGGCCCGGTTCTGGGGAGTCAGGCTAGGGATGTTGGGGCCTCCGCTTCTTGCCCATCGCGGGGCGAATGCATCCTCCTTACTGCCCGTCATCGCATCCGGTGAATGCCCTGCGAATCGGGTCAACCGCAGGGGTCTTCCCCTGAACAATGCCAAGGAATGGTTCACTTCAAAATTCCTGATCGGTCTGCGGAGGATGGCGTTGAAACGCTTCGCCCAAACGCTATCGTAGTGGTAATGGGATATTGGCCTTGGCTAAGTGTCAGCCCATCCGTGTTTGCCGATCAAACAGGGGTTGCCCACCGCTGCCAACAGGATAGGGAGGCCGGATGAGGTTCGTCGGTTTGCCCTGGGGCCGTCTGCCCTGGGATCGTTTGCCCTGAGACGAGGCAACCAAGAGGCAACTATGTTTCAACGTGCTCTGATTTGTACAGACTTTACGGATGGGATGCATCGCTTGGCGCAGTTTGTGCCCAGTTTGGCCGCTGGCGGGTTTCAGTCCCTCACCTTCTTTCATAACGTCGCCATTGATGCGGAGCGTGAAATTCCCAGCAGCGATCCGGAACTCTTGGCCGCACCCAAACAGCGCATCGTCGATAGGCTCCGGGATGTGCCCGATCATATCGAGGTGCGAGTGGAGGTGCAAATGGGGCGAGCCAGTGACAACATCCTGCGGCTGGCGAAGCAATGCCAAGCCGATGTGATTTTTTTGGGCACCCCCACCCGCACCATGCTGGAGGAAAAACTGTTTGGCAGCACCACCATGCAGTTAGCCGAGAAAACGCCCATTCCCCTGATGATTTTGCGGCCCCAACTGGTTTCCACCTACACCACCGCTGAGCTAGAACTGCGAACCACCCATCTATTTCGCTACTTATTACTGACCTACGACGGCCAAGAAGGCGGCAAAGCCTTGATTGACAAGGTGCGTAAACAGGTTCAAAGTAACCCCCACTCGGTACTAGAGCGCGTCCGGCTACTGTGGGTGATTGATGACAGCATCCGCCGCGAATTCCACGGCGATCATCCCGTCGAACAAGCCCAGACCGAATGCGAAAAAATCCAGACGGAACTCGCTAACCTGGGGCTGGTGGTGAATACCACCGTGGTGGAGGGCGACCCGATTCAGCAAATCATGTTCACCGCCGAACAGTACGATATCGGAGCCATCGCCACCTGCCCTGGGAGCCTGGGCGGTTTCCTCAAGTGGTCTACCCCTAGCCTCACCCGCGACATTCTGCGCCGCAGTTGGCATCCCGTGCTGTACTTCCCAGCCCACTAGGGAGAGGGGAGCCAGAAAGGCTCAACGCTCCTCACCCTAGTGGCCAGGACATTAGGGTGAGCGCTAGAGAATACCGTCTTTTTGGGCCATATAGGTCATCAGATCCAGCACCCGCATGGAGTAGCCCCACTCATTGTCGTACCAGGCAACCACCTTGAAGAAGTGGCTGTTCAGGCCAATGCCAGCCCCGGCATCAAAGGTGCTGGAGTGGCCATCGGTGATGAAGTCCGAGGACACCACAGCGTCCTCGGTGTAGCCCAGGATGCCCTGCATGGGGCCTTCAGCGGCGGCTTTCATGGCCGCACAGATGTCTTCGTAGGTGGTGGCTTTCTCTGTTTTGAAGGTGAGGTCTACCACGGACACATTGGGGGTAGGCACCCGGAAGGCCATCCCGGTCAGTTTGCCCTTCAATTCCGGCAGCACCAGGGTCACAGCCTTAGCGGCCCCGGTGGAGGAGGGGATGATGTTTTGCCCTGCACCTCGCCCCCCCCGGAAGTCTTTTTTGGAGGGGCCATCCACCGTGGGCTGAGTCGCAGTCACCGAGTGTACCGTGGTCATGAGCCCCTCGGAGAGGCCAAAGTTGTCGTTGATCACCTTGGTGATGGGGGCCAGACAGTTGGTGGTGCAGCTCGCGTTGGAGACAATGGTGTCCTTGGCGGGGTCGTAGGTTTCGTGGTTAACACCGACCACCATGGTGTGAACCTTGTCCGGATCCTTGGTGGGAGCCGACAGAACCACACGCTTCGCTCCGGCCTGAACATGCTGGGAGGCGGTGTCAAAGGTGGTAAACAGGCCCGTAGATTCCACGACATAGTCTGCGCCGAGGGTACCCCAGGGCAGTTCCGCTGGGTTGCGCACAGCCATACAGGGAATTTTCCGGCCATTGACAATGATGCCGTCTTCCGCCGCCTCCACAGTGCCATCAAAGCGCCCATGGGTAGAGTCGTACTTGAGTAGGTAGGCTAGGTTTTCTGGGGGAACTAGGTCGTTAATGCCGACAAATTCAATGTTGGGGTTCTGTAAACCACCCCGAAACACTAGGCGGCCAATGCGGCCAAAACCGTTAATACCAACTTTGAGCGTTGCCATGCTGGATCATTCCTCGCGTAGATTTGCCTCAAGGGAACCGACCCTGAGTTGCCGATCCCTGTGGCCCCTAGGATCAGGAAGGGAGCAACCGGGGTCTTCCATTATGTAAACGACAAATGGCGAAAGGGAGGCAGATCTACGCTTTTCTTTCAGACTTTTCTTTCCGGCTTTTCTTTCCGGCTTTTCTTTTCGGCAATGGTGATTTATAGAAAGGACGATGGCGAGAATAGTAGGAGTAGAGCGTTATGAGGTACGCCCCACGGAGGACTCCAGGGCAAGCCGCCCCCGCGATGGCCATGGGCGTTACAATCTGCCCCATCTCAAGGGCTGAATTGCGCCATTCCAAGGGCTTTGTCACTCTCCTAATTTTTTGTCGCTCTCCTGATTGAACGAATCCGTGTCCTCCCGCTCGTACAGCACCAGGCTATGGGGCGGGAGGCAACAGTCATCGCCATCGCTGAGGGTTGCCGGGGTCGTACTGCCGGGGCCAAGCCAGTCCTCACTGGCGGAATCCAAACGGCGCTGCCAGCGTCCTCCTAGGCGAGGGCAATAGGGGACAGATTCAGGCTGGAAATTGGCTAAAATCAGCACCTCTGAGGGGCGCTGCCAGCGTTTCCAGCCAATGATGCCCGAGGCTGGGGAACCGAGGGGAGCCATCAGGCGCTGATCGCTGACCCCCAGGGCGGGGATTTGTTTTCGGAGGTGTAGCAGGGCTTGGTAAAACCGCCAGAGGGTGCCGGATTTGCCCTCGGTATGGCGATCCCAGTTCAAAACGCATTGTTCCAAGGTTTGAGGATTGGCTGCATCGGGCGGTTCTCCCTGGGCGTGGAAGGCGGCAAATTCTCGCTGACGGCCCTCGTGCACGGCGGCCACCAGATCGGGATCGCTATGGTCAATGAAATAGAGAAAGGGGGCCGTTTCGCCATACTCCTCGCCCATGAACAACATCGGGACGTAGGGCGAGAACAGCACGGTTCCAGCGGCCAATTTTAGGCTCTCAAAGCTGACTAGGGTGCTCAGGCGTTCTCCTAACCTGCGGTTGCCCACCTGATCATGGTTTTGGGCATAGACCACAAATTGCTGGGGGGGCCGATCCCTGGCATCGTTGCCGTGTCGTCGCCGTCGATAGTGGGAGTAAACCCCATCGTAGGCAAAGCCCTGATGTAGGGCCTTCCCCAGCAGGTCGGGATGGCCGAAGTCCTCATAGTAGCCGTCGGTTTCTCCCGTTAGCCGCGTGTGCAGGGCATGGTGAAAGTCGTCGCTCCACTGGGCGTCCAGGCCATGGCCCCCTTGATCGGGCGGCGCAATCACCCGCCGATCATTGAGGTCACTTTCGGCGATCAGATAACAGGGATAGCCCCGGGTCTCGGCGAGGGGGCGCACCACCGCCTGCATCTCGGCCAAAATATGCTGGGCACTGAGGTCGTAGATGGCTTGAATCGCATCCAGGCGCAGGCCGTCGAGGTGAAAGTCGGTCACCCACATGCGCACGTTATCCAGCACCAACTCGCGCACCCCGTCACTATGGGCATCATCAAAATTAAGCGCCGCACCCCAGGGCGTGGTGTAGCGCTGGGTGAAATAGGGGCCAAAGTCGGCAATGTAGTTTCCTTCGGGGCCAAGGTGGTTATAGACCACATCCAGCACCACCGCCATCCCCCGCTGGTGGCAGGCCTCAACCAGCCGTTTCAACCCGTCGGGGCCACCGTAGCTGGGCTGTACTGAAAAGGGATAAACCCCGTCGTAGCCCCAGTTTCGCTCCCCTGGAAACTGGGCTACGGGCATGATTTCTAGGGCGGTAATGCCTAGGTCTTGCAAGACGGGCAAGCGGGGAATAATCGCTTCAAAGGTGCCCTCTGGGGTGAAGGTGCCCACATGGATCTCGTACAGTACGAACTCCGCTAGGGGAAGCCCCTGCCAAGCCCCGTCTTGCCAAGCATAGGCCTGGGTATCCACCACCTGGGAGGGGCCATGCACCCCCTGGGGCTGGGAGCGGGAGGCTGGGTCAGGCCGCTGTAGATCCCCATCTAGCACCACCTGATACAGCGTCCCTGGGGGAACACCCTCCACCACCGAGGCCCAATAGCCACCGGGTTCAACCCCTAGGGGTACGGTTCGCTCTGGCTCTGTTAACAGCCGAATGGCCACCTGCTGCCGCTGGGGTGCCCATACCCGAAACTCCCATTGATTATGGCCCAGGTAGTTCGATCCGATCATGACCGGGCAGCCTCAGGAAAACGTCACACCTCGGGTTGGATACCCCAACCGTGCCAAAGATTACACTATGGCTCTGCTGCCATTGGTAACCCACTGTTACAAAACCGTCAAGCATTCAGGGGGAGTGCTGGTGTGGCTTTGGTAGAGGTGATGGCGTTAGATAGCGGCTGGGGCAACGCCACCATGGGGAGATCGGCCCTCACCCGCCGTGATGGAGAACGCGCCCAAGAGAACGCGCCCGAGAGAACGTGCCCAAGAGAACGCGCCCGATATACTGAAGGAGTTGTCCTACCTCCCTGGCTATGCCCCCGTCTTCCACGGTTACTCCATCGGCACCCGCCTTCACCGAACTCGCCCCCAGCTACCGCATTCCCCTGGCCTTGATTGGGCTAGCCCTGCCGCTGGCGCTCGTGAATTCCTGGCTGGGCGGTGGGGTCGGTCTATTTGGCGTCTTTTTGCTGATTCAGGCCATTACCCTGCGGCTACGCTTTACCGAAACCGCCCTAGACATTTACCAAGGAGACAAGCAAATTCGGCAGTTTCCCTACGCCGAGTGGGAGCATTGGGAGATTTTTTGGTCGCCGGTGCCAATTTTGTTTTACTTTCGGGAAGTGAAGAGTATTCATTTTCTGCCCGTGCTCTTCAGCCCTAGCCAACTTCGCACAGCCCTAGAAACCCACTGTTCTCCCACGAAAGCAGGTTCATGATGCCCGACGAGTTTTCCCCCGTAGATCCCTTGACCGACGGCAGCACCAGCGATGCGGGGAAGGGGCCTAGATCCGTGGATTTCTCGGGCCTAGGATCCGAGAGGCCCCCGATGGAGGACGCTCGCCCTGAGGGGCTGAAGCTAGACGGCCTGCGGTCGGAGGGGGGGCGTTCCGAAGGTTTCCGGTCAGACTGGAGTAGCCGGATGGATAGCCTCAAGCAGCAGGAGGCCGACCTCAAACGCAGCATTGCCGATCTCCAGGCCACCTACAACCGCCTCACCCAGGATCAGTTCAAAACCATCCAGGCCGACCTCCGCCGCATGGTAGAGCAGGGCACCGCCGATCTGGAACAGCGCAAGCGCACCCTGCAACTGGATATTGAAAAGCTGGAGCGTCGTCAGGAGCGCATCCAGGCCGAAATGCGCACCACCTTTGCCGGGGCCTCCCAGGATTTAGCGGTGCGGGTGCAGGGCTTCAAAGATTACCTCGTGGGCAGTTTGCAAGACTTGGCCACCGCCGCCGAGCAGTTGAATCTGGCTCCCGCCGCCGCCCCCCCGCGAGAACCGGAGGTGATCCAATCGAGCGCTGGTCGCCGCCCCCGCCCCCCCGCTGCCGACCAGCCCGCCACCGAGGCGACCTCCCTAGGCTTTGCCACCAGTGCCTTCCAAGACCAAACCGACCGGGTGCGAAGCTTGCTCGATCAGTACCGGATGCGCCCCGATTACTATGGCCCCGTATGGCAACTGCGGCGCACCTTCGAGCCCATCCATGCCGAGCGGGTCTCCAACTGGTTCTTCGCCCAAGGGGGGCGGGGGGCGGTGAAGAGTATGGGCAGCCGTTTACAGAATGTGCTGGTGGCTTCCGCCGCGATTTCCATCCTCCATGCCCTCTACAGCGGACGGCTACGCACGTTAATTCTCTCCAACAGTCCCGAGCGCCTCGGGGAATGGCGGCGCGGATTGCAAGACTGCCTGGGGGTGTCGCGGGGAGATTTTGGCACGGGCCAAGGCCTGATGCTGTTTGATGCGCCAGAACCCCTCGCCCAGCGCGCCGAACGCATTCGGGCCGAGGGGGGCCTACCGCTGATTGTGGTGGATGAGGCGGAATCGGTGATTAGTCTGGCGCTGCTTCAGTTTCCCCTGTGGCTCGCCTTCGCCCCCGACCCGGCCAACCCAATCAACGAATACGACTATTTTTAAGCCCAGATCGGGGAGGAAAGCTGTCCGATGGACGGCCAAACCATGCTGCACCCTAGGCTTTTCCCCACGGGGGACATAGGGCGAACGACAAGCTCAGGGTGAAGGCCTTTCGACAAGCTCAGGGTGAACGCCTTTCGACAGGCTCAGGGTGAACGCTCTTTCCCCACGAGGGACGCCCTTGGTGATGGCCTAGGACAATCGTTGTTGGAGAAATGCAATCAAGGCCTTGACCTTCACCGAAAGGTGGCGGTTGACGGGGTAGAGGGCGTAGATCTGGCTAGACGGAGGACAACAATCTGGCAGGATGGGCTGGAGTTGCCCCCGTTGCAGGGCGTCTTCGAGGATGAACCGGGGCATCATGGTGATGCCGAGTCCGGCGATGGCGGCTTGCGTCAGGACTTCGCCATTGTTGCAACACAGGGGGCCACGCACCGCCACCACCACCTGGCCCTGGGGATGGGTTAGCGTCCAGGTATTGGCTTGGGCATGATGGCCGTAGTGGAGGCAGTCGTGGTGTTCTAGATCGGTGGGATGGGTGGGCACCCCCCGCCGCTGGAGGTAGCTCGGGGCGGCACAGATCACCATCGGGCAGGGGGCCAAGGCATGGGCAATGAGACTGGCCGACCCGGGATCGGGGGCAATGCGCACCGTGACATCAAAACCCTCATCAACGGGGTCAATGAAGCGGTCATTCAAGCTCAGTTCCACCTGTAAATCGGGATATTGGGCCATAAACTCTACCAGCAGCGGCCCCAGGTGCAGGGTGCCAAAGGTCATAGGCGCATTCACCCGCAGATGGCCCCTCGGTTCCGCCTGCAAGTGGGAGAGGGCCAATTCCGCCGATTCCAAATCCGCCAAAATATTCACGCAGCGCTCATAGAACGCCCGCCCGGTGGCCGTAGCCGATACCCGCCGCGTGGTGCGGTGCAGCAATTGGGTTTGTAAATAGTCTTCCAGTTGGATGACTAACTTATTCACCGCCGACCGAGAAAGCCCCATTTTGCGGGCCGCAGCGGCAAAACCACCGGATTCGACAACTTGGGTAAAGGCGCGGAGGCTCTCGAATTTGTCCATGGCGGGGGGTGGGGAGTTGGGAATCGGGAGTCGGGTAGGGGCGAGGTCTCCTCGCCCTCGGGAATGGGGTAGGGGCGAGGTCTCCCCGCCCTCGGGAATGGGGTAGGGGCGGGGTTTCCCCACCCTCGGGAGTCGGGTAGGGGCGGGGTTTCCCCGCCCTCGGGAATTGGGCGGGACAGATTCTAGGATTGTCGCAATTATGGAGACAATCTGTCCATAAAAATGATTATTGTCTTTTTTGGGGATTCAGTCTAGGGTAACGATGGGGGCAAAACCAGCGCTCAGGCCCTGGCTCCCTGGATGTTTTCGGAGGTGTCGTCATGATTACGATTCGTCCCTCGAGTGAGCGGGGATCGGCCAACTTGGGCTGGCTGGATACACGGCACTCGTTTTCCTTTAGCAGCTACTACGATCCTCAGCACATGGGGTTTGGGCCTTTGCGGGTGATCAACGAAGACAAGATCAGCCCCAGCCAAGGCTTTGGCACCCACGGCCACCGGGATATGGAGATTGTCACCTACGTGCTGTCTGGCTCCCTAGAGCACAAGGACAGCATTGGCAATGGTTCCATCATTCGCCCGGGGGATGTGCAGCGGATGTCGGCGGGCACGGGCATTCTGCATAGCGAGTTCAATGCCTCGGATACAGAAACCGTGCATTTGCTGCAAATTTGGCTGCTGCCTGCCACCAACGGCATCGATCCGGGCTATGAGCAAATCTACATGGCCCCGGAGGAAAAGCAGGGCCGTCTGCGCCTGATAGGTTCCCAGGATGGCCGCGACGGATCGGTGACGATTCACCAAGATGTCAGCCTTTACAGCGCTGTGCTGGGGGATGGTGAGGCCGTGAACCACACCCTGGCCGAGGGCCGGATTGCTTGGCTTCAGGTGGCTCAAGGGGCGATTACCCTCAACGGTCAAGCCCTCACCGCTGGCGACGGCGCGGCGATCCAAGACCTGGATCACCTCGCCCTCGCTAGCACCGCCCCCGAAACCGAGTTCCTGCTGTTTGATATGGCGGCCTAGATCGGGCGTTACGCAGCCCCTAGGCCCTTGTCCCGTTCGTTTGTCCACTGTTTCGTTTGTCCACTGTTATTTAGAGAGAAATCACCATGGCTGAACCCGTTATTGCCGATACCAAGCCCGTTGTCATGACCCTGGAAGCCGGAGACTACTACTGGTGCACCTGCGGCCAATCTGCCAACCAGCCCTTTTGCGATGGGGGCCACAAAGGCACCGACTTCACGCCCATGAAGTTCACTCTAGAGGCGGAGAAACAGGTGGCCCTCTGCGCCTGCAAGCACACGGCCAATCCCCCCTTCTGCGACGGTGCTCACACCAAACTCTAGGGTTTTCCCACCGAGGGCTATCTAGCCCCACCCCACCACCGCCCTACTATCCCCCAGAGATAGCAGGGCGGTGGCCCACGTTACGATGCATCACGATAGAATCAGCCTTTGCGGCTCCTAAAAAGGGCCTAAAAGCCTATGGAATAAGGGTTTCAGGAATTTACTTGGGTTTTCAGGTCGGTCGAGTCTTGGCGGGAAAAGCCGTTAACTTTCTTAAAAATGGCCGAAATCCACATAAATTAAAGGTTTTGGCGATCCACTTTAGGAAAGTTCCCCTTAGAATGATTCAGTGAAATTCTGAGTTTACAGGGGTTTCAGCCCTTCTGCCGATGTGGGCCACGGGTCAGCGGCAGGGTGAGGGCTCCCCTCGGGCCACAGCCCACTTCTGTTCCTTTTTCCCTAGGAGACAATATGAACAAAGGCGAACTGATTGATAAGGTAGCCGAGAAAGCCTCCGCCAGTCTGGATAAGCAAATCACCAAAAAAGATGTGGACTCCGTGATTACCGCTACCATCGACGCCATCATGGAAGCGGTGGCCGAAGGTAAGAAAGTGACCCTCGTCGGGTTCGGATCCTTCGAGCGCCGGGAACGCAAAGAGCGCGAAGGCCGGAACCCCAAAACGGGCGACACCATGGTTATCCCCGCCACTAAGGTACCTGCGTTTTCGGCGGGCAAGCTGTTCAAAGAAAAGGTGGCCGAGTAACGAGCCTTGCTACCGTTCCCTGAACCAAGCTTGGAACCAAGACCAGTCCACGGGGGTAATTTAGCCTGGGCGGCTGAGATCGCAGGTTGTTCCCCCAGTGGGCTGGTCGATTTTTCGGCCAGTATTAACCCCCTAGGGCCACCGGAATCGGTGCAGCGGGCTCTCCAGGCTGCCCTGGCCACCCTAGGGCACTACCCCGATCCGGCCTATACCGATCTGCGTTCTGCCCTCGGGCTACACCACCATCTCCCAGCGGACTGGGTTTTACCGGGCAACGGCGCGGCTGAACTCATCACCTGGGCCGCCCGAGACTTGGCCTCCCTCGATCCTCCCACCCTATACCTGCCGACCCCAGCCTTTAATGACTACCAGCGGGCTTGTCGTAGCTTTGGGGTAACGATAGCGCCCTGGCCGTTGTGGCCCCCAACTCCGGGGCCTGATGCGCCCGCCGCGCTGTCGCCCCCCGTTCCCACGCTCCCCATTCCCACGCCCCCCATTCCCACGATTGATCTGCGCGTCCGGGATCTCGTTGCCACCGCCCCCCCCAAGGCCGGGGTTCTAATCAACAACCCCCACAATCCCACGGGGCACCTGTTTGGCCTAGAAGACCTGCGTCCACTGCTAGATCACTTCCGTTTGGTGGTGGTGGATGAGGCCTTTATGGATTTTTTACCCCCGACCGCCGCTCCAAGTTTGGCCCCCTGGGTGGAGCACTATCCTAACCTGGTGGTTCTTCGGTCGTTGACAAAATTCTACAGCCTGCCGGGGTTGCGCCTGGGCTATGCCCTCGGCCATCCCGACCGCCTGCACCGCTGGCAACGGTGGCGCGACCCCTGGCCCGTGAACACCCTGGCGGCGGCGGCGGCCCTGGCGGCGGTGGCGGATCAGATCTTTCAAGCCCAGACCTGGGCCTGGTTGCCCCCCACGCGGCAGGCCCTCCGGGACAACCTAGCGGCCCTAGGGGGATTCTCGCCCCTCCCCAGCGCCGCCAACTACCTGTTGGTCAGGGCCGCCGGTTCCGTGACGGATCTTCAGCACACCCTCCTACGCCAAAGCCAAGTATTGATTCGCGACTGCCTCAGTTTTGCGGAGTTGGGCGATCATTACTTCCGGGTGGCGGTGCGATCTGAGGCTGAAAATGACTATTTGCTAACAGCATTGACCGCAGCCCAGGGGGTATGATGCGGCATCCATTTCGTCGTTGGCGTTCCATGACTTTGACTACTTCTCGCCTTGAACCCAGCCTCAAGACCACTCCCCCCGAACTCCAGGTCATCCAGATGACCAAGCACTTTGGGTCTCTGGTTGCGCTGCAAGACGTGAACCTGACCCTCAAACCGGGTACCGTTCATGGCCTACTGGGGGAAAACGGCGCGGGCAAAAGCACCCTCGTGAAATGCATCATGGGGTTCTATGCCCCCACGGCGGGCGAAATTTTGGTGGACAACCAGCCCCACACCATCAAAAGCCCCAAGGATGCCCATGGGTTCGGCATTGGCATGGTCTACCAGCATTTCACCTCGGTTCCGGCGATGACGGTGGCGGAAAACCTGGTGCTCTCCCGCTACGATCATCGCTCGGTGATCCACTGGAAAACGGAGTATGAGGCCCTCCATGCCTTTATGGATCAGTCTCCCTTTCGAGTGGATCTCGACACCCCTGTGGCCCAGTTGGCGGCGGGGCAAAAACAGAAGCTAGAAATTCTCAAACAGCTCTACCTCAAAAGCCGCATCTTAATTCTGGATGAGCCCACCTCCGTGCTCACCCCCGACGAAGCCGATGAGGTGCTGGGGCTGTTGCGGGAGGAGGTGCAGGCCGGACACCTGAGTGTGTTGCTGATCACCCACAAGTTCCGGGAGGTGATGGCCTTCACCGATGAAGTGACGGTGCTGAGAAAGGGCCATCTGGCTGGCCACGGCCAAGTTGCTGACCTGACGGTGGCGGATATGGCCCACATGATGCTGGGGGAGGAACGCCAAACCAAGGAGATGGCGAAGATTTCCCACGCCAACCCTGTGCCCATGCTCGAACTCCACAGCCTCGCCGCCCACAAAGATAATGGCCTAGACGCCTTTGGCCCCCTCAATCTGGCCATCCGCAGCGGCGAAATTGTGGGTATTGCCGGGGTGTCGGGCAATGGCCAGCGGGAACTGGTGGAGGTCTTGGCCGGTCAACGCCCCGCCACCCGAGGCCAGATCGAGGTCAACGGCAACCGCTACGGCGCAACCCGCGCCGAGATGGCCCGTCTAGGAGTCTTTGCCCTGCCGGAGGAACCCCTGCGCAATGCCTGTGTGCCGGGGATGAGCGTGGCGGAAAACCTGGCCCTGCGCAATTTTGATCGTCCACCCCATGCCAAGTGGAACCTGTGGCTGGTGCTGAAGTCCATTCGCCATGCCGCCCAGGAATTGATTCACGCCTTTTCCGTCAAAACCCCCTCCCCCGATACGCCCATCCAAAATCTGTCCGGCGGGAATGTCCAGCGCGCCGTCCTCGCCCGCGAGCTGTCTTCCCCAGATATTCAACTGCTGATCGCCGCGAACCCTTGCTTCGGCCTCGATTTTTCGGCGGTGGACTTTATCCATAGCGCCATCGTCGAGGCCCGCAACCGAGGGGTGGCGGTGCTGCTGGTGAGCGAAGATTTGGATGAACTGCTGGTACTCAGCGATCGCATCCTGGTGATGAGCGAAGGCCAATTCACCTACGACAGCCCCATCGAAACCGCCGATGTGAAGGAAATTGGCCATCGCATGGCCGGCCATTAACCCCGGCCCTAGATCCACCCCAGGAACCTAGGACGCATCGGGGGGTAGGCGATCCGCTTGGGAACCCAGGGATTGCAGGGCTTGGCCAAGGTCGATCCCTGCGCCTTGCTTCACCTGGGCCAGAAACGAGGCCAGTTTTGTGGCGTTGGTGCCGCCGCTGGCGTCGATCACGGTGATCTCCTCCACCGCCACATCGGGGATGGTATCCACCAAGTTCGAGAGCAGGGACTCAAGCTTCTGGAACAGGAAGATTTCCCGGGCGTTGTCTCCGGCGGCTTGCCAGGTGGCGGCCAGGGCACGGAGACCTTCCGCCCGGGCGCGACCATCTTCAATGATGCTGGCGGCGTCCCCCTTGGCCTGGGCTTGGGCCTGCTGGCAAGCGGCGGCGGCGGGAGCAATCACGTCGGCTTGAAGCTGCTGTTCCACCTGGTTACGCCGTTCTCGCTGTACCGCTAGGGCGGCCTCCGTGCGAGCCACTTCGGCGGCAATTTCCGCTTCGGCCTCAGAAATGGCCGCTTGGCGCTGGCTGAGGGCATTTTGTAACCGTCGGTCGGCATCGGCGCGGGTGGTGGCAATTTTGGCCTCAATTTGGCGCAGGGAAGTGCGGCGCAGGTTTTCGGCAGCTTGCAGGGCCGATTGGGCCTTGGCTTCGGCCTCGGCAATGCGGGCATCGCGCAGGAGATCAGCCCGCTGCTTGCGGCCAATGGAGTTGAGATAGCCCACATCATCGGAGATATTTTGGATTTGCAGGTTATCCAAAATCAGCCCCAGTTGGGCCAGGTCGTCATCGGCCTCATCCAGCAGGTTTTGCACAAAGGCCATTTTGTCCTCATTCACCTGCTCTGGGGTGAGGCTGGCCAACACCCCCCGTAGGTTGCCCTCCAGGGTTTCCCGGGCAATTTTTTCCACATCCTCTCGGCTTTTGCCCAGCAGTCGCTCAATCGCGTTGTGGATGGCGGGTTCTTCCCCAGCAATTTTGATGTTGGCCACCCCGTCCACATTCAACGGAATGCCGCCCTTCGAGTAGGCATTCGTTACCCGCAGTTCGATGATCATGTTGGTCAGTTCCATGCGGAACGTCTTTTCCAACAGGGGTTTGCGGATGCTGCTGCCGCCCTTCACTAAACGGTAGCCCACCCGTCGCCCATCGCTGACCGTGCGCCGATCTCCCGCAAAAATCAGCACCTCACTGGGCTGGCAAATGTAATACAGATTGCGAATGACCAAGATGAGGCTACCCGTCGCCCCAAACATCACGACCAGCAAAGCAAAAATCAAGCCCATGAGTCTTCCTCCAGAGAGTTATTCGTTGTCGGTAATCAGCGATTGGATATTGGTTGTTTGGCGTTGATTCGTAGGGTGCATTCGCGAAGCAATGCACCAAGATTGGTGCGTAGGGTGCATTCGCGAAGCAATGCACCAAGATTGGCGATTGGCGCGTAGGGACTTGGTGCATTGCGGCGAATGGCAGGGACTTGGGTGCTGCCAGTGATAACGCCGCGAATGCACCCTACGGTTCTAATGCACCAAGCCTACGCTTCTGGCGGTGGCGTGTTGGGTTCTGGCACGGTTGGGGCCACCGGGGCAGGGGCAAGCCGGGGGCTGGCCGATGCTGGGGACGCATCGGCCCTGCGGGTGAGGGGAATGCCCAGAATCGACTCGGACTGATGGAGAAACTGCTTCACCATTTCGGGATAGGCGTTCAGCAGGGAGGCCATGGCTTTGCCGTCGCCGTTGTCGATCACATTCACATGGCCCAAATGCAGCCGACCGGGGATGCGCCCCGCCTCCTGAAGCACCATTTCGAGCTGCTGCACCAGAAATAGCTCCGAGGCATCCACCCCGGTGTCTTGCCACACCCGCACCAGCAGTTCGCTGGCCTGGGCGGCGGCCTTGGCGTTTTCCTCCAGGCTGGCCGAGGTTCCCCTCGCCTGAAATTCCTGGGCGCGACGCTGGGCCTGGGCGGGCAACACCTTTTCCACCTCTAGGCGGGCCTGTTCTAGCTCGGCGCGAATGGCTTGCAGTTCCCGCTGGGCTCTGGCCTTGGCTTCGGCAGCGGCGGCCTGGGTGCGCTCTTCCTCAATGCGGGCCTGCTTTTCCACGTCGGCGGTGATGCGGCGCAGTTCGTTTTCCTTTTCCTGAATTGCCGTCAAGGCCTGGGTTTGGGCCACCTCGGCCTCGCGGCTGCTGTCGGCTTCAATCTGTTCGGCCTCCGCCACCGCATTGGATTCGGCAATTTCCGCATCCTTGACCACGGTGGCAATTTGTCGCCGCCCAATGGAGTTCAGGTAGTCTACCTGATCCGCCACGCTTTGGATTTTCAACGTATCCAGTTGCAGTCCTAGCTTGGCTAGGTCGTTCTGCACGTCGCTGGCAATGCGCTCGGCAAACTGAAGTCGATCCTCATTCAGTTGCTCCGGCGTCAGCGTAGCCACCACGCCGCGCAGATTACCCTCTAGCGTTTCCCGCGCCACCCGCGAAATTTCCTCCCGTCCTCGTCCCAAAAACCGCTCGATGGCATTGCCCACCAGGGTTTCGTCACGGGCAATTTTGACATTGGCAATGGCCTGAATATCCAAAGGCGTGCCCCCCTTGGCGTAGGCGTTGGTCACCTCAATGGGCACGGGCATCGTGGTCAAATCCATGATCCGCACCGTTTCCAAAATCGGCACCCGAAAGGTGCGTCCACCGTAGATCACCCGATAGCCCACCACCTGGCCATCGGCCCGACGATACTTGCGACCCGAGATAATCAAAATCTTGTTGGGGTCGCAGATTTGCACCAGGGCATTTACCCCCCAAATGGTGATCAACGCCACAAAAATCAAAAATGCCATAGCCCCGCCGCCCACCGACTGCGTCACAACGGGCACCGCTGGATCTGGTGGCAACGCCTCCGCCGCCACAACCGTTTCTACTGGATTCATCCCATCTGCCATAACCAACCTCGCTGAGCAACTCCTAGAATTGGTGCATTACGTCGTGTGTAGCCCTTCGGGCATGGCTGACGCTAGTTATGCACCCTACGCTTTCAAAGGTGCATTGCTTCGCGAATGCACCCTACGCCTTCTACGCTTTCAAAGGTGCATTGCTTCGCGAATGCACCCTACGCTTTGGCCTTCTCCTTTGGGGAGCTTAGACCGACTCCCGACTCCCGACTCCCGACTCCCTAATCCCCCACCTCCTCCGCTGAAGCAACCCACAGCTTGCCGTGCTCCATGCCGACCACGAGGACAGAGTCCCCCAGGGCAAACGCCCGTTCCTCCTGGGTGATGGCGAAATAGCTGACGGTGGAATCGCCTAGGACAATCTTCACCTTGCCCCGACTGGCCTGGTCGAAGGGGATCTCCACCTCGCCCACTTGGCCAATGAGGGATTCTGGTTTCACCATGCTGCTGATGGGTTGGCGGCTGAGGGAACGCAGCACCACCGCCGCGACCCAGCCGCAAAAAATCCCCATCCCCATGGCAATCAACCCGGTCAACCAGGGGGACAGACTAGGGGTGAGCAGGGTAATCAGCAGCCCGGTGAGGCCAAAGAAGCAGAGGGCAAAGGTCCAAAAGCGCAGGCTGAGTAGGGGCAGCCACCAGCGAGACCGGAGGGCCGTGAGGGTTTGGTCGATCTGGGTGCCCACATCGACATCGTCGAGGGGATCGGGCACCGGGGAGTCGAGGTCGAGGTCAAAGTCGGTGTCGATATCGGCCCCATCCAAGCCGCCAATCGCCGCCAGCAACACAAAGATGCCCCCAAAAATGAAGCTCAGACCGTAGATCGCCATAGCCGACCGTTTCCTTCCCGCTCAAGGTCTCCGAAAAATATCCCTAGACCAACGACGGGGATCCAGCGATGCTTCCCAGATATCCAGGGTTCTGTATTGTTAGGGTACGCTCACCCTTTCGCTGATCCTGATTTTCTTCAGAAAGTTATTAGACCTTGACCCTATCCCCTAGTCCTAGCCTAGGGGATAGGGTCAAGGTCTTGATGAACAACGCCTGGTTGGCTGACCAAAGATTCTGCACCGGGCGCGGAAACCTCGCCCCTACCGCATTTGGGCTATGTAGGGGTCAGGTCTCCTGACCCTTTGAGGAATCTGGGTTCTGGCAGGTTGTGTCAGCCCATCAGGGACAACGCCCTGGGGGATCCGCGAGTCGAGGTCGATGCATTCGGTACCCTAAGATGGGTAATCTGGTATCAATTCGCGGCAAAGCAGCACTATACAAGCACTATACAAACGGATTAAGACCATGACCGCAAACCAAGGCCCAGGGGAAGGCAACCATAAAATTACCTGTCAAGTTTTTGTCTATGGCACGCTCCAGCCAGGGGAAGCGGCGTTTCAGCGCTTCTGCGAACCCTACATTATCGAGCAGCAAAGGGCTCTGGCTCCCGGTCGGCTCTACGATCTGTCCCTGGGCTATCCGGCCCTCACCCTAGAATCTGGCTGGGTGGAGGGATCCTTACTCACCTTCTCCAACACCGCCGCCCTCACCAATCTGGATGCCTTTGAATCCTTCTACCCGGAACATCCCCAGGAGAGCGAATATCTGCGCATTTGGCACACCATTTACACCCCCGATCAAACCTTCCTCGCCCAGGCCTGGGTCTATGCCATGACCCGGGAACAGGTCGAAGCCCTCGGTGGCCAATGGCTTCCCGAAGGCCGATGGAGCAGCCAATAACCCCCGACCCCCCACTCCCGACTCCCGACTCCCGACTGCCTGACAGAAGTGGGTGAAAGGCTTGAAACCTCGTGCTGCGAGGGGGAAACGGTGAGGAGACATGAGACGCTGGAATTTGCGTATCTCAGGGTCTGTGCCATGTCATCCACCACCTGTCTCTATGATCAAGTGCTGTCCTTGCTGCGTCAATATAGCCATCGCCGGGATTTGCGGCACCTCAAGGCCCTGGCCTGGATGGTAACGGCCTTGGTGTGCAGCAGCAAGCTGAGTCTGCCGGAATGGGAGTCCTATGTGCCGAGTCGTGCCCGACAGGCGCAAAGCGTCGAACGACGGTGGCAACGGTTTATGGGCAATCGTCGGGTGCGAATCAAAAGTCTGTACGTGCCGTTGGTGTTGGCGGCCCTTCATCGGTGGAAGGGACGGCGACTCTATCTGGCGCTGGATACGACGGTCTTGTGGAACCGCTATTGCATGATTCACCTGTCGGTGACCTGTTGCGGACGAGCGGTGCCGCTGCTGTGGCGGGTGTTGGAGCATCCTAGTGCCACGGTCAGTGCGAACCGCTATCTGCCGCTGCTACGGTTGGCCCATCGGCTGTTGCAGGATTATCCCGATGTGATGGTGTTAGCCGACCGAGGGTTTGCCAACCATGACCTCCTGGCGTGGCTCAGCGACTGTCGATGGCACTACGCGTTACGTTTGCCCAGCGATGTCATCGTGCATGGCCTCCGCCGTCCTCCCGTCGAAGTGGGCACCCTGTGGCCTCCCAAGGGGGAGGCTCGATTCTACGAGGGGATTGGGCTGTGGGTGGATGGACGCTGGCGCTGCAACCTCGTTCTAGCCAACGTCAAAGGCGTCCAGGAACCGTGGGCCGTCATCACCGATGAACCCCCCACCCTCGATACCCTCTGGCAGTACGCCCTGCGGTTTCGCATTGAGGAACTGTTCCTCGATTCAAAGTCAGGCGTCTTTGACCTCGAAGCCTCCGGTATCCGCTCCGCTCAAGCCCTTGAACGCCTCTACCTCGTTGCCGCTGTCGCCATCCTCTATGGCACCACCCAAGGCATGGCCGTTCAACTCGATGGCCTCCGGGCTCAGGTTGACCCCCATTGGACGCGGGGCATCAGCTATCTCAACATCGGCCTCCGCTGGCTCAGAGGTGCCGTCAATAAAGGGCGTCCACTCCTCCAACCCATCGACCTATTCACGGTTGACCCTGAACCCTGCTTTGCCTCTAAAAAGGCAGAAGCCCGATATTATGACCGCATCTGGTTCTCTAGGATCCAGTCCATGCGCTGTCAATTGTCCCCCTGGGAGGCGGCATAAAGATGTGTCAGGCAGTCAGCTTCTCGTGAGTCTAGTGACTGATCCATGGCTGCAAGCGGATTTGAGCAGGTGTTGCACTTCAACCTTGAATGGGCCCTTTTAGCGAACCCAGGAAAGACTAATCGTATCACTCAATACGGTTTTAACCATAGATCTGCAAGAGCTCCAGGTTGATACTTTACTTTTATTGAATATGGCGCTAAATAAATGTAAATTTTTAAGAGTTGTGAACATAGTTTCATCGCCGCAAGGTGGCGGCGCTGAATTATTAGTGCGTGAACTGCACAAGATTTTCCAAAACAAAGAAATAGATTCTAAGGTTATATATTCTGATTCAAAAGTTTATGATCTTGATAAAAATGAGATAGTGATTGGATGTAATCCACGCAGTCCTTTAAATATTTTTTACATGCGAAAAATATTTAAAGAAATCATCAAAACTAGCGATGAGCCTTTAATTATTCATGCACATTTAACCTGGCCATTTTTTTTCACAATCTTAGCTCTCATAGGAATCTCAGATGCCAACTTAATTTACACTGAGCATGACACATTTAATAAAAGACGATTGGTTCCTTTCTCTAGATTTGTAGAAAGAGTCTTCTATCGGCAATTTAAAAAAATAATTTGCATTAGTTCTGGGGTTGAGAAGTCTCTTACTTTATGGATTGGCAATAATTTAAGTGATAAACTGATAACTATTCCAAATGGTGCACGTATTTACAAGCAGGTTGAACGTCCTCTGCTTAAAGAGCGAAAGGCAAAGCTGATTTCAGTTGGTTCCTTGACTAAGAAAAAAAACTTTAGCACTATTTTAAAAGCTATTGCCTATGTAAAAGATGAAGTTGAGAGCTATACAATTCTTGGTGAAGGATCTGAACGAACCTCTCTTGAGAAACTGGTCATTGATCTGGGACTTCAAGAGAAGGTGTATCTTAGAGGCTGGTGTGACAGTGTCGAAAGCTACTTGTACGATGCTGACATTCAGCTAATTCCATCTCTTTGGGAGGGTTTTGGGCTCGTGGCTGTAGAAGGGCTTTCTACTGGCATAGCTGTAATCGGTTCAAATGTGCCCGGTCTAAGCGAAGTTCTAGATAGAAATGTAAAGGCTGTTACCCTTATCGATGAAATTGAGTCTCCTATTGCATGGGCTAACGCTTTGGAAAATATGATACAAATGATTAGAAATGACAATCAGGGTTTGATTGCCCCTGCTGCTCGACAACAGGCAGAGAAGTTTAGCTTAGAAAGAATGGCAGATAGTTATTTGCAAGTTTACAGAGAGATACTTTCTGAATAGAGTATGAACTTATCACTGCATTTATTCAAATCTAAATTACTACTAAGACTTTTGGCGATAAGAGTGTTTGGGACATTCTTTGCTTTTTATATTTATAGTCGCTTAACAACTCTAGGCGATGCAGAACGATATCTTTCTGCACAACTAGATTTTAATCCCCAAAATCTAGTAAATAGGACTAGCTTTACGGATTTGTTTTACGCCTTGCTAGGATCTATATTTCCTGATATTATTGCCACTCTTATCCCTTCATTAATCTTAGGCTTTGTTACTTACTACGTTTTCCATAAGAGTTATAGATGTACTAATAAATCACTGTTTTGGGCTTGTATGCTGCTTCCGCATTTCGTTATATGGAGCAGCGTCGCGGGAAAAGAAGTCATTGCCATTACAGCCTTCATGATTGTAATTAAATCATGCGTTGACAAGTTAGTTTTTAATAAGATCAATATCCCCCAGGTTGCCATCGCTCTAGTTGTAGGGCTGTTAATGCGTCCTCATTACTTTATTCCTTATTTTATCCTATTTATAGGAACTATAGTTAAGCAAGACAATAAGCTCAAAGTAGCTAAGATCAGCCAGGGAGTTTCTGGGACATTACTTGCAACAGTTTTTGCCGTGTTCCTGGCAATGCTTGCAGCCAGCTATGGAGTATGGATAAATTTTCTGAATACCGTCATGACACTTTCGGAAGCATATTTTCTGTCATACGATGCAGACAGTAACCGATTAGGTATTGCCTGGTCTAATCTGAGTGACTTCCTTGGAAATATTTGGTGGGGAATCCCGACTTCTATTGTTGGACCAACTCTGTCTGAATCACTCTCTAAGATAATATTCATCCCTATTTTTATCGAAGGTATTATATCTTTCCTGTTAGTTTTTTATATGTTAAGACTTGTTCTTCGGCTTTCTGATAGAGAAAGCAAATACAGACCGGTGATTATATTTGGATTCATCCCAGCCGTCATCGTTGCCCTAGTCTTCCATTATCCTTTTGGGTTATTTAATCCTGGCTCTGCAATTCGATACAAGCAGTCTTTAGCTCCTTTATTTTACTTCTATCCACTTTTACTAATGGCAGAGATCAGAAGAGTTAAAGTTTTTTCTGCGATAACAATGCCTAAATTTATGATTAAAATTCCTAGATATTAATATATTAGAGGATTGTAGATCTTTCATGAAAATCTTATTTATCATTACTCGCTCAGATACAATAGGGGGAGCTCAAGTTCATGTAAGAGATTTGAGTAAAGCATTGATAAAAGATGGACACGAAGTCCTCGTGCTCGTTGGCTTGGCAGGCCCCTACATAGATGACTTATCATTAAATCAAATTCCTTTTCGGATATGCCCTGCGTTGTTTAGATCAATTAAGCCCTTGCAGGATCTCAAAACTCTTGAGTTAATTAATCGCGTAGTAAAAGAATTTCAACCGGATTTAATCACTACTCATTCTAGTAAAGCAGGCATTCTTGGTCGAATCATTGCAAAAATTAATCATATACCCTGTATTTTTACTGTTCATGGTTGGGCTTTTACAGAGGGTGTCCCTCAGCCTAAGCGTGTTTTGTATGAGATGATTGAAAGGCTAATTGCCCCTCTGTCAAGTCGTATTATTTGTGTCTCTAATTATGATCGTGATATAGGTATTAAGGCAGGAATCAAATCGTCGCGATTAAAGACAATTTATAACGGTATGCCAGACATTTGTCCATCACTTAGAGCACATCCCGGAAATAATGACACAGTTAATGTTATTATGGTCGCCCGATTCGATCAGCAGAAAGATCACAGCACTTTAATTA
>JAYKHF010000252.1:0-25717 GCA_035285305.1 Leptolyngbya sp.
GTGGCTGAGTGGTCGAAAGCGCCTCCCTGCTAAGGAGGTAGGGGAGTAAACCTTCCCTCGTGGGTTCAAATCCCACCGCTTCCGTTGAAACATCGTTGAAAAGCATTAAACATCCTCAAACCCTAGATCGCTACGTTCTAGGGTTTTTGTGGTGAAGGGGATAGGTCGTCGTGTGTGCCGTGGGGAACGAAGGGATCCCCGACCACAAAGCCTGCCGCATGGTGCGCCAGATTTACCACACCTTCTGGTTCTTCCGCAAAGTGCGCCGCTACGGAGCCACCTGCATCGTCATCGGCCCCGAGGAGGTGCGGAACCGATTTGCCAAAGATGTCATGGCCATGGCCCAACACTACATGGCCCCCAAGCTCGATATCAAACTGTAGAAACGGGGAGACCTCACCTACTCAACAACCACTCAACCCATTGATATATAAGGAAGCCATGGGTTAGTTTGCCTCTTGGAGTTCGGCGGTTTGAATATCTAGGGTCATGGATCGTTCGCCTCGTTGGATGGTGAGTTGCAGGGTATCCCCAATGCGGCTGTTTTCTACCTTGAGTTGCAGGGTATCGGCGCTGCGGATGGGGTCGCCATCCACCTCTAGGATGACGTCGCCTCGGCGCAAGCCGGCTTCGGCAGCGGGGGTACCCTCCAGCACTCGAATGACCAGTACCCCTTCCACTTCAGGCAGGTAGATCCCGGAGTTAATATCTGCGTTGTTGCGCTGGGCCATTTCTGGCGTTAGGTTGGCGATCTGGACGCCGATGTAGGGATGGGCAATGGCCTCGCCCCGAGCCAGTCGATCTTTAATGTCCTTGGCTTTGTTGATCGGGATGGCAAAGCCAATACCCATGGCGTCGGCCCGAATGGCGGTGTTGATGCCGATGACTTCGCCCTGCTGGTTCACCAGTGGCCCGCCGGAGTTGCCGGGGTTGATGGCCGCGTCGGTTTGGATGAACTCTAGACGCTTGCCAGGGATGCCGACGGAATTGCTGCTGCGTTTCAGGGTGCTGATGATGCCCAGGGTTACGGTGTTGTCTAGGCCTAGGGGATTACCGACGGCAATGGCCCAATCACCCACCTGCACCTGGTCGGAGTCGCCTAGGGTGGCTACGGGGAGCGTGTCGTCATCGGTATCGTCGATTTTCACGACGGCCAAATCTGTGACCTCATCCACCCCTTCCACCATGGCCTCAAAGCTGCGGCCATCCTTGAGCGTGACCACCACGCGATCTGCGCCATTCACCACATGGGCATTGGTGAGAATGTTGCCGGTGTCGTCAATGATAAACCCCGACCCTTGCCCCCGCAGACGCTCCTCTTGGGGTTGGCGAGGAAGACCACCGAAAAAGTCTCGAAGGAAGGGATCGTCTAGGAAAGGATCGGAGGATTGACGGGTGATGGTTTTTTCGGTGTCGATGCGTACGACCGCTGGCCCCACCTGGCGTACGGCGCTGGCCACAAAACTTTCGTTGCCGATGCCAGCGACACCCTGGGCCTGGGCCAAATCAAGGGGCATGGCCACCCAGGTGATTAAGATCGCTAATCCCACCACCAGCCAGCGCTTGAGCGATATCCACAGATCCTGACGGAGGAGATTTTGGGTAAACCGTCCTAGATTCAAACGTCTTGGATTCAACGGATTAAGCTCCTTTACGCACAACGATGACCCATAACAGTCGGCATGGCCGTGGGTGGCATCCTTCAGAATTGTTCCACCAAAATTGTTCCACAAAGACTCAACCCTCGGGGGATGGGGATACCGAACCCAAACCGGAGAAAACCGCTATCCCTAGAATGCGATCCGATTACCCCAGTCGCTTCACCCGATCCTTGGCCTCTTGGCGCAACTGGCGGGCCATGCGAAACAGTTCTTGCCCCGTGTGCAGGTAGGAGGTTTCGTAGCTGTAGGTAAAGCGCTCGATTTCCTCTAAACCGTCCTCTAACTGGCCGAGACAGTGGTACAGGTCGGCGGCTACTCCAGCGGTACTGGCGGGATTGGCCATGGATTGAAACGTGGCCTTGGCCTTGGCTAACCAAGCGTTGCACTGCTCTAGGTAGGCTTGAAACGCCTCCATCAGTTCATCATCGAAGGGATCGGCGGAGAGCTTGCGCACCTCGGTTTTGAGGGGGGAAATAATCTTGCCCGTGAGCCGATCTACTGGCCCATAGACCAGTTTCAGCCAAGCATCTTCCTGGGCTTCGGAGGATTGGCTCGCCTGCCGATGGCGACGATAGGCCGCCTGCATATCGGCGGTACGTTGGGTTCGCTGCTGGGCGACCTCCTCGCGGTTGGCCCCTAACACGCCCCGGCGCTCTTGGTCATAGCGCACCCGACGAGCCGGATCGCCAATTACCTCGTAGGCGTTGTTGATCCGGGCAATGTGGTCGTGGGAGGCCAATTCCGTTTGGCTATCGGGGTGAAACTGCTTGGCCAAACGACGATAGGCCCGCTTGATTTCCCCCTGGGTTGCCGTTTCGTGAACTTCGAGGATTTGGTAGTGGGTTTGCTGTGCCATAGGAAAATTTTACGGGAGGTTTTAGCGAATCGCTAGCCTCAGATGCTCCGTGGATGACCTAAAAATACAGACCCCAACCATGCAGACCCAAAAATGGGGGTGAAGCGTCCTCAGGTCAGCCTCACCCCCACAGGGATTCTGGATACGGATTGCTCTAGCGGAATCCTCGGGTTCAGGCCAGGGCGAATAATCGCTCAGCCGTTAGCCTTCACCCGAGGCCGTGGGCTTAGCCCAGCAGCGCCTTAGCGCGACTGACCACGTTGTCTACGGTGAAGCCAAACTTCTCCAGCATGACGCCGCCGGGAGCGGAGGCCCCAAAGCGATCTACGCCGATCACATCACCTTCCGCGCCGACGTAGCGGCACCAACCCATGGTGATCCCAGCTTCTACCGCCAGACGCTTGGTGACCGCCTTGGGCAGCACGGATTCTTGGTAGGCGGCATCTTGGGCATCGAACAGTTCCCAGCAGGGCATGGAGACCACGCGCACCTGGGTGCCAGCGGCCCGCAGTTCCTTGGCGGCCTCCACACAGAGGCTGACTTCACTACCCGTGCCGATCAGGATCAGGTCGGGGGTGCCGTCGCAGTCGTCCACAATGTAGGCACCCTTAGCCACGCCCTCGATGGAGGCCCCGGGCAGGTTGGGCAGGTTTTGACGGCTGAAGGCCATCAGGGTCGGGGTTTTGCGGTGTTCCACGGCCACCTTGTAGGCCCCGGAGGTTTCGGTGCCGTCGGCGGGGCGAATCACCAGTAGGTTGGGGATGGCCCGCAGGGAGGCGATGGTTTCCACGGGCTGGTGGGTGGGGCCGTCTTCGCCCAGACCAATGGAGTCGTGGGTCATGACGTAGATGACGCCAGCCTGGGACAGGGCGGAGAGGCGAATCGCCGCCCGCATGTAGTCGGCGAATACCAGGAAGGTGGCGCAGTAGGGAATGAGGCCGGAGTTGTGCAGGGCAATACCGTTACAGATCGCGCCCATGCCGTGCTCCCGAACGCCGAAGCGCAGGTTACGGTTTTCGTAAGCGCCCTTTTGGAAATTGCCGGAGACCTTCAGTTCCGTCAGGTTGGAGTGGGTGAGGTCGGCGGAACCCCCAATCAGTTCGGGCAGGGCCGGAGCCAGTGCATTGAGGGTGATTTCGGAGTTCTTCCGGGTGGCCAGGGCCTTGTCTGCCGGGGTGTAGGTGGGTAGGCTGTCGGCCCAGCCTTCGGGCAGCTTACCGGAGAGCATCCGCTCAAATTCAGCCGCTTCGGCGGCGTACTGGGTGCGGTAGGCAGCTAGGGTGGCTTCCCACTCGGCTTGCAGGCTGGCCCCGCGCTCCACGGCTTGCCGCATGTGGTTGAGGGCATCGGCGGGAATTTCAAAGTCGCCGTAGCTCCAGCCCAGGTTTTCGCGGGTGAGCTTGATTTCGTCGGCACCCAGGGCCGCCCCGTGGACGCCGGGGGTATCTTGCTTGTTGGGGGAACCGTAGCCGATGGTGGTGGTGACTTTGATCATGGAGGGGCGATCGGTCACGGCCTTGGCGGCTTCGATGGCCTTAGCGATGGCCTCCAGGTCGGTGTTGCCGTTTTCCACATGCTGAACATGCCAGCCGTAGGCTTCAAACCGCTTGGCCACGTCTTCGGTGAAGGCGATGTCGGTGGATCCATCGATGGAGATGTGGTTGTCGTCGTAGAGGGCAATCAGCTTGCCCAGGCTCAGGTGCCCTGCCAAAGAGCAGGCTTCCCCAGAAACCCCTTCCATGTTGCAGCCGTCGCCCAGGATGACGTAGGTGTAGTGATCGACCAGGGTGGCATCGGGCTTGTTGAACTTGGCGGCGAGGTGCGCTTCCGCCATGGCCAGACCCACGGCGTTGGCGATGCCCTGGCCGAGGGGGCCAGTGGTGACTTCTACCCCGGGGGTTTCAAAGTTTTCGGGGTGGCCGGGGGTGCGGGCTCCCCACTGACGGAACTGCTTGATGTCGTCCAGGGTCACGCTGTCGTAGCCCGTCAGGTATAGCAGGGCGTATTGCAACATACAGCCGTGGCCCGCCGATAGCACAAAGCGATCGCGGTTGAACCACTGGGGGTTCTTGGGGTTGAACCGCATGAACTTGTCCCACAGCACATAGGCCATCGGCGCGGCACCCATGGGCAGACCCGGGTGGCCAGACTTCGCCTTTTCCACGGCATCAATCGCCAAAAAGCGAATGGAGTTAATGCAGAGTTCTTCTAAGGATTGGGTTGCAACAGCCATAATTTCAGCAGCTTAACGACGGGTTATTCGGAGTAGCGGACGGTGAACCAGAGAATGGACGAAACCGAAACAGACAAACACGACAACAAACCTTGAACGATCAAGGTTTCCACAATTGCCCCCGCCTTCAGCAGACCGTTCAACCGGGCAATTGTCAACACCTTCACCAGGTAGGGCCGACCCAAATCGGCTCCTAATACTAAATCTTTAGGTCATTATACCTATGCTTTTGTAACTCTAGCTACGGTACTTTCGGAAAGCTAGGGTAACATTGTGCCCCCCAAAGCCAAAGGAGTTGGACAGCGCCACCTCGATGGGCATAGGCCGACTTTGGTGCGGTACGTAGTCCAAATCACAGTCGGGATCTGGGTTATCCAAATTCGCGGTGGGAGGAGCCACATCGTTTGCCATCGCCAAGCAGGTGGCGACTGCTTCGATACCGCCGGAGCCCCCCAGCAGGTGCCCGGTCATGGATTTAGTGGAACTGACGGCCACGTTGTAGGCCGCTTCCCCCAGGGCGGTTTTGATCGCCTGGGTTTCCGTGGGGTCGTTGGCTCCGGTGCTGGTGCCGTGGGCGTTGATGTAGCTCACCTGATCCGGCGTTAGCCCAGCGTCCTTGAGGGCAAGACGAATGCAGCGGGCCGCGCCTTCACCACCGGGAACCGGGGCAGTCATGTGGTAGGCGTCGCAGGTCATGCCGTAGCCCACCATTTCGGAGTAGATGGTGGCTCCACGACTGAGGGCATGTTCCAGTTCTTCCAAAATCAAAATGCCACAGCCTTCGCCGATCACAAAGCCATCGCGATCCTTGTCAAAGGGACGGCTGGCGCGGGTGGGTTCATCGTTGCGGGTAGACAGCGCCCGGGCCGACGCAAACCCCGCCACCCCCAAGGGCGTTACGGCGGCTTCCGTGCCGCCACAGATCATCGCCTGCACTTGGCCCATCTGAATCAGCCGGAAGGCATCGCCAATGGCATTAGACCCAGCGGCGCAGGCGGTGACGGTACAGGTGCTTGGCCCCTTAGCCCCGGTGTGGATTGCCGTTAGCCCAGCGGCCATGTTGGCGATCATCATGGGAATCATGAAGGGGCTACAGCGGCTCGGGCCACGGGTAAGGTAGATTTCCTGCTGATCCTCTAGCACCTTGAGGCCACCGATGCCAGAACCAATGCAGGTGCCCACCTGTTCGGCATTGAGGTCGGTAATCTGTAGGCCGGAATGCTGAAGGGCGCGTTGGCTGGCAATCACCGCGAATTGGGAAAAGCGATCCATCCGCTTGGCGTCTTTCTTGTCGAGAAAGGCGGTGGGATCAAAGTCTTTCACTTCCCCGGCAATTTGGGAGGCATGGTTCGACGGGTCAAAGTGGGTGATGCGAGCAATGCCGCTCCGCCCTGCCTTCAGCCCCTCCCAATAGTCCGTCAGACTATTGCCGATGGGGGTGATGGCATCCATGCCAGTGACAACAACGCGCTTTAATTCAGAGTGGGCCATAACCAAAGGTGGATGAAAAATAAAATCAAGCCCCACGCAGGGACAGCGCCCAACGGAGGCTAGATTCGGTACGGTTTGCAGGGGCAATTCTAGGGAACCTGCTTCACCGCTTGAGTGAAACTGGCCCTAGACATCGAGGAGGCTGGGCCTAGGCGGCCTTTTCAACGATAAAGTTCACCGCGTCTTGAACCGTGGCAATGCCCTCGGCGGCTTCATCGGGAATTTCGATACCGAATTCTTCTTCCAGAGCCATGACCAGCTCAACGGTATCCAGGGAATCTGCGCCCAGATCGTTGGCAAAGCTAGCTTCGGGCTTCACTTCAGCTTCGTCTACGCCAAGCTGCTCGCTGACGATTTTCTGAACCTTATCAAAAACCTCTGCGCTCATAGGACTCCTACGCCTCTCCTGGAAAATGATGGACAATAGAGAACCTTATCACCTAGCGATCCGAATTAAACCTACGGGATAGCTAGCCCCGGCATTAAGGCTACTTAATTTTGGGCATTGTTCCATACTACTCGGAAAGCGTCACCCTTAAAATCAACCGTAACGATGGGAGGGGAGGATTGGTGCGATGTCATTGGTGACCTTGACCCAGGGACATCTAAAACTGTTGGAGATCTGCCCCCGGCGGTTGCAGTACAGCTACCTCGATCAACTGGCAGCCCCGGAGGATCCGGAAAGACTGGAACGCCAGCGCTGGGGTACCCGCTTTCACCTGGCCATGCAGCAGCGAGAACTGGGCCTTTCCCTGGATCCGCTGTTGGCCCAGAATCCTGAACTGGCTACGGCGATCCAATCCTTAGAAGAACAAGCCCCCGACTGGTTTGGCCCGGACAGCGACCCCACGGAACCCGCATTCCTCCGCCAAAGCGAACACCGCCGCAGCCTCGGCTGGGGTGCCTATGAGTTGACGGTGGTCTACGACTTGCTGCGCCTGACGCCCCACAGCGGCCAAATTATTGATTGGAAAACCTACCGCCAGCGGCCCAGGAAGGCTCAGATCACCCAGGACTGGCAAACCCGCCTCTATCTCTATGTGTTGGCGGAAACCACCGACCTCGAACCCAGCCAACTGTCGATGACCTACTGGTTTGTGCCGCCCCCCTCAGAGAGAACGCCTAAGGCGGCGAATCGCCCGGGCTCCATCACCCTGACCTACTCACCGAACAAGCACCGCGCCACGGCCCGCGATCTCCACCGATTAACCCGCTATTTGGACGAACTCTTGGCGGCCAAGCAATTCCCCCAGGTAGAAGCGGCCAAAGGCCACTGTCTTCACTGTCCCTTTGCCCTGCGCTGTCAGCGGGCTGGGATCTCAGCGGATTTGCTGTTGGCCCCCATTCCCACCATCGATAGCATCGATGAAATTCCCCTTTGATCCTCGCCCCGCCCCTACCGCTGAGGGCTGATTCCACAGCAGCCTGGGAGGGGGCTTAGGTCACGCTTGCCCAAGCAAAACGTCTGGATTGGCTCGGGGTGCGCTGTTTCGGGCAAGGGCTTAGGCTAAGGTAAGGAGGACAAGCCGCCGGGGAACGATCTGATCATTTCACCCCGCCAACGCGGCTGATTACCCTTGGCCCCTTGATTTCAGGTTTATGTCCCTCAAACGCTCACCGCTGCCAATTTTGACCCTAGTTCACCAGGCCACCTCAAACCCTGGATTAGTGAGGGCCATTTTGACCGAGATGGGCTATTGCTTAGACCTTCGTTGCCCAGCCATGGGGGCGACCCTGCCGCCAACCTTAGATCACCACAGTGCCGTCATCGTGTTTGGTGGCCCCATGAGCGCCAACGACGACCATTTGCCCTTCATTCGCCAAGAACTCGACTGGATTCCCTCAGTGTTAGCGGCCCAAAAACCCTACCTCGGGATCTGCCTGGGGGCACAGTTGTTAGCCCGTACCCTGGGGGCAACGGTGGCCCCCCATCCCGACGGCCTGCGGGAGATTGGCTACTACCCCATTGTGCCGACACCAGCGGGGCGATCTTTCTTACCCCAGCCCATGGTGGTCTATCAGTGGCACCAGGAGGGCTTTGAGGTACCCCAGGGTGCCCACCTCCTCGCCAAGGGCAGCACCTTTAGCCATCAAGCCTTTCGCTATCAAAAAGCCTTTGGTCTGCAATTTCATCCCGAAATTACCACCACCATGGTCAATCACTGGACAACGGAGGGGGCCGACCAACTCACCTACCCCGGTGCCCAGCACCGCGTTCACCATATCAGTCATCACCGTCTCTATCGGCAGTCGGTGGAACACTGGCTGCGGCAGTTTTTGGCCCAGTGGGTGGCCCCGTCCGCCCAGGCCGAGCAGGTGTGGGGGCAATTCTACACCCCCAACCAGCCCCAACCCCAGCCCCAGCGGGATGTCTCCCGCGCCTAGGGATAGCGCCTAGTGGCTTGTCAGGGTTAAGGTTTAGGGTTGCAGATATCCTTAAAGCCCTTCGACGCTTTGACTATTCGACAAGCTCATAGCGCATAGCTCACAGCTCGGGACGACCGTAAACGGCAGGTTCGGGCTGAGCGGTAAGCCTGCCGAACCGTCGAAGCCCTACTAATTGCTTAGGCTTGACACTGCACTAGTTGTGCTGGAACGTATGAACGTCGCGCTGGGGGAAGGGGATGGTGATACCCTCTGCATCTAGGCGGGTTTTGATCAGTTCTGGCAGGGCCAGCCGCACGGGCAGGAAATCCCCATTTTCTGTCCAGGGCCAAATCCGTAACTCTACGCTGCTGTCGGCTAGGGCGGCCACATTAACCGCTGGGGCTGGATCTTTCAACACGCGGGCATCCTTGGATAGTTCATCCAGAATGGCAAGGCGAGCTTTTTCAATGCTGTCGCTGTAGCTAATCCCGACGATGGTTTCTACCCGGCGGGTGGGCTGGGTCGTAAAGTTGGTGATGTTGTCGTTACTGAGTTTGGTGTTGGGCACAACCACCGTGGCGTTGTCGGGCGTAATAATTGTCGTGGTGAAGAGTTGAATGGCGTCAACTCGCCCAAAAACCCCTGCTCCCTCAATCATATCCCCCACATTGAAGGGCCGGAAAATAATGATCAACACCCCGGCGGCAAAGTTGGACAACGACCCCTGGAGGGCAAGGCCAATGGCTAAACCGGCTGCCCCCAGTACCGCAACTAAAGAGGCCGTTTGAATGCCCAAACGATTGAGGGCGGCAATCACCACAAAGGCCAAGGCGGAATAGTAGATCAGGCTGGTGGTGAAATTGATCAGTGTTGGGTCTACCCCTCGGTGGGTCATCACCTTTTTAGCCGTGCGGCCAATGATCTTTGCAATCCATTGACCAATGATGAAAATAGCGAGGGCCACCAGGGCGTTGATCCCAAAAGTGGCGAGCATGTCCTGGGCTGTTGTGAGCCACTGAATCAGATTCTCCACGGATATTTATCCCTTACTTACCGGTTTGAACTGGCTATTTTACATGGCTGTTGTTGAGCCTGCCAAAGTGAACTCAATATAGCAAGCCTAATCGACCCATCAGGCCCCGCCTACTTTCCCTATGGTTGGCTGACAAAAGATTCTACACCGGGCGCGGAAACCGCGCCCCTACCGCATTTGGGTCATGTAGGGGTCAGGTCTCCTGACCCTTGGACAGATACGGGTTCTAGCTAGTTTTGTCAGTCAACCAGACTTTCCCCATAGCGCTTGCCCTTCGACAAGCTCAGGGCGAACGGATGGCTCGCCTGTCCTTTCCCTAGGGGGGATGCTGGCCCTGCGACTGGATCAGGGCGAATGCGGGTTGGCTGACCAAAGATGCGGCACCGGGTGAGGAAACCGCGCCCCTACCGCATTCGGGCCAGGTAGGGGTGAGGAGACCTGACCCCTGAAACCTTAACGGCGAAACGCCAGGGTGAAGCGATCCAGGCCAGCGAGGTCTTCAATCACCTGGATGTCTCGATAGGATCCGGTTTGGCTGAGCAAGGTGCTGACCGATGCCCCCTGACCGGCCATCATTTCCACTAGCCACAGGCCACCGGGCTTTAGGTAATCTGGGGCTTGATGGGCGAGGAGGCGGAGATCGGCGAGGCCATCGTGGCCGCCATCGAGGGCGGTGATCGGCTCGTGGTGGATCACCTCTGGTTGGAGGGTGGGCAGCACCTCGGAGGGAATGTAGGGCGGGTTGGCGATCACGGCACTGATTTGGCCCCGGTAGGCGGCCAAGGGCTGAAACCAAGATCCATGGTGTAGGGTAATGCGGTGGGCCATGCCGTAGCGTTGCAGGTTTTCCTGGGCGATGGCGATGGCCTCGGCGCTTTGATCGACGGCGAGAATCTGGGCCTTGGGAAAGGCTGCGGCCAACCCGAGGGCGATGGCTCCGCTGCCTGTGCCCAGATCCACCCACAGTCCAGTGGCGAGGGCTTCCCGGTGGGGGCTGCGTTCCACCGCGTCCATAGCGAGGTCGATCATGAGCTCCGTTTCGGGACGGGGAATCAGCACCGCTGGAGAGACCCGCAGGGAAAACTGCCGCCAGGGGGCTTCCCCAACCAGATACTGCACCGGGACTCGGTGCTGGAGGCGTTGCTGCCAGCGCTGATCGAGGTCGGCCAGGGAAATCTGGAGGGCCACCCGGTCACGCTGGGACAGGGTGAAGCGCAGGGTGAGGCTATCCACATCGCTGATGGCCCGCAGTAGCCAGTCCACCTCTAGGGCGTCAATCCCTGCGGCCCGAGCGGCGGCCTGGGCCTGACTTCGCCACTGGGCTAGGGCTATTCCAGACACCCATACCGAGGTCTCCACGGTGGTTATCCCCTAGATTCTGCCCTGAGGGCGCTGCGAATTCGATCCTTGATAACATCGACCACGGCCTCCAGGGCGATTTCCTCGGCTTCTCCGGTGGATCGATCCACCACTTCCACGAAACCGTCGGCCAAGGCGCGTCCGGTCACGATGCGGTAGGGAATGCCAATCAGTTCCGAGTCCTTGAACTTGACTCCGGCTCGTTCATCGCGGTCATCCAGCAGGGTTTCCACACCAGCCGCATTGAGGTCGGTGTAAATCTGAGCGGCGGCCTCCACCTGGCGTTCGTCGTCGATGTTGGGGATGACCACAATGGCATGGTAGGGGGCAATGGCGAGGGGCCAGACGATACCATTTTTGTCGTAGGACTGCTCCACTGCCGCCTGGGCGAGGCGCGAGACCCCAATGCCGTAGCAGCCCATCACCAGGGGCACGTGGTCGCCGTTTTCGTTGGTGTAGGTGGCTCCCAGGGCGTTGGAATACTTGGTGCCAAGCTGGAAAATGTGGCCGATTTCAATGCCTCGGGCCGTTTGCAACGGTTGGCCCGGATCATGCACCGCCCGATCCCCCGCCGTTGCCTTCCGCACATCCACCTGAAGGGTTGGCAGGGGGAAGTGTTGTCCCCAGTTTGCCCCAACGACGTGAAAACCCGACTCGTTTGATCCGGTGACAAACCCCGTCAGGGCGATGGCGGTTTGATCTACCAGCCGGAGAAACTTAGGTTCCAAATCTTTGAGGCCGGACTGAATGTAGTCATCCCCCAGATCGGGGGCCATGTAGCCCAGGGGGAGCGGTTTAGCAGCCCATTGGCGCTGGGCCTCTTCATCGGGCACGGTCAAGGCGAGGACGGCGGTGCCGCCGTAGTTGGGGGCCAGTTTGGTCAGTTCATTGGTGAGCTTAACGTCGTTTACGTCCTGATCGCCGCGCAGGCTGACGATCACCAGCAGGGTTTTGCCGTTATCCAGCACAGCCTGATACAGGACGTTTTTGACGATCTGGGTGGGCGAACACTGGAGAAATTGCGCCAGGGATTCGATGGTTGGGGTGTTGGGGGTATCGAGCTTCTCAAAGGTTTTGAAGCGAGAGGGTTCGGCCTCGGCGGGCAGGGAGATCGCCTTTTCCACGTTGGCGGCGTAGATACCGTCCTCGGTGTAGAGCACCTCGTCTTCCCCGGCATCGGCCAGCACCATGAATTCCGTAGACCCCGATCCGCCAATGGCCCCAGAGTCGGCATCCACTGCCCGAAACTTGAGGCCACAGCGACGCAGAATGGTGCTGTAGGCGGTGTACATCTCTTGATAGGTCTGTTTCAGGCTTTCCTCGTCGGGGTGGAAGGAGTAGCCGTCCTTCATGATGAACTCGCGCCCGCGCATGAGGCCAAACCGAGGCCGGATCTCGTCGCGAAACTTGGTTTGAATTTGGTACAGATGTAGGGGCAACTGGCGGTAGGAGCGGATCATATCCCGCGCAATGGCCGTGATGATTTCCTCGTGGGTGGGGCCAAGCCCCATTTCCTGCTGACGCCGATCCACCAGGGAGAACATAATCCCCTCGGCCTTGGTGTAGGTCTCCCATCGGCCTGATTCGCGCCAGAGATCGGCGGGCTGAAGCTGCGGCAGCAAACATTCCTGCGCCCCGGTTGCGTTCATTTCCTCCCGCACAATGGCGGAGATTTTAGTCAACACCCGCCACAGCAACGGCATATAGGCATACACTCCGCTGGCCACCCGCCGAATGTAGCCCGCCCGTAGCAGCAGCTTGTGGCTGGGGATCTCCGCCTCTGCCGGATCCTCCCGCAGGGTGACAAACAGCATTTGAGACAGGCGCATGGGGCACTCCAGAATTGGCTAAGTGATGGGCTATAGAACAAACGCTTGGGCACAGGATCATGCTGGGCACAGTCATTCATTATGCACGCATTATGCCTGGTAACGGCCCCCATCCTGCTCCGTCTCTGGCCTGACGGCGCTGGGAAAACGCCATCGAGGTCTGTTCGCGGCCCCGGCCTTCTTTTGCTGGGTTTCCTTTTGCTTGGGTTTCCTTATTGCTATAGAGTGAGGGGCGACATCAACAATCAGGATGTAGCGATGACTCTGACCTGCAAGGACTTGGTGACCATTCATGCTGAGGCTTGGCAACGGGCCACGGTGCATTCTTTTCTCACGGGCTGTCAGGCAGGGACAATTACCACGGCCCAGTTTAATACCTGGTTGGTGCAGGACTATCTCTTCGTCAAAGCGTTCACCCGCATGGTCGGCAAAATGCTGTCTGCCGCCCCCGATCATCACCTCGATGTGTTGCTGGCGGGATTGGTCGCCCTCAAGGATGAACTGTTGTGGTTCCAGGCCAAGGTCGAGGAACGGGGACTGAATCTGGAGGCTCCCCGCCAAGCGACCTGTGCGCAATACTGCGACTTTATGGCCGGTCTGGTGTTAGAACCCTACCCCGTCCAAGCCGCTGCGCTTTGGGCCATTGAAGCGGCCTATAACCAGGGCTGGCAAAAAAACAGCCCCATGCCTGCCCCCTATGCTGAATTTGCTGACCGCTGGGGCAATACAGGCTTCACAGACTATGTTCAACGACTGGCGACCCAGGCCGATGAATCCCTCGCCCAGGCCAGCGACCACACCCAAGCCCTGGTCTCCACCACCTTTCTCCGCATTGCCAATCTAGAAACCGCCTTCTGGCAAATGGCCTTTGTCGCCTAGCCCCTGATCGTCCCATCGCAACGACCAGGGGCTAGGCCGATGCCGATCAGGGGCTGCTAGAGAACGCCCTTGGAACTGGGGATCAGGTGGGCACGGCGGGGATCCACTTCCACCGCCATCCGCAGGGCGCGGGCAAAGGCTTTGAAGGTGGCTTCGATGATGTGGTGGGAGTTGATGCCGTCCAGTTGGCGCAGGTGGAGGGTCATTTGGCTGTGGTTGACGACGGCGACAAAAAACTCTCGCACCAGTTGGGTGTCGTAGGTGCCCACCCGTTCGGTGGGGATGGTGAGGCCGTAGCTAAGGTGGGGGCGGCCTGAGAAATCCAGCGCCACCTGCACCAGAGATTCATCCAGGGGCGCGACGAAATGGCCAAAGCGGGTGATGCCCTTGCGATCACCCAAGGCCTGGTGCAGCGCCATCCCCAGGGTGATGCCGACATCTTCGTTGGTGTGGTGGTCGTCGATGTGAATATCCCCTTGGGCCTGCACTGCCACATCAATCAACCCGTGGGAGGAAATTTGGTGCAGCATGTGATCCAAAAACGGAATCCCCGTATTCGCCTCACATTGCCCCGTGCCGTCTAGGTTGAGGCTCACCCGCACATCGGTTTCGCCGGTGGTGCGGCTGACGCTGGCCCGCCGGGGGGCCAGTCCCTCCGCAACAACGGGGTTGGCAACGGACAGGGGACGATCTTGGGTTTGCATGGCAAAGACTACAACAGGGCCAGTTTCTATCTTATCCCCTTGCCCCATCCCCCGCTGTTGCGACCGGGCTAGACGATGGGGGCCGGGTAAGCTTGCTGATACGATGAAGGCTGGCTTGTTGCAACCCCATTCCCCATGGCCCCCTCCCCCGACGAAACCCCCAACCTCCCCCAAGGCCCCGGCTTTGGCCTCACCTTTCTCTACTACTTTGTGGGCACCGCCCTCATCACCGCCCTCCTGGCGACGCAAGTCCTAGACGTGGGTCTAGATACCGGCATCCCCAACCAGTTTGGGCTACTCCTGGGAGCCGTTGGGGGGCTGGTGGGGGCCAGCCTCAACCGCAGCAGCACCCTCACCCTCACCTGCCCCAGCCAGAAAACCTTCCAGCAGCAACTCACCAACATCCTGGCGGAGATGGGCTACCACGAAGTGCCCGACGCCCGTGATGACGGGGTTTTGGTGTTTCAACGAGCCGCCCTACGGCAGGTCTTTTCAGGGCGCGTGTACGTTCTGATTGAGGGCAAAACCGCCCGCCTCAGCAGCCGCACCAGCCACATTCGCCGCCTGCGCCAACAACTGGAAAAGGCCGGGATTCGCTAGCCCCCGCCATGGCGCTGTGGCGCTATCAGATGCGGTGACCTGGTTGACCCCTGCGAGTTTCCCGCCCCTCCCTACGAGGGCTAAAGATTGGTGGAAATGGCCTGCACCGGGCAGGTTGGGATGCATTGTTCGCAGACGATGCAGCGACTGCGGTTAAAAACCAACTGAAAGCTGCTGGGATCTAGGGTGAGGGCGCGGGTGGGGCACACCCCCGTGCAGAGGCCACAGTGAACGCAAAGATCGTCGTTGATGACGATTTCGCCACTGGCCACCGACACCTGAATGTCCTGGGCCTCCAGCCAGTCGATGCCGTCATTCAGTTGGTCAATGTCCCCTGACAATTCCACCACCAGGGTGCCCACCTGGTTGGGGGCTACCTGGGCACGAATGATGTTGGCGGCAATGTTAAAGTCCTTGGCCAGCCGATAGGTAATCGGCATGTGGATCGACCGCTTGGGGAAGGTCAGTTTAACCCGTTTTTTCATGGCTGATAGACTAATAAAGGCGCGGCCCTGGTGCTGCCACCGTTCCCACTTTACCGCTAGTTTCTCCCCGTTCCCATGGCTGCAAACCTTCCGTCCTCCGCCTCCACCCTGCGCAACCTGGTGATTGCCCTCGCGGCCATTGCCCTCACGGTCGCCGTTTTCTTTGGCCTCCGCGCCCAAGCTGCCACCCCCACCCTGGCCACCCTGGCCCAAACCGCCACCCCCTACGAACTGGCCCAAACCAACGGGAAACCCACCCTGCTGGAGTTCTATGCCGACTGGTGTACCGCCTGTCAGGCGATGGCCCCCGCCATGGCCGACCTGCGCCACACCTACGGCGACCAGGTGAATTTCGTCATGCTCAACATCGACAACGACAAATGGCTGCCGGAAATGCTGGCCTACCGGGTGGATGGCATTCCCCACTTCGTCTACTTTGATCCCAGCCACACCCCAGTGGCAACGGCCATTGGCGAACAACCCCGCCCCATCCTGGCCGATAACCTCGATGCCCTGATTGCCGCCGCCCCCCTCCCCCATGCCCAAGCCCTAGGCCGCACCTCCGACATCGCCACCGATCCCCTCAGCCGCCGCGCCATCATCGACGATCCCCGCGCCCACGGCAGCCAAGTCGTCAACTAAAAATTCAACTAAAAATTCATCAGCACGGAAAGCTGGAGAAAAGTCCAGGGGCCGGGTTGACTGTTGAGGGCCGATTGCACCGCTGAGCCAGGAAAGGCGACGGAACCGCTGCCGTAGAGCAGAAAGTTGCGCGTCAGGTTATAGCGAGCGGTGAGGGTCACTTCTTGGCCGATGTGGCTGGATTGAAGGAAGGACAGGGCCTGGGTGCCACCGAGGTTATTCAGGTTGGCGGCGGATAGGTGGATGTATTGCAGCGACAGGTCAAACCGCTCGAAGGGGCGAGTTCTGAGCAGCAGTTGATGGGTGATGAGGTTGGAGTTTTGGTAGATTTTGACCAGGTTGCTGCCCTGAATCCAGGTGTCGGGGCCACCGCCGGAAAGGAGTGGATCAAAGCGCTCGAAGGTGGCGGTATTGGGGTCGTCGCCGCTGAAGTAGGCGTAGCGATAGCTGAGACTGGGCGTCCAGGGCGCATCCCGAAAGGTGTAGCCCAGTTGCCCCCAAGCGCCGTTGGCCGCCATAGCGAAATTGTTGTTCCACTGGTGGACATATTCGGCCTGAAGCCACGCCCCATCTAAACCAAGGGGGTTGGTGATCCGCAGCCGGGGATAGATCACGTTCAACCCCTGGCGGGAAAAGGTGTCGTTGAGGGTGAAGTAGGAAAAGTTTGACCGGGGCACATGGATGTAGCTGAGGCCCAGTTGCAGGGCGGGGTCGCTGTCGTAGTCTAGGTTGAGGCCCAGGAATTTGGTTTGGTTGTCGATCAGGGAAAGCTCGTTGGGGTCGAGGTAAAAGCCCTCTAGGCGCAGGCCATTCCAGCGAAAGCGACCAATCACGGTATTTTCAAAGGCGGTGCGCGGGTTGGAGAGCACCGTGGCCCGGTCGCCGCCGTTGCCCGCCCCATTGGCAAACAGCAGCCCGTTGCTAATGCGGTAATCTTGCCGACCTACGGAAAGGGTCAGCCCCAGCCGCTTGGTTTCGGTGCGATAGCCGTAGATCACCCCCGCATAGAGGTCTTCGAGGGCATGGAAAATACGGTTGTCGGACTCAAACAAATCGGGTTGCAGGGTGGCTGAAACCAGGCTGCTGGCCCCACCATAGACGTAGAGGGGCTGGGTTCCCACCTGGGTAATGCCCGCCGCCCCTAGTTCCAAATAGCCATCGAACCAACTGTAGGTGCCGGGGCCAGCCGGATCGCGGGCTAGGGGGTTGCCCTGGGTGAGGGCGGCACTTTGGCCAAACCAGGTGTTGCCACTGGTGAAGTTGGAGAGTCCTCCCCGCAAAATGGCCACCGCCGTCGCCCGATCACTGGTGTAGAGGTTGGGAAATTCGCGCCAGTCCCCCGTGACAAACAGCCCCGATTGACCGGGCCGCTCCACCACCTCCGGGGCCAGCCGCACCGCCAGCACCACCACCACTTCCCCCGGAATCTGCACCTCATACAGCCCATATCGAGCCGTTTCCACCTCGCCAAGCTGCTGCACCCGCCGCAACCCGGCCTCTAGAAACAGCGGATTGGCGCTATCCCCCGTCTGCACGGTGAAGGCGGCGAGGATCTGCTGCTCTAGGCGACCGTTGGCCTCGGCATCCTCGGTGGGATTTTCGAGATACACCCGCACCTCGGCAATGCGTTCGCCGTTAATTAGCGCTGGGTTGAGCCAAAAGCCCCCCACCGGAACAGCGGCAGCAGGTAGTTCGCTGTCCCCAGATTCCGCCTCAATTGGATCGGTTTCAGATGGATTGGTTTCAGATGGATTGGTTTCAACCCGATCCATTTCAACCCGATCCGCTTCAACCCGATCCGCTTCAACCCGATCCGTTTCAACCCGATCCGCTTCAACCCGATCCGTTTCCGAGTCTTCTGTCTCAGGCTGATTCGTTTCAATGTCCGTTGCCAGGTCGGGGCGAGGTCGCCTCGACCCCTGAGACTGGGGGTGTACCAGCCGGATTTGGTCTAAGGCCAAATCCTCAGGGACGGGCAAGTCAGCACCGTAGCCAGGTTGGCTCCAGCCGCACAGCATCAGCCCCCAGATACCTAGGGAGGCCAGAATCCTCGGATGTCGGGTCATGGTGAGCGTCCTTAGTAGCTGGTCCAGCCGCCATCGGTGGCGTAGACAGCCCCGGTGAGGTTGGAGGCATCGGGGGACAGCAAGAACAGAATCACCGCGCCCTGTTCCCACACGGTGGCCATGCGCTGGTTGGAGTCGGAGGCCATCAGCAGACTCTTGGTTTTGAGCAGGGCCGTGGGACTACCGCCGCCCTCCTGCTGGGAGGCGCTCACGAACTCAAAGGCCCGTTCCACCATGGGTGTATCGGTGGCGGCCATGTTCACCGAGTTGATGCGAATGCCGTAGGGGGCATAGTCTAGGGCGGCCTGTCGGGTGAGGCCTGTGACCCCATGCTTGCTGGCCACGTAGGCGGGGTTGCCGCCCAATCCGGTTAGCCCCGCAATGGAGCCAATGTTGACGATGGCCCCACCGCGCCCCTGGTTCACCATTTGGCGCAATTCCGACCGCATGGATTTGAACACCCCGGTGGTGTTGGTGGCGATCACTTCTTCCCAATACTCATCCGTGGCTTCGTGGATGGACTTAGGCAGCAGATGGCGCTGGCCTTGGAAGTTCAAGGGCTGGCCTGGATCGCCGCCGTCCATCACCCCCGCCGCATTCAGGGCAAAATCTAGCCCGCCATAAAGGCGCACCGCTTCGGCCACGGCTCGGTCGCACAGGGCGGTATCCACCACATTGCCCACGATGGCGGTGGCCCGATGCCCCTCATCCTTAATTTGGTTGATGGTGGCATTGAGTTCGGTGGCTTTGCGGTCTACCCCCACGATGTTGGCCCCTTCGCGGGCCGCCCGAATGGCGGTGGCGGATCCAATCCCGGTGGCGGCTCCGGTGACGAGCAAGGTCTTGCCCTGGAAGCGGTTGGGGATGAAGTAGTTGGGATCGGTGGGGGTGATGTCAACCATGGGAGTTTGGGGGGAGGAGGGGTTTGCAGCGGGGCTAGGGGTCTGGGCCAAGGGGTTTGCGACGGCAGGGGAAGGGCTACCCTGCGCCTGGGATTGTAGGGCGGCTAGGGTCACGGCTCCGGCCATCGATCCGGCACTGAGAGCCATGAATTGTCGCCGCTTTAGCCAATGGCGCATCATTTCCCGCACCCCGGGGCTATCGGGATTCAGGTTAGAAAAATCGGGTTCCATAGCAGGATTTTTATACGGATTCTGCGTGACAATACTGGCATGTCAAGGTTTAAAAAACGTGGAATCTGCCAGAATCGTTAGGTTGCTCCACGGGATAGATCGCCATGCGAATTTTGCTGACCATTGCAGACCCCCTTCGACAACCGGATCTGTTTGCGTGGCTGACCCGGCAGGGCATGGTGGTGGATCGGGCCTGGAACGGGGACGAGGCCTGGAATCTGCTGCAAGCCTGTCCGTACGACCTCGTTGTATTAGCGGCCAACCTGCCTGGGCTGGATGGGTTGAGCCTGTGCCGTCGCCTGCGGCAGGTGGGTAATCCCGTGCTGATCATGCTGCTGCTGGAGTCGGCTAATCCAGATATAGAAGCCCAAGCCCTGGATGGCGGAGCCGATGCCTGCCTTGCCCCACCGATGTGGGAAGGCACCCTGCTGGCCCATCTCCGTGCCTTGGCCCGTCGGGGAAAAGGCCGCGCTAATCCTGTCCTGCATTGGGGGCCAGTGCAGATCAATCCCTCCGCCTGCCAAGCCACCTGCAACGGCCAAGCCTTAACCCTCAACCGCAAGGAATATCAACTGCTGGATCTCTTCCTCCGTCACCCGCACCGGGTCTTTTCCCTCGACGACCTAGGCCACCGCCTCTGGAGTCTCGTGGATGATCCACCCAGTGATGCCACCATCAAAAGCCACATTTCCCACCTGCGTCGCAAGTTAAAACAGGCGGGCAGCACAGGCCTGATCCAAACTCGCCACGGCCAGGGCTATGGCCTCACCGCCGTCCCCGACTACGACGACCACCCCTCGCCATCGCCGTCCCCTGATCCAATGGACACCATCACCGCCCACATTTGGCAGGAGTTGATGGTCGCCAACGCCCGCCTACATGAAGAAATTGAGCAGCGCAAAACCATCGAAACCCAACTGCGCCGCTCCGAAACCATGCTACTCACGGCCCAGCGAGTGGCCCACATTGGCTGCTGGGAAGCCGACGCCAAAACCGGAGAAACCTACTGGACGGAGGAGCTTTTCCACATCCACGGCCTCGACCCCAACCAGTCTGCCCCCAACGCCGATCAAGTGTTGGCCTACATTTATCCCGACGATCTGGCCATTCACCACGAAAAAATTGTCATTCCAGCCACACGGGGCGAAACCTTTGAGGTCAACCTACGAATTTTGCGGGCCGATGGCGATGTGCGCTACGTGAACGTTCGGGGTGGCCCAATTTTCGATGAAGCGGGCCACATGGTAAGGCTGATCGGCACCACCTTCGACATCACCCGCTGGGTCACAGAACCCGCCACCCTATAGACCATCGGGGTTTGGCGTTAAGATGACTAACGTTGCTCCGCCGATTTCACCGTGCTGCTATGGGTTTTACCGAGGATTTAGGGCTACTGCTCCGCGCCCGCTACCCGATTATCTACGTGGCCACCGCCGAAGAGGAGCGGGCCGAAGCGGAGATTACCGCCAGCGCCAAGGCCCAGGGAGATCGGGCGGTGTACCTGTGGGATTTTGTGGATGGCTACCAGGGCAACCTGAACGATGCGGGTTTTGGGCGGCGTAATCCGTTGCAGGCGCTAGAACTGGTGGAAAAACTGCCTGCTGGGGCTCCGGCGGTGTTTATTTTGCGAGATTTTCAGCGATTTTTGGATGATCTTGCTGTTTCTCGTAAACTGCGTAATTTGACCCGATTGCTGAAATCCCAGCCCAAAAATATCGTCATTCTGTCGCCCCAGTTGGCCATCCCAGAGGAACTGGGGGAAAGTATCACGGTGCTAGAGTTCACCCTGCCCTCGGCGGCGGCGATTCGCCAGGAGGTGCAGCAACTCCTAGGGGCCACGGGCACCCATCTTTCATCGATCATGCTGGATGAGGTAGTGCGCTCTTGCCAGGGGCTTTCCCTAGAGCGGATTCGGCGGGTGCTGGGCCGCGCCATTGCCAGCCACGGGGCCTTTGACGACCGCGATTTGGACTTGATCCTGGAGGAAAAGCGCCAGACCATTCGCCAAACCCAAATTTTGGACTACTACCCCGCCACCGAGCAAATTTCCGACATCGGTGGCCTAGATAACCTCAAGGACTGGCTGCTAAAGCGGGGTACCGCCTTCTCCGAAAAAGCCCGTCAGTACGGCCTGCCCTACCCCCGGGGGCTGCTGCTGATCGGCATCCAGGGCACCGGCAAATCCCTCACCGCCAAGGCCATTGCCCACCACTGGCACCTGCCCCTGCTGCGGCTGGATGTGGGCCGACTGTTCGGGGGCTTGGTGGGGGAATCGGAATCCCGCACCCGGCAGATGATCCAGCTAGCCGAAGCCCTGGCCCCCTGTGTGCTGTGGATTGACGAAATTGACAAAGCCTTTGCCGGGGTGGAAGGCCGCAGCGACGGCGGCACCACCAGCCGGGTGTTTGGCACCTTCATTACCTGGATGGCGGAAAAGCAGTCTCCGGTGTTCGTAGTGGCCACCGCCAACAACATCCAAGCCCTACCGCCAGAAATGCTACGCCGGGGGCGGTTCGACGAAATTTTCTTTGTGGGCCTGCCCAGCCAACCCGAACGACAGGCGATTTTTGAAGTCCACCTCTCCCGCCTGCGGCCCCACAGCTTGGCGAATTACGACCTGTCGCGACTGGCCGAAGAAACCCCCGATTTCTCTGGGGCCGAAATTGAGCAGATGATCGTGGAAGCCATGCACCTCGGCTTTAGCCAAAACCGCGACTTCACCACCAACGACATCCTCGAAGCCGCCAGCCAAATTGTGCCCCTGGCCCGCACCGCCCAGGAACAAATCGAAGCCCTCCAAGCCTGGGCCTACTCCGGCAAAGCCCGCCTCGCCTCCCGTACGGATCTCAGCCAACGCCTGAATCGCTAAGCCAGCGGCGAATCAGGCTATCGCGGTTGGGCCTGTAGGGGCGAGGAAACCTCGCCCCTACAGGCCGATTTTTGGCTTAGCCCAAGTTCCCTAGGGCTTTGGCCACGGTGTTTACGTCCTTGTCGCCCCGGCCCGAGGAGTTGATCACAAGGCGGGGGTTGCCCGATAGCTGGGGACAGAGGGTTTCTAGGTAGGCGAAGGCGTGGGCGGTTTCTAGGGCGGGGATAATCCCCTCTAGGCGAGACACCCGCTGGAAGGCGTCGAGGGCTTCCTGGTCGGTGACGCTGTAGTATTCGGCCCGTCCGGCGTCCTTCAAAAAGCTGTGCTCGGGGCCAACACCGGGGTAGTCCAGTCCGGCGCTGATGGAGTGGGCTTCGATCACCTGGCCGTCGGTGTCTTGGAGCAGGTAGCTCATGGCCCCGTGGAGCACGCCCACCCGTCCTGCCGTGAGCGTTGCGGCGTGTTTGCCGCTGTCTACGCCGCTGCCCGCCGCCTCAATGCCGATCATCCGCACGCTGGTGTCGGGGATGAACTCGTTGAACAGGCCCATGGCATTGGAACCACCGCCCACGCAGGCAATCAGAATATCTGGCAGACCACCCCATTTTTCCTGGCACTGGGCGCGGGTTTCTTCACCGATGACGGCATGGAAGTCGCGCACCATCATCGGGTAGGGGTGGGGGCCAGCCACAGAACCGAGGATGTAGTGGGTGGTTTCCACATTCGTCACCCAGTCGCGGATGGCTTCGGAGGTGGCATCCTTGAGGGTGCCTGTGCCAGCAGCCACGCCCCGCACCTCGGCCCCCATCAGCCGCATCCGAAACACGTTCAGCGCCTGCCGCTCCATGTCGTGGACGCCCATATAAATCACGCACTGGAGGCCAAAACGGGCGCAGACCGTGGCGGTGGCCACCCCATGCTGTCCGGCCCCGGTTTCGGCGATGATTCGCTGCTTGCCCATGCGCTTGGCCAGCAGCACCTGGGCCAGGGCGTTGTTAATCTTGTGCGCCCCCGTGTGATTCAAGTCTTCCCGCTTCAGGTAGATCTCGGGGCCTTGGCCATCGGGGCGGCGATAGTGGGCGGTGAGCCGCTCGGCAAAATACAGCGGGCTGGGACGTCCCACATAGTCAGCCAGCAGACCATCCAGTTCCGCCTTGAACCCCGCCTCATCCTTATAGCGATAGAACGCTTCCTCCAGTTCGCTGAGGGCGGGCATCAGGGTTTCGGGCACATACTTGCCGCCAAACGGGCCAAAACGGCCCAGGGCATCGGGGCGGGGTGCATCGATAGAAGCAGCGGACGGACGAGGGGGAAGCGGCGTTTGGGTCACAGGACATGGGGGGTGAACAGAATAGCCCCCATTATAGGGAATCCCCCTCCCCTGAGGCTAGGCCAACCGCCCTAGGCATCGGGGTGTAAAACGGGGGCCTCCTTCCGGCCCCCCTCTCCCAACTTGGGAGAGGGGCTGGGGGTGAGGGCCAATCCCGTGGGAGAAGGGCTAGGGGTGAGGGCCACCTACCGCAACCGCTCCAGCAGATGATCCCCCACCCGCAGGGCGTTGGCGATCACCGTCAGGCATGGCCCCACGCTGGGGATGGAGGGAAAAAAGCTGCTGTCTACCACATAGAGGTTGTCGAGGTCGTGGGTGCGGCAGTGCAAATCCAACACCGAAGTGGCGGGATCGGTGCCCATTTTGCAGGTGCCGCACTGGTTGGCCATCACGGGCAGGGGCACTTCCCCACGGGGGTGCATTCCGGCACGGGAAAACAGGCCACTGTCTTTTTCGACGGATTTCAGCACATCCAGCCAGCGGTAGACCAGGCGATCATGGGCCTCGGCATTGTTGGGGTTAAAGGCGACGTGGAGTTTGCCCTTTTTCACCGCCACCCGATTTTTGGGGTCGGGCAGCACCTCGGTCATCACCCACCAGGCGATGGATCGATTGGCCAGTTGCTTGAGGCCAAAGTTGGGCATCAGTTTGGTAATCAGCGACAGCACCGGGGGCGATTCGGCAAAGATGGCATCTTGCAGCACGCCGCCCATGTTTTGAATGTGGCCCATGGGGTAGTGGAACTGGTTGTCGCCCCAGTAGTAGTCGTTGATGCCGACGGATCGGGGAAAGGTGCCATCGTGGGCCTGGGCGGTGATTTCCACAATGGAGCTCATGCGCATTTTCATCAGGTTGCGGCCCACCTGGTCAGAACGATTGGCCAACCCCTGGGGATGCTTGTCGTTGGCAGATTGCAGCAGGATCGCCGCCGAATTCACCGCCCCACAGGCCAGCACCACAATGTCCGCAAAAAAGAGGTAGGGCTGACCGGAAATCTCCGCCTGCACCGCTTTCACCGCCGTTCCGGCTGGGTTGGTGTGCAGCCCCGTTACCTTGGCCTCGGTTTTGAGGGTGACATTGCCAAATTCCAGGGCCGGAGCCACCCCAAACACCTCCGAATCCCCGGTGGGGTCATCCTCTTGCAAAGAAAGGGACATGGGCAGCGAGTAGGGGTGGCAGCCCTGCTTGGCAATCTCATCCACTACGGGCTGCATCGTTTCGTTGTGGGGCAAGGCGGCAAAGGGGAAATCCCCGCTGCGGCTGGGTTCCGTGGGGTCGGCCCCGGCTTGGCCATGGACTTGGTACAGGGCCTCGGCCTCGGTGTAGTAGGGTTCAAAGTCAGCGTATTTGAGACCCCACTCCGGCGAAATGCCGTCCTGGTGGGCCACGGGTTCAAAGTCCTTCTCCCGCATCCGTTGCAGGGCCGCCCCATAGATTTTGGTGTTGCCGCCAATGGCGTACTTCATCTGGGGCGTGAAGGGTTCGCCCATGTCGTCGTACCACTGTTCGGGGGCGTGGTAGCGCTGCTTTTGGAAAATATCCACATCGCTGATGTTTTGATCCTCCAGGGGCATCGCGCCGCCCCGTTCTAGGAGCAAAATCCGCTTCCCCGATGGGGCCAACTTGCGGGCCAGGGTGCCCCCTCCGGCCCCGGTGCCAATGATGATGACAGCGTAGGGTTGGTCGTCAATAATCATGGGGTAGTCCTCACGGCGGGTCGCTAGGCAGCAGGGGCGCGGTCTCGCCCCGGGCTAACGTTAACCAATCTACTGAAAATCCTCCGTTGGGGCTGTCTTTTTCCTGTCAATTACAGATTCAATGACAGAATTTGCCGTCGCATCGGTGGCGGCAGTGAGTTCAATCACATTGCCATCGGGATCTTGGGTGAACAGCGCCGCCCGCCCCGAGGCACTGCGCTGCACCGGACAACCCGCCTGCTCCAACGCCGCCGCCGTGGCGTCCAAATCCCGCACCGCCAGGGCCAAGTGAGCATGGCGACCCCATTTCTCCGTCTGGGGCCGTTGCGCATAGGGCTTGTCCACCACGATCAAATGAATCTGAAACCCGCCAATCTGATACCACTGCCCCGGAAACGCCAGGGGCCGATCCACCGTGGGCAAACCCAAAACGCCGCCATAGAAAGCTTCGGCCTGGGCGAGATCGCTGACGTTGAGGGCGAC
>JAYKHF010000253.1:0-4627 GCA_035285305.1 Leptolyngbya sp.
GGGGCTTCCAGCACAACCCGTTTGGCAACAGGCACCCTTGATGCCAACCCCTTCCTGATCAACCTGCCCACGACGAGCACCGACACCGATGTAGCTGTCTTCCCAGCGGGTACGACCGCCTTCCCCACCTCCATCCTGGATAAGGGAATGTTTGACGGGCGAGAACAAATGGCTGTGCGGGTGGCGGATCTAGACCTTGCTCGGCTGACGGCAACCACGGTTAGCGGTGGCACAGACAAATGGATTCCAAACGTTACTTGCGACAATGTGGCCAATAACGCCATTCCAGACTGTGCTGTTTTCAGCGAGGGCGTTGTCTACGCCTTCCGAGAAGATGCCGTGCGCGAGGACGAAATTGTGCGGCCTAAAAATGCAAGTGCTACGACCACCAACTGTCTCTCTGTGGCCACCCTCACCACGGGCAACTGCCTCATGTCTACAAGCCCCAGCGGATATCAAGATCCGCCCCTAACGGATAAGGGCATGAGCCTGAAGCCCGTGGACTACGTGGCCGATCCAGATCGTCGGCCCCACGGTTTCCGCCTCCGCAACGGGGCCGACCTGAGCAACGGCAAAGCCCGCGATGTTGGCATGACCTTTGTCACCGACAACAGTGTCTACATTCAGGGTGACTTCAACCTTCACGTTGGCCAGGTGAAATATAGAAATAGCTCTGGCGTAGAAACCACTGATGCAGCCACCGGAGTGATGGAGGAATTTCGGGCCACCGTTAACGACAAAGTCTGGACAAAAGCCAACTTCTACAACGACCGCACAGAACAAGGAAATGGTGGCCTAAACCTTAACTTTGCCCAAAAAGCCACGGATACTTGGCGACCCGTGGAAATTTTGGCCGATTCCTTCACCATCCTCTCCTCTGACTTTGTGGATGGATCGGCGGCTGATACGTTTACCCAGGCTCGGCCATCATCGGCGGCTAGCACCTCTTCCTCCTACCTGAACCAAAGCCGCCCCAACACGGCGCAGAACGTGGTTCGTGAAAATGGAAATTTCTCCACGCCAGCCACCGCTTCTAGTACCACCGATGCAGCCCCAGTCTTGATTGACCGAAATGGCCATGCTCTCGTGAGTACAACCGCCGCTAATGGTTCAACTACCATTAGTAAGATCAATACCGTCAGCGGCTGGACTACCCTGGCCTCTAGCGTGAGTGATCGCAACCGCAACTTGCATAGCGTTAGTGCAAATGTTCAGGTCAATGCAGTCTTCATTAGCGGTATTCCCCCCAGCCGCACGGGACAAGGCTATGGCGGCCTTCAAAACTTCCCTCGCTTAATCGAGGATTGGACAGGGGATACGTTGATTATCAACGGAGCCTTCGCCCAGCTTAACTTTGCTACCTCCGCCACTGGGCCGTTTGAACATGATGCTTGGGAACCCGGATCCACCGTGAATAGCTCTAGCGATAACATCGGCTACTTTGTTGCCCCCACCCGCCGTTGGAGCTACGACCCAGCCCTCCTGCTCTATGAACGACCCGCTGCCGCCTCCCGCCGCTTTTCCTCCATGGGCTCCACCCGCAGCGAATACTTCCGGGATCTCCCCGCTGATGATCCCTATGTCAAACTGCTGCGCTGCGCCAAACAAGGCAATACCTTTGTCTTCACCGACGCCAACGTTCGAGGTACCTGTCCCTAAGCGAGTCGCTCCCTAGTGAATCCTAGGGAGCGTCCCAGTCCCCTCCGAGGTCGTTTACCATGCTGATGCCGTTCCTCCCGCCCAAAAGGTCTCCCGCCCACCCAGAGCAAGGGCTCACCCTAATTGAATGTCTGGTGGCCATCATCATGGTGGCCCTAGTGGCCGGAAGCATTGCCCCCGTTTTGGTGATCTCCTTAGCCAGCCGCGTGAATAGCCAAAAATCCGAGCAAGCCCTCGGCCTTGCCCAGTCCGAAGTGGATCGCACCCGCACCCTAGTGGCCCAGGGCGGCTATACCACAGCGAATCTGCCCCCTTTAGGCAGTACTGCTTCGGGTGCCGTGGAAGAAAACGCCCAAATTTCCTCCGTGCTTGGCCCCAATCTCAGCGTTACCGACCCGACTAACTTTGCCTATGCAAGACCTGTGGACGTTAACGGCGATGGCCAGAACGACTTTTTGGTGCAGCAGTTCCGTTCACAGGGCTTTACCAGCAGCGGCATCCCCGTCGCCTTCACCCTGGGTATCCGCGTCTACGACATTGATGTTACGGGTACCGGAAACCTCAAGACCGAGAAAGATAACCAAGATAGGGCGGCTTCCCTTGGCCTTACGGGTGGCACAGGCCCACGTTCCCAATACCCCCTCGCTGTCCTATACAGCACCATTGCCGTTGGCGATAAAGATGGATCGTTGTGCGACATGATCCGCTACTTCAACAGCCAACAGGCCGCCCCCGCCAGTAACGCTAGCCTTGCCTTGCCCCCCACCTGCCAGTAGGTTCCCAAAGGTTGCGGCGTTCATCCCTGGCTTCCTCATCGGTTTTGACCTAGCCTTCACCCCAGTGCTGCTCCATTCGTTTCCGCCCAATCCGCGTTAAGGGAACTACACCCCATGACCGCCCATCCCTCCCATCTCTACCCCCTCACCCGTTGGCTGTTGGGCCGTCGTCGGTCATCCGCCCAGGGGTTCACCCTCACCGAACTGCTGGTCTCCCTGGTTATCGGCACTCTAATTATGGGTAGCTTGCTCTACCTCGTTGTAGAACTCTTGGGGATCAACGCCCGCGAAGAACGCCTCACCCAAGTGCAGCAAGACACCCGCCGCGCCCTAGACTACATCAGCCAGGAAATCCAGGAAGCCGTCTTCATCTATGCTGATCCCACCGTAGCCACGACCCAAATCACAGACGACACCACCCTAGGCACCCCCATTATCGCCTTTTGGAAACTGCAAGACTTGGAAAGCCGACTGGGTGCCCTGCCCGCCGACTGCAACACCGGCTTCGCCGTCCAGGCTGATAAAGACCTGTGCAGCGTCTTAAAAACTCGCCGCAGTGCGTATCACCTCGTTGTGTATTTTGTGCAGGCAAACGAGGGAACGATGTGGGCTGGCCCTAACCGCATTATTCGCTACGAACTCCCCGCCTACGACAACCTCGCGACCCTCGCCCTCACCACCGGATACCGAGACCCCACCTTACCCGGCAGCAGCTTCGCCACTTGGACACGCAACGGCAACACCACGGATGGCTATTCCGCCGTTCTCACCGACAGCATTGACGATCACGTCGCCGCCTTGGCTGGTGCAGCCTGTCCTAGGGTGGGGATGACTCAATTTCCCGCCGCCAGCAACAACTTCTTTACCTGCATCAACAACGATGCCACCGGAGCCGACGATAACAAAACCCTTTATTTATTCCTGCGCGGCAGCATCGCCCCTAACGATGGTAGTACTAGCGTCACCGTTGGCCCTGTGAGCCAGGGTAGCCGCTTACCCACCCTCAGAACCGAAGTCCAAATCCGAGGGGTGCTAGAACGCACAAGTACCAATTAACCTTAACCTAAGCCCCTATCCTCCCTTCCAGCCACCGCAGAGTGGGCACCGCCCACCATCGGCCTTGTCGTTACCCATCTATCGTCCGGTGTTGATTATGCGATTCCTCATTTCCCATAAACCCAAACCAACCGCCGGGTTCACCCTGATAGAAGTGCTGGTGGTGATCCTCATCGCGGGCATCCTAGCCGCCCTTGCCGCCCCCGGTTGGCTTAGCTTCATGAACCGCCAGCGCGTCGGGGCCGTCCGCAGCGACCTCATCCAAGCCCTCCGCACCGCCCAACAACAAGCCCAACAACGCCGCCAAACCGTCACCATCACCGCCGCCAACGAAAACGGTCGGCCCACCGTGCGGATTAACAACGTTGCCCAACCCCTCGGCGGCGATGGCAACGTGCAGATCTCCACCTTTGCCTTCACGGGCACCCCGGCCACCAAAAACACCACGATCACCCAACTCCAGTTTGACTACCAAGGCATTCCCATCACAAATGTCCCCTTCGTTTTCGATATCACTGGCGAAGGCACCAGCTCTCGCCAGTGCGTCCGCGTCGAAACCCTGCTGGGTAGCTTCAAAACCCTCAGCGCTGGAGATAGGGATGCGGACGGTGTCCAAAACTGTGATGACCCCAGCCCCTAAGCCTCTCGGTAATGTAGGCCAAGGCGAGATGAACTTCTGGGTCAACTTTATTGCCCTCCTGCCCGGAACAATCCTCACGATTCTCATCATCCTGATAGCCTTCCTGAGGTTCTATGACCAAACCGACTTCACCCTCCTCGGATACCTCGCCAACCCGCGAGACTGGAGCAACCGATGCACTGTGGCAGCCATCGTGGTGGCAATGGTGGGTTTCGGCATTGAGTGGAACCGTCGAAACCAGGAGACAGACCGCTTGGTTGCGGAAGAGTACCGCCGAATTGAGGAAGAGCAACGAAGAACTGAGGAAGAGCAACGAAGAGCTAAGCAGGAGCAACGAAGAATTGAGGAAGAGCAACGAAGAATTAAGCGAGAAGAACAAGCGACTCGCCGAGCTCGAATCGAAGCTGAACGCGATCTTGCACTCCTGAACCACCTTATCGACCCCTCTGATCGCAACCGGGCCATCCTGACCCAAGTCCGAGACCTGATCCAGGAA
>JAYKHF010000254.1:0-5553 GCA_035285305.1 Leptolyngbya sp.
GGCCAGAGGGAATCGGCCACCAACCCCGGTGGATCGGGCAGGGTGGGGCCGCTGGGCAACCGGGTGATGGTGAGTTCCAGGGTTTGGCTCCCCTGGGTTAGGGTGAAGTGGTTGGGGCCAAGCTCCAGGGGCAGGCTGGGGGCAAAATGTCCGGCGGGGCTGCGGTTGCCAATGGGATCGCCGTTGATCAGCACAGGCTGGCTAGGGTCGGCGGTGCCAATGAAAAAAATCTGTGCCGCCGTCGTTTGGTGATTGGCGGGGGGATACACCACCTGCAAGGGGGACTGCGCCACCGCCACCTCCGTCACGCTCACCCCGGCCACCACACCCAGGGCTGCTGTCCATTTCCAGAAGGTCATACCCGTTTCCTTTGCTCCGTCGCTTGTCCTAGTGCAGTGTCAAGACTCAGAATTAGGGCTTCGACGGTTCGGCAGGCTCACCGCTCAGCCCGAACGTGTCGTTTACGGTCGTCCTGAGCAGTGAGCTATGAGCTTGTCGAATAGTCGAACCGTCGAAGGGATTTGAGGCTATCTGCAACCCTAAAAGTTAACCCTGAAAAATTTAACCCTGACAAACCCCTAGGGAATGGCGGTCACATCTAGGATCTGGGCGATCAGATCCTGGGGACGGGCATTGCCCACGGGAATCAGGCGGTGGGCTAACACATGGGGCGCGAGGGTTTTGATATCGTCGGGGATGGCATAGTCCCGCCCCTCGAGGTAGGCGAGGGCTTGGACGGCCCGGTGGAAGGCCACTGACCCCCGGGGGCTGACGCCAAGGGTGATCTCCCGGTGGGTGCGGGTGGCGCGAACTAGGTCAAGAATGTACTGCTGAAGGGACGCTTCCAGCGTGACCTGGGCGCACTGGTGGCGGAGCGCCATCACCTCCTCCAGGGTGATGCAGGGCTGGAGGTCGCGGCTGGTGGTGTTCCCCCCGAGGCGTTGCAGCATACTCAGTTCCTCGGCCTCGGTGGGGTAGCCCAGGCTAAAGGAAAGGGCAAACCGATCCATCTGGGCTTCGGGCAGGGGGAAGGTGCCCTGGTATTCCACCGGGTTTTGGGTGGCCACCACAAAGAAGGGATCGGGGACGGGCCGCGAAACCCCGTCGGTGGTAACTTGGTGCTCCTCCATCACCTCCAGCAGGGCCGATTGGGTGCGGGGGGTGGCGCGGTTAATTTCGTCGGCCAGCAGAATATTGGCAAACACCGGCCCCGGCATAAACTGAAACTCGCCACTGCTGGGGTTCCAAATGCTGGTACCCGTGACGTCGGTGGGCAGCAGGTCAGGGGTACATTGGATGCGCTGGAAACTGCCGTCAATGCAGCGGGCGAGGGACTTGGCCAGCAGGGTTTTGCCCACGCCGGGAACGTCCTCCAGCAGGGCATGGCCATCGGAAAACAGCGCCACCAGCACCAGCCGAATGGCCTCGTCTTTGCCAACAATGGCTTTACTTAGGTTTTGAACCAGCGTTTCAATTCGATCTCGCATTACCCTTGCCTTCGTATGCTCGCGCTTGAATGTCGCACTCTGTCCTAGGCTTATCATGCCCTCGATTAGCCCCAATTGCCCACCGGGGCTTTGGCGAGGGCCACCCAAGCGGCCTGACAATCCTGCTCAATTTGCTCCCTGAGGGCCATCAGCGAGGGGAAGGTGCGTTCGGGACGCAGGTGGTGCTGAAGCAGCACCTGCAAAGACTGACCATAGAGATTCCCAGACCAGTTCAAAAGATGCACCTCGATCACGAGGCTGCGCCCCTGCACCGTCGGGCGTAGGCCAATGTTCATCACCCCGGCTAGGCGCTGACCCGCCACGGCACTCGCCCCCTCCACCCAAACGCTATAGACCCCGTGGGGGGGCAATAGTTTATCCTCTGGAACCGCCAGGTTGGCGGTGGGGAAACCGAGGGTGCGGCCCAGTTGTTGCCCCTTCACCACCCGCCCAGACAGGCCATAGGGTCGTCCTAGGAGAGCGGTGGCCGTCGCCAGATCCGCCTGGGCGAGGGCGGCGCGAATGCGGGAACTACTGATCCGATCATCGCCGAGACAGGTGTGGGGCGCAAGGTGAACCGTGACCCCATAGGGATGGGTCAACCGTTGCAGATCGTCCACGGTGCCCTGACGCTTTTTGCCAAAGCAAAAGTCTTTGCCTACGCTGATATGGGTTACCTTCAGCCGCCGAATCAGCAGATCCTCCACAAATTCCTGGGGGGTGAGATCGGCGAGGCTCTGGGTAAAGGGCAGCAGCACCAGTTGCCCCACCCCAAGCTGACTCATGATCGCCGCTTTTTCGGTGATGGGGGTGAGGGCAGGCCGGGTTTCTCCAGAAAAAAACTCCTGGGGATGGGGGGAAAACGTCATCACCGTGGGCATGGGCGTAGCGGGTTGCTCTAAGGGGGGAATAGCGCAGGGGCGCGGCCAATCCTGCGTCCCTCGCTGGCTGAACCCGCGTAGTGGTAGGGCTTTGGGCCATAGTGACAACCCCGATGGTAACCCCGATGCGGGGTCGTCTGACCGCTGCCAAGGGAGCGCCCCCGCCCCAGCAATTTGCCCAATCACCGCTTGATGCCCCAGATGGACGCCATCAAAGTTCCCCAGGGCAATGGCCGTTGGAGTAATGGCAGTGGCGAGGGAAGAGGTGATCCACACGCTTTACATTTTGACATAGCCGCTTCCCCAGACCGCAGGGGAATCCCCTTGAATTCGGCCAAGGTCTGCCTAGGCCACGGGAATGAGGGTCGCCGGGACGGAGGCATTCAGGTCGATGGCCATTCCTTCGCGAGCCACGACGCTGTGGGGGAAAACCGCCCGTGTATCGGCAGCCACTTGATCCATGAAGTCGTCATTGTGGGCGGGATCGTGGTGGAAAATCACCAGGGTTTTCACATTGGCCGCCTTAGCCACCTTCACCGCCTCTTGCCAGGTTGAATGCCCCCAGCCCACCTTGCTGGATTTGGGATCATGGTATTCGGCGTCGGTGTAGGTTGCGTCGTAGATCATCACCTCAGCATCTTGGGCCAGCCGCAGCACATTCTCATCCAGCCGATCCGGAAAATGCTCGGTGTCTGTGATGTAGGCGGCTGCCTTGCCACCGTAGGACACCCGATACCCCACCGCCTCGCCAGGGTGGTTCAGCAGGGCGTTTTCCACCGTGACCTCCCCCAGGTGAACCGTTTCGCCAATGTCAAGGTCACAAAACTTTAGGTCAGCCCCCATAATTTGTAGCGGCACCGGGAAATTAGGGTGCAGCATTTGATCGTTGAGGCGCTGCTCAATGGTGGAGCCATTGGGGGCAATGGTGCCGTAGATATTGAACCGATTGCCGGGAATAAACGCTGGCACAAAGAAGGGAAATCCCTGAATATGATCCCAGTGGGAATGGGTGAAGAAAAGGTTGGCCTCAAGGGGCATGTGGGGCAGCAAAGAAAGGCCTAATTCTCGCATCCCGGTGCCGCCATCAAAGATCAGGCGCTGACCGCCCGCCTGCATCTCGATACAGGCGGTATTGCCACCGTAGCGAACCGTAGGGGCTCCTGGGCAGGCAATACTGCCACGAACGCCCCAAAACCTGACTAAAAACTGCGGGTTTAGCTCGGCCATGAATTTTGCGGATGAAGAAGAACGTGAGCAGGTATAACCAGTCAATTCTGCCTGCGAGCAACGGGATCAGGATGGTGAGCAGGATTCTTTTTATAGTAATGAAGTTTTGAAATTCCGATCCGCAGGCTTCCGGAAACGATGTTCCTCACCCCAGGAGATCGCCCAGGCCCCTCACCCGCCCGCCCCCAGGGGAGAGGGGATCTGAAAACCGCCCAACCTGCCGAACTCACCACGCCCCTCAGTCCGCCACGGCTAACGCCCCAGCACCGCCGCCCCTTCATAGAAAAAGAGTCCGGCAATGCAGCCGGTCATTAAGGTGGCCAGGGTGCCAGCCCAAAGGGCTTTCCAGGCCAGTTCGCTGATGTCGTGGCGGCGGGAGGGCACGATGCCCGATAGCCCCCCCACAAAAATGCCGACCGAGGGCAGGTGGGCAAAGCCACAGAGCACATAGCTCACAATCACCAAGGCTCGGTCGCTGAGGGTGCCCTCCGCCGCGAGTTTAGCGAGGGCAATGTAGGGGGGAATGGCGGTTTCTAGAAACCGACTCCCGATCAACTGCGAGGAAATCCACAGTTCTTGCCAATCTAAGGACACCCCCGTGAGAAAGGTCAGCGGCAGGAAAATCGCCCCCATGATGTTCTGGAGGGTGACCACTTGAAACACCTGGCCAATCCCCCGCCATAGGAAAAAGGAACTGCCAGACAACTGGGCCAACTGGCCAAAGATGATATTCAGCAGGGCAATCAATCCCAAAATGGCGATCAGGGCGGCGGCGATGCCCGTTGCCATTTTCACCCCGTCTAAGGCCCCCAGAATCAGGCTATCCATCGGGCTTTGGCGTTCCTCATCGGCCATGTCTACTACGGGAACTTGGCCGAGGGTTTCCGGTTCCTCGGTTTCGGGCACCAGAATCTTGGCCATCACAAAGGCGGCGGGAATGGTCAGCACCGACGCGGCCATCAGGTGTCCGGCAATGGACGGAAAGGTGCCCCGCAAAAAGCCCGCGTAGAGCCCCAGCACCGTGGAGGCAATGGATCCAAACATGGAGGCCAAAATGGCGCAGAGTTCACTGCGGGTCATGCGTTCTAGGAAGGGCTTGATGGCAATGGCCGACTCAATGCCCACAAAGATATTCGCGGCCCCCGCCAAGGCCTCCGCCCCACTGAGCCCCATAGCCCAGCGGAAGAACCGGGCAAACACCCGCACCACCGGCTGAATGGCCCCCAGGTTGTACAACAGGGCAAAGATAGCCGAAAAGAAGACGACCTGTGGCAAGGATCGAAAGGCAAAGATATAGCCTAAATCCAAATTTGCGCCCCCCAGGCGATCTCCCGGCACAGGCACAAAGGGATCGGTGAGGGCGCGGGCAATCCAGCGTCCGGCTCCGGCGGGGCCAGCGGGGGCCGCATTGGGCACCAGAATGGGGCCAAACAAAAACCGCGCCCCGGCATCGGAGGCATCGATCAAGCCATTCAGCAACCCGCTCAACCAGACCACGGCATCTCGGCTAATGGGCAGCAGGAAAATCAGCAGCCCCACCACCAACTGCAACCCAATGCCCCAGCGGATCAGCTTCCAGGGCACCCGTCGCCGATCCTCCGACCCCAACCAGGCAATAAAGCACAGTCCAGCCAGTCCCAGAAGTGAGATGAAACGCAGCGCCATGGTGCCATCCTTACAAATCTGCCCCCGATTATGCCGAAGATCGCCCCCAACGCAACATAATCACGACGGAGCTTAACGTGACTCAGTCCCTAGGGGTTTGTCAGGGCTAAGTTTCAGGGTTGCAGATGTCCTCAAAGCCCTTTCCCCACGGGGGACGCTTGGCGAACGACAAGCTCAGGACGACCGTAAACGCTGGTTGGCTGACAAAAGATTCTGCACCGGGCGCGGAAACCGCGCCCCTACCGCATTCGGGCCATGTAGGGGTCAGGTCTCCTGACCCTTTGACAGATACG
>JAYKHF010000255.1:0-3685 GCA_035285305.1 Leptolyngbya sp.
GTGCGGGCACCGTCCTTATCGTTGAGGGGTTGGACGGTGCGGTTGGCGTCGGATAGTTGGCGGGTGACGAGGCGACCATTTTCAAAATACACCTCGGTTTGGGTGGAGGCTTCCCCCAGTTCGCCGATGATCAGCTCGATGCTGGGCTGCTGATCCACGGAGGCCCCGAGGGTGAGTTCCACGGGTTCGGCCATGGGGTAGGGCTGGCCCTGCGGGATGATGGGATGCCAGCCGTGGCCGTTGTTGCGCCGATCCCAGTAGCGGATGCCGTAGCTGTGGTAGAGGAAATCCTCCACCTCTAGCCCCATGCCGATGCGCAGGGCTCCTTGGGCCACGGCCTCAAAGGGGCGGTCGGCCTTGATTTTTTCGGCGGGGAAGCGCCCTTGCACCCAGGCTTGGACGGCGGGAATTTGGGCCGTGCCCCCCACCAACAGCACCGCCTCAATGTCCTCCGGGGCCACCCCCTGGCGGCGACCCTGCTGAAGCACCTGATTCAGGCTGGCCTCAAGGCGGTCAAAAAATTGGTGCTGCTCCAGGATGTGGCGAAACTGGTCGCGGCTGAGGCTGAGATCGTAGGTCTCAAAGTTCACGTCGTCAAAGTAGGCTTCCTGGGCCGTGGTGGCCACCGACAGGTGAATTTTCAGCCGCTCCGCCAGCCGTTGGGTGAGGGCCGACAGGGGCAACCCCTGAGTCTGGTGGAAGTGATCCACCAGCCAGTTATCCAGGTCGGCCCCGCCCAGGTTCTCCCCGGCCTTGGCGAGGACTCGGGCGGTTTGGGGCTTTTGGGCGCTGGCTGGGTCTGGCCCCCGACGGCCCCACTTCAGCAGGAAGCCCGTCGGAGCCTTTTCCACCGGAGCCGCCAACTGCACCAGCGACCAATCCAACGTGCCGCCGCCAAAGTCCATCACCAGCAGGGTTTTCTCCTGGCTGAGGCCATAGCCGAGGGCGGCGGCGGTGGGTTCGTCAATCATCCGCACCTGGCCAAAGTCGAGCCGTTCCGCCAGTTCCCCCAGCCACAGGCGATAGGCTTCAAAGCTGTCTACCGGCACGGTAAACACCAGGCTGTCGCTCTCCCCGGTCTGGGCCTTGGCCTGGGTGAGCACGGCCTCCAAAAACCACTGGCCCACCTGGTCAAAGGTGACGGTCTGGCCCTCAATATCGGGCAAAAAGCCTCGCCAAGGCACACCAATGCCCCGCTTCACATTGCGGAAAAAACGAGCATCGGTGGCCACATCCAGGCCGCGATCGCGCACCGCCTGCCCCGCCACAATCCCCGCCGCCCCCAGCCGTTCCACGTAGGCCAAGCTGGGCACCAGCGGCGGATCGTTCTCTAGCAAAACGCTCAACCCTGGTAGGGCCAAAGTTTCCGGCTGTTGTAGGGCGGCATTCCAGCGGCTCACCACGGTATTGCTGGTGCCAAAATCAATCGCAAGGGTCATGGGATCGGCAAAGGGATAAAATCCTTGGCTAACTTAACAAAATTACGCACACAATGACGGCCCAAGGAAGCCCAACCGTCAGCCGTGACAGCCCCTATAGCGCTGGCCACTGCCACACCAGCAGGGTTCCTTAGGGCGGGGCAGGATCGGTGGTAATGGATCGCCATCCACATAAAACCATCGATCCCGCTGCTTCACAAAGCGAGATCGTTCGTGGATTTGCCCCGGTTTGGGGTCTTGGTAGTAGGCGATGAATTCCACCTGTCCTTGGCGATCTTCCCCTTGCCCCTGCTGAGTTTTCAGCACCCGCAACCCCAGCCAGTCGGTGTTTGCGATGCTTTTCAAAAGCTGCTGCCGCTGGGTGGGATGGCGCTGGGTGGGGTGATGGGTGGCGATTAGGTAATCCACCTCACCCAGGGCAAAGGCGGTGTAGCGGGATCGCATCAGGGCCTCCGCCGTGGGGGCCTGGGCCTGCCCCAACACATAGCGGCCACAACAGGTCTGCAATGTAGATCCCGATCCACAGGGACAGGGCACCGTCATATCCATCCCTAGCCTCGTTGACTGGCGGGCAAAATCAGGGCATCGGTGAGGGCCGAAGCCCGCTGTCGGGGCATGGCATGGTAGCCGTTGGCATCGAGCTGTTTGATGCGCTCGAAAAACACCTCATAGAACCGTTCCAGGCAGTCGCAGAACCAGGCTTGGTAGTCAGACCAGCGATCGCGATGCTCAAACTCCACGTTTTCCAGCACGCAAGCGACCACGCAGGTCTGATCGCCACTGTCATCCCAAATCAAGGGGAGATCCATCTCGTCGGCGATCAGTTCCCGCTCGTGGGCCAGCAGGTAGAAATGGGCATGGGCATCTATGCCCGATAGCAGGAGTTCGGTGTAAAGACTGCGGTGATCGAGATCCACAATGGCATTGAGCCGAAAGCCTGCCCGGGCAATGGCAAAGCCCATGGTGGTGTCGGCGGTGGGCGTCCCCGGTTTCACCAAGCTGCCCAGGCGATCCATCCGTTCACACAGGCCGACCCAAAAATCTAAATTGGCCTGCTGAGCCTCGGTCAGAGGTTCTGGCTCCGGCTCTGGATCCGGTTCCTCGGCGACAACCGCCTGCGCCGAAGCCTCGGCCCCCTCCTCAGGCTCCCCCAGGTTGTCCTGGAGGGGGTTAAAATTCACCGCCATGGCGTTTTTGCCGATGCACCATAGCTCCACCTCTACCCCCAAAAATTGGGCTTTGCCCTGCCCGATCTGATTCAGCCAGTCGAGGGTTTGCTGGTGTTCAGCCATGAACTCAGCGGCAATCCACACCACCGTTGACGCTTCGGCCAGGGCCGCCCCAGCCATGATCTCGCCTAATTGCAGTGTTTCACTCGCACCCGGATAGGCCGCAACCAAGACAAGCTGATCGGTCTCCAGATCCTGAAACCATCCATACCCTGGGGCAAGGTCAGCATGATCTGAAGGCCCATCATCTTCAGCCCAGGATCCGAGGGCCATCCCCAAGGCATCGCCCAGCAGTTCCAGGTTTTCGGCCTCCGCCAGCCATTGCTGAAAATCGGCAGCATTCTGCCAATAGTCGGCAGGGTTCATTTTTTCGAGCCGTCCCAACTTGGGTTTGGCAGATGGCTTAGGCCGCATGGATAAAGTCGCTCAGCAGATCAGTGGATAATCCTAGTACCGGGCCGCCGCCATCGTTCGATCATCGTTGGGCAGGAAGCTCACCTGCGGCCAATCAGAGGTTGACACCACGGTGAATCAGGGGCGGACAGGGGGTACTCATGTCTATTATGGCCTAGGGCGTCTGCAAACCTGCGGCCAACCTGCGTTCCCCCAGCCATTCTCAGGTGGCGAATGCACCGTTCAGGCTAAGCACCACACCGTTCAGGCTGAGCCTGTCGAAGCCGTCGAAGCCCAGCAGCGTCGCGCCTTTTCCCCATAGGGGACGCTTGGCGAACGACAAGCTCAAGGCGAACGGAGACGGATATGCCGTTCGGGCTGAGCCTGTCGAAGCCCAGTAGATTCACGCCTTTCGACAAGCTCAAGGCGAACGCTGAAGGATATACCGTTCAGGCTGAGCGGTGAGCGGTGAGCGGTGAGCCTGTCGAACCGTCGAACCGTCGAACCGTTGAATTAGACCTGCGGTTTATGGGCCACCCAGTACTTGCTCATGAAGTGAATCTGGGTGCTGACCGCCTCGAACCCAGCCTCCGTGAGCCGTTGGGTAAGGTCATCGGTGGTGTA
>JAYKHF010000256.1:0-3285 GCA_035285305.1 Leptolyngbya sp.
CCGTCGAACCGTTGAATTAGACCTGCGGTTTATGGGCCACCCAGTACTTGCTCATGAAGTGAATCTGGGTGCTGACCGCCTCGAACCCAGCCTCCGTGAGCCGTTGGGTAAGGTCATCGGTGGTGTAGTGACGGTAGTAGGGCTCATGGAACATCGTCGGGAAGTTGTCCATCATCACCTCAAGTTCAGGCGAATCCAATCGCTGAATGGAGTCGCAGATAATGAAGGTTCCCCCCGGCTTAACCACCCGATAGGCCTCTTGGATCACGTTTTGGCGAGCCTCGGCGGGCAGTTCATGGAATAGGAACACGCTCACCGCCGCATCAAAGTAGTCCGCCACGAAGGGCAGATCTTCACCATTGGCCTGCACCAACTGGGGCAACACACCTGCTTTGCTCGACAGCAGACCGTTGGCCTTACGCAGATAGGCTGGAGACAAGTCCACGCCGTAGAGGGAAGCCTGGGGCAGGGTATCGCGAATCATGCTGAGGGTGCGCCCCGTGCCACAGGCGATGTCGAGCACCTTCGCCTTGGGGCAATCCGCTAGAGCCGCCTTGAGGGGGGGCAAAATTCGCCGCCGCATGGGGTCAGCGGTGCCATTGAAGAGAAGTTCCACCTGGAGGTCGTACAGGTTGGCCGACATCTCACTGAGATAGCCGTTGGTTTGGTGGTGAAAATTTTGCAGGTAATACTGGGGATAGCCAGAGGTATCGATATCTGCGTCGAAGGTGTGGAAGTTCCGGCGGTTCGCCCGTTCCCAGAGGCCGGGGAGATCAAGGCAGACGAAGGGGTAGAACCGGAAAAACTCATCCCAGGGGTTATCAAACAACAGGCTCTTGGGATATACACCCGCCTCGGCATCGGCCCAGTCCTGCTCTAGGAGTTCCTGAATGCGCTGTTGGAGCAACTGGAGGGTGGCAAGGCTGGGTTCTTGGATTTTGATCTTAGGCGGATTGATCGCCCGCATCAGTTGGCCCGTAATCGACTTGTGGGTGACCCCAAAGTAGCTTTTGCCCTGCTGAAAGGTTTGATAGGCCAGCTTTGTGAGTGTGTCAGGCATGGGTAGGGATTTATTTTTTTTCAAAAATATATGTCAGCGTAAATAATTGTAACGACTTTTTCAAGCTCAGCCTGAACAGCGCATCCTTTACCGTGCGATATCGTTTTCCCCTGGTTGACCGACAAAACTGGCGAGAACCCAGATTCGTCGGAGGGTCAGGAGACCTGACCCCTACGTGGAACCCATGCCGTAGGGGGGCGGTTTTCGCGCCCGACCCAGAACCCGACACAGAATCTTTGGTCAGTCATCCAGGGGCAGACAGGGGAGAACCTTGAATTCACAAATCAATAAAACTTGAAATGGAGAGAGGACGATCAGGGCTGATATACTGGACTTCTAGTTTCTATTTAAGCCTCTTGGCCTAACTATTCAGGGAATCTAGTGAGAACCATGTCGCTAACCCTAACGCTTCTCCGTTTCAAGTTTTGTTGTTTTATCTGTGATTCCTATGGCGTCTCAAACTAACCTCAATTCCAAGGCGGTGCAGGCCGGGGGAACCCTCAACCGCTTTGAGCGCTACCTCACCCTATGGGTAGTTCTGTGCATTGTGGCGGGCATCGTCCTAGGGCGGTTGTTCCCTGGGGTGGCGGTGGCGCTGGATAGGATGAGCCTTTACCAGGTGTCGGTGCCGATTGCCGTCTGTCTCTTTTTCATGATGTATCCCATCATGGTCAAGATTGATTTTTCCCAGGCCAAAAAAGCGGCTCGTACCCCGCGTCCCGTGGTGCTAACCCTAGTCGTAAATTGGTTGATTAAACCCTTTACCATGGTGCTGTTTGCTCAGATCTTCCTGGGCGGTCTTTTTCGCCCTTTCCTAGGGGAACTAGAAATCATTCGCGGCACCGAGATTGCCCTAGCTGATTCCTATATTGCGGGCTGCATTTTACTCGGTATCGCGCCCTGCACCGCCATGGTTTTAATGTGGGGCTATCTATCCTTTAGTAACCAGGGGCATACCCTCGTGATGGTGGCCGTAAACTCCCTGGCCATGCTGTTTCTCTATGCTCCCATGGGGCGGTGGCTGCTCGCGGCAAACAGCCTCACGGTGCCCTGGCAAACGATTGTGCTGTCGGTGTTGATCTATGTCGGGTTGCCGCTGTTGGCTGGGGCCATCTCCCGCACCTGGATTTTGCGCCATAAAGGTCGCGACTATTTTGAAAATGTGTTTTTGAAGAAACTCAGTCCGATTTCCGTGCTTGCTCTGCTAACCACCTTGATCCTTCTGTTTGCCTTCAAGGGGGATTTAATCGTGCGCAATCCGCTGCATATTGTGCTGATTGCTGTGCCGTTGTTCATTCAAACTAACGTTATCTTCGGCCTCACCTATGTGGCCGCCCAAAAAATAGGTTTAGTCTACGAAGATGCCGCGCCCGCTGCCCTGATTGGGGCCAGTAATCACTTTGAGGTCGCCATTGCCACCGCCGTAACGTTATTTGGCCTCAATTCCGGTGCGGCCCTGGCCACGGTTGTTGGGGTTTTAATCGAAGTACCCGTGATGTTAATGCTGGTGGAATTTTGCAAGAAAACCGCCTTTTGGTTTCCCCGCCAGCCAGAAAAAGCCACCCTTCCCGATCCCCGCTGTTTCCCTCCCGGTGTTTCCCTATGAAGCGCGTGATATTTGTCTGCAAGAAAAATTCCGCCCGTTCCCAAATGGCGGAGGGCTTCGCCAAAAGCCTAGGGGCCGGAACCATTGAGGTGGTCAGCGCGGGGCTAGAGGCCAGCGCGGTGCGCCCCGAGGCCATTGCGGTGATGGCGGAGGTGGGCATTGATATCAGCCATCACACCTCGAATGCCCTCACCGAATTCAGTCCGGAGGACTTTGATGCGGTGATTTCCCTCTGTGGCTGTGGGGTGAATCTACCGCCGGATTGGCTGCTGCGCGAATATTTCGAGGACTGGCAACTGGAGGATCCCGCTGAACAGCCCGAGATTTTCCCCCGGGTTCGGGACGAGATTGAGGCACGGGTTAAAACCCTGCTCGACCAGCTATCGCCATAGTCCTATTTGTCCTATGGCCTCTGTCCTACGGCAACAACCGCCCTCGGTTTGGCGAGGAATCAGCTAACCTAGTCTCAGTAGATCACAAACTTGCTCTATTGCCCTGATTTGGCCCTCACCCTAAATCCCTCTCCCAATGTGGGAGAGGGACTTTGAGGATTTTTCTAGCCCCCCTCTCCCCCCTGGGAGAGGGGCTGGGGGTGAGGGCCAAGCCCATACGAAGAGAC
>JAYKHF010000257.1:0-22928 GCA_035285305.1 Leptolyngbya sp.
TGTGCAGAATGAGTGCGACTGGCAAACGAGATCAGCAGCACACTAGCGGCGAGAGCTGTCAGGAATAGCCCAGCCCACCGCAATATTTTATTTGTCATTGTGTGTTTACCTCATGGGCAATGGAAAGCGTCGCACGATAACCAGATCGTCTCGCGCCAAGACCATAGTAGAAACACGCTTTATAAAGCCTGAACGCACCATAATTCTGGGGTGCGATACTTGATGCTATGGAAAATCAAACAACTAGAAGCACGATTGCCTAAAAACCATCGAGTTCCAGAGATTTGATTCCTTGGAAGCCGACGACTGGAACGATTGCCCAGCACTTTCACTTATACACCTTTGATAGTACTAGCCGTACACATAAGCCGCAAGAGGTGATGCTATCAGGGCAACTCGATTCAATTTTTTATTGCGAATCCGGTGCCCCTGAAACCCCTGATATCTCGTCGCCACTCTCAATAAGATCTGTATTTTTCGATACACATATTGATATTGTGAAGATATGTATATAGCTTGTATGAAGCCAACGACAACAAAAGCTGAAAACATTTGCCAATATCCGGTGTCGCAGTTCCCTACGTCAAATCAGGTCGTGACTCTTTCGTGGATTTCGACTCACCGAACGAAGGCATTGTGATTGGCTCTCAAGCCGCCCATGGCGTGTACCACGTCTTTGTAGACAAGTGGACAACAACATTAGGGAATCAGTCCTATACCGGGTCTCAGGCCTCCGTACAGATGTATAACGGTGCAAGCCCGGTTGGTACGATTTATGGAGCGCCGCCATCAACCTGTGGAACAAATCGGTTCTGGTATGTCGGTCGGTTGACCAAAAATGGTACTTCCTACACCTGGACTAACGTCAACACATGCAGTAATACCAATCCCTAGGTCAGCCTTGGTTCTCAGCATCCCGATGCCTTGAAAACTTACCCTGACGGGGAGCAATCCATACATCTAGTCCCTCTCCTGCAAGGAGAGGGATTCTAGCAAGGCTCAAAGTCCTTCTCTCCTGTAAGGATACTGCTTATTAATTCCGGAACGATGTCAGGTAAACCCGGAACGTACAAACTAGGGTTTGAGGATGTTTAATGCTTTTCAACGATGTTTCAACGGAAGCGGTGGGATTTGAACCCACGAGGGAAGGTTTACTCCCCTACCTCCTTAGCAGGGAGGCGCTTTCGACCACTCAGCCACGCTTCCAAGGTCAAACCTTGACCCAGTTTAGCAGAGACCCGCCCCAACGACTAGCGTTTTTTGGGGAACGACCACCGCAGGATCACACTCCCTCCCACCAGGAGGGGCAAGAGCCAATCGCCCCAGCGCATGTAGAGGGTTTGGGTGTGGCGGCGTTCCAGGGTGGCGGCATGGATGAGGGCCGTCTGGGGCTGGCCTAGCCATTGGGTGCGCCCGTGGTTGTCCACCAGGCCGGAGAGGCCGGTATTGGTGACGCGCACCGCCCAGCGATCGCTCTCCACCGCCCGCAGTACGTCAAAGGCGTGGTGCTGGGCCATCATCCCCGGTGGGTAGGGGTCATTGTTGGAGGCGGTGACGATAAACCCCGCACCCTGGCGCGTTTGCTGGCGAAACAGGCGGCTATAGGCCGACTCGTAGCAAATACCGACGGTGACCAGGCCCAGGTGGGTATCAAACCGCTGCTCCCGTTGCCCCGGCACCAGGACATTCCCAATCGGGGAAAGGCGCTGGATGATGCGCCCCAGCAGGGGCTCGAAGGGAATATATTCCCCCAGGGGCACCAGTTGCACCTTGTTGTAGCGGGCGCTGAAGGGAGGGGCAGCGAGACCCGAGTCGCTGGGGCGTAGTTCCAGGAGGCTTTGGCTATAGTGGCGGGGGTCGCCGTCCACTGGGGCAAAGGTGCCGATCCACAGCGGCACCCCCGTTTGGGCTACGGTTTGCATCAAGGCGGCCACCAGGGGATCCCCCGGTCGCCAAAGGATGGGGAGGGCGGCCTCTGGGGTAATCACGGCCTCTACCCCCTGGGCCGCGAGGGCTTGATAGCCGTCGGTGTAGACGGCCATGGCCTGCTGAATTCCAGCGGGGGTCAGTTTTTCTTGGGTGGGCACGTTGCCCTGCACCCACCCCAGCCTGATTGCCTGTGCCGGATCGGCGGAGGTAGCCCGTTGCCCCAGAACCCAGCCTAGGCCGTGGCTGAGGATCAGCAGGCCCAGCCCCAGGCCCAGCAGATCCCGCCGCCAACCCTGCCGCCCCAGGTTCAGCCCTAAACGTTCTAGGCGAAAGCCCTGGGAAGCCAGGGCCTCGGCCCAGAGACCGTTGACCGATACCAGCAGGGCTGTCAGGGTGGTTGGCCCAGAGATCCTTGCCCATTGCAGCATCCAGAGATTATTCGGGCTTTGGGTCAAGCCCAGGGGCGACCAATCTAGGGGGCTGTAATTGCGCAGGGTTTCTAGCAAGCACCACAGGGCTGTAGCCGCCAACACCCGCCACAGCGTTGCCTGGGGCCAGCGAGCAACCATCCATCGCAGCCCCGCCCCCCACAGTGCAATGCACACCGCCCCCCACAGGGTGATGAGGCCCCAAGCGGATAGGGCAATGACGATGCTGCCTGCCCAGGGAATGCCCATCCACATGAGGGGATGGAGATGGGTAATCCAAACCAGGGACAGCCCGTAGTACACCAGACCCCACAGCAGCCCATAGCCAGCGGCCCCTCGCCAGTTTGGACAACCCACAACCACCCGCCATAGAGGCACCAAGGCCACCCAAGCCAAGGGCCACAGGCTGATTGGCGGCAGGGCTAGGGCCATCAACAGCCCACTCAGCCCCACCCAGGCCCATTGGCCCCCAGGCCAGGGACGGGCCTGGATAGCGGCGGGTAGGGCGACCGTGGGGGATCCTGTCATGGGGTTGGCCAAGGATCAACACGGACGCCACGGAGATTGGGCCGAGGGGCGAGCGTTAGGGCGATGGGGGTTAAACGCATCGGGGATTTAGTAGCGGGGGACGGATCGATCCACCTGGGTCGAGTAGGCATCAATGCCGCCACTGATGTTGTGCAAGTGGGTGAACCCCTGATCGGCCAACCAGGCGCACATTTGGGCGGATCGCATCCCGTGGTGGCAGAGAACGGCGGTTTCTTTATCCGCCTTGAGTTGGCTGTGGATGGTGTCACCCCAGATCCCAAACTGGCTGAGGGGCAGATTTACAAACCCCGGCAGGCTCGCCAGGGCCAATTCCTCAGGCTCACGCACATCAATGAGCTGAAGATTATCCCCCGCCGCTAGGCGCTGGGCCAGGTTTTCTACCGACATGGATTGAAACGGAGCGGTATCAGGTGACATGGCCATGGTGGATTATAGGCTTCCAAAAATCATTCCCAACAGCACGATAAAGCCTAGCTGCACATTCTGTTGAAAAATTTTGCCGTAGAGCCGAGGGGGTGGATTATAGCGGCTGAGGAGATAGGACTGGCGCGACCAGGCCATCAGGGCCACCGCCAAGCTGACCCAGTAGGGCCAAGCCAACAGCAGGACAGCCCCCAGCCACACCAGCAAAAACCAGGCCCCGATAAAACAGAACCCCACCACCTGGGGCGTATCGTCACCAAAGAATAACGCCGCCGAGTTGACCCCAATGCGCCGATCATCCTCCCGGTCGGGGATGGCGTAGACCGTATCAAACCCTAGCGTCCACAGCACCACCGCCAACCAGAGAATCCAGGCGGGTAGGGCTAATTGGCCCGTCACGGCGGCCCAGGGAATCAACACCGCAAAGCCCCAGGCCAAGGACAACACCAGTTGCGGCACCGGAAACACACGCTTGGCCGCTGGATACAGCAAAATGAAGGGCACCGCCAGCACCGAGAGCCAAAAACTGAGGGCATTCAGGTACAACGACAGCCCATAGGCACAGAGCAACGACACCCCCAGCACGACTCCTGCCACCGCCACGGAAAGTTCGCGGGAGGCCAGGGGCCGTTTTTGGGTGCGCTGCACCTGGGGATCAATGTTCCGATCCCAGAGATCATTCACGACACAGCCCGCCGCACTGGTGGCTAGGGTGCCCAGCACAATCACCCCCACTAGGGGCCAGGGGGGCTGCCCTGCGGCTGCCAAAAACACCGACCACAGGGCCGGAATCATCAAAATTAGGCGACCCGTGGGCTTATCCCACCGCAACAGGCGCAGGATCGCGCCGAGGGTGGAGGGGGAAGGGGGGGAAGGAGAACTGGCCATAGATTCAGGGCAATAGAGGCAGGCTCAAATGTTACGTGGCGTTACCTAACGTTACCAATTCTCGGCACCTTTGCCCCTTCCCCTGGGTCAGCGCCGCCCTTTTCAAGGTGAGGCCTTTTCCCCCTGGGGTTGTGCCTTTCGACAAGCTCAAGGCGAACGGAGACGGATGTGGCGTTCGGGGTGAGTGCCTCTTCAGGCCATTGGGAATTATCGACAATCCAGGGAATCAAACACTTGGCTGAGGGTCGCCTCGGCCTGGTCGCCGTGGGCGAGGATCCAAACAAACTGGGTGCGGTCATTGTGATCCACCGCCGCCATCAGGCTGGTGGCGGCGTAGGTGGTTTCGTCTTGGTGCAGTTGCCCCGTTTGCACCACCACCGGTACCGTTTGACCGCAGAGGGTGCGTTCCTCGGTGCGGGGTGGGGAGAGTTGGTAGTTTTCGTCCCCAATCATGCCCTCTTGGAAGGATTCGATAAAGCTCGCCTGATCCGCTGAGCTTTGCAGATAGCCCGGTAAGCGCCCCATGGTGAGCATGGCCGAGGGCGGTTGGTTGGTGCTGGTAATTTGGACGATCCGCATCCCAAACATCGTCATATCGAGCACCCCTTCGCTTTCCCCGGGCAGGGTATAGGTGAAGGGGGTTTCGTCGGTGTTGACCCCATCGGGGCCAAAGGCAAACTGCATGGCGCGACCCATCAAAACCACGAGCGTCACCAGGGCGGCGATTGTGATCGTCAGGCAGCCGCCACAGCCCGCTGCGATCCATTTCCAGGGCACACCATTGTCATCGCCATCGCGGGGATGGGGAACATCCGAGGCCATCGAGGGGTTCGACAGGGGGTTCGGGTCTGAAGCCATGGCTATCTCCCACCACGGAGGACTGCGCCTCCATCATAGCTAGGCCATCGCCTCCCGTCCCGATGGGGGCTGGTTGGACACCACAAGGCCCCCTGTCCAAGCGTTGTGCTAGCGTCAGTGGGAGATTTTCACCCCCATCTTCAGGAGCGATTTCGATGTTTCAGGCCACAAGGCGGCGGCTGGCCCTTTGGTATACGGCGGTAACGGCGGTGCTGCTGCTGCTGTTCGCGAGCGGGTTTTACCTCTATGTGCGGACGACCCTGGTGGAGCGGGTGGATGACACCCTGAATCATGTGGTGGAAATTGTGGAGCGTTCCCTGGTGATTGAGCCCAGCCCGCGCCAAATCGCGCCCTCCCCGGCCCGCCTGGTGTCTGGGCCTAGGCTTCAGGTCAATGTGGAAGCCAGCTTTCGCGACAATGCCCACACCGTGGAGGACGATCACATCGACCTGGAATGGTTCAGCCCCACCGGAGTGTTGCTGTGGTCTACGCTATCGGAGCCCCTGGCGGTGCCCCTCCATGTCAACCCGGCGGGGGAAACGGTGCGGGCGTCCCAAGAAGGGGTGCTACGCCAAATTACCGAACGGGTGGCCTCGGAGGGGCAAATCCTAGGCTATCTGCGGGTCAGCCATCCCTGGTTTGAGGTGACTAAACCCAGTCGGCGGTTGATGGTGGATTTGGCCCTGGGCACCAGCCTGATGGTGGGGGCGGTGGCGGCCATTGGCTGGCTGCTGTCGGGCATTGCCATGGCCCCCGTGCACGATTCTTATCAACAGCTCAAGCAGTTCACGGCGGATGCCTCCCACGAACTGCGCAACCCCATCGCCGTAATCCAAACCAACGCCCAGGTGGCGCTGTCTGACCCCGACCCCGATGTGGACAGCCAGCAGCGCCAGTTCCAGGTGATCGAGCGCCTGACCCGACGGCTGGGGCGGTTGGTGGATGATTTGCTCTTTTTGGCCCGCCAGGAGAGCGGCCTGATTACCTTCACCCCGTCCTCCGTCAGCATGGAGGGGCTGCTAGCGGATGTGGTGGAGGAGCAGGCGGTGATGGCCAGCGAGAAACAGATTGACCTGACCTATGAGGCCACGCTAGCCGCGACGGGATCTCGGGCCAAGCCATCCCTGGGTGGATCCCCCACCGCCACCCCGGCCCCCACCAGCCTGGATCAACACCACGCCCTGATCATCGGGGGCGACACCAGCCAACTCACCCGCCTATTTACCAACTTGCTGGGTAATGCGGTGCAGTACACCCCCGCCGGGGGCCAGGTGACCGTGCAAGCCAAGGCCCTCAAACACCAGGGCCAAGCTTGGGTGCAGGTGACGGTGCAGGATACGGGCATGGGCATGGATGAGGAGGCCCTGGCCCATGCCTTTGATCGGTTCTACCGGGCGGATCCGGCCCGCCACCGCAGCGGCGATCAAGGCACTGGGCTTGGGCTGGCCATTGCCAAGGTGATCGTTGAAACCCACCGGGGCCACATTGCCATTGACAGCCAGCCCCACCAAGGTACGACCGTTACCGTGCTGTTGCCCCGCCTCAAAACCGCCTAGCCTCGGCCTTGCCCTAGGGGAAAACCACAGTTCACAAGTCTTAGCAATCGTAGAAATCAGGATGTTTGATGGGCAAAGCTAAATTCTTTCTGCGGAAAAGCCCTCGGGTTTATGAACGTCTGTTACGATGCGTAACATAAACAGAGAAGTCCCGATCAAGGCTTCTTTTCATCCCTCCGTTAGCGCCGCCCTCCATGCTCCTGCTCATTTTAGTAATCGTGATCGCCCTGGTGGCCTGGTCGCTCCGACTGATGGAGCAGGCCGTTAAGGGTCAAGAATTTTCCCTGATGCTAGCGGGTTTTCTGGTAGCCTCCTCCGCTGCCGCCATGATGGCCGTCTACTTTCTGATGGGTAACTATATGGTGTACATCAACCAAAACCCCATCTCCGCCGCCCGTCTCGACTACATTTCAACGGCCTTCCCGGAGGGGGATAGCGTCACACCCTCCTGGCTGATTGAGGCCGATTAGTCGCCTGCCTGTCCCATCGCTACGCGCCCTAGAAGCCCACCGAGAGAACACCTAAATAAACACCATGGGCTTGTCTTTGCAGGGTTCAAAGGCGTCGGCATCAAAGCGATAGAGGCTAGCGGGGCGTCCGGCTCCCCGGGAGTTTTTTTGCCCGGTGTCCTGCAAAAAACCCAGCTTCAGTAGGCGGGTGCGGAAGTTGGAATAGTCGGCGAACCCCTCCCCCAGGACGGTCAGATAAAGCTGATACAAATCCCCCAGGGTGAAGAATTCTGGCAGCACCTCGAAGGCAATGGGGCTGTATTCCAGTTTGTTGCGTAGCCGCTGATAGCCGTAGGTCAGAATCTCATTGTGGTCGAAGGCGAGTGGGGGCACTTGGGCCAGGGGATACCAGGCCAGACCGCTGGTGCCGTCGGCAATCAGTTCCGCATCCTCGAAGCGCAGCAGGGCAAAGTAGCTGACCGAGAGGTAGCGCACATCGTAGGCGGTGGGGGCTTCGCGGGGGTCGCGATGGGGGCCACCAAAGGTATAGAGCTGTTCTAGATAAAGCGTGTTGACTCGGATTTTTTCCGCCAGCACCCGATAGGCGGCATCTTCTAGGGATTCCCCCCGGCGTACCAGGGTTCCGGGCAAGCTCCAGGCCCCCCTAAAGGGGTCGTCATGGCGCATCACCAGCAGCACGAGCAGTCGATTTTGCTGCGTATCCACGGAAAAAATCACGTTGTCTACGCCCACCTTAAAGTCGGCTAGGGCTGGTTTGGGGAGGAGGTGATCAGCGTTTGGGGGGAATTTTCCGGGCATGGGTAGAGGTGGTGTTGGTCAACGTACGCTTGCACGGCGGGGGGCAAAGCCAGATCGTCGCAGGTTTGGCGGTAGGCGGAGGAGGCCGTATCGATGGGGTGAGGCAGATGGGCCACGCTGACCCTCGTGTGCTGGCGGAGGGCATCGAGCCCTGCTGATTCTAGGGGATAGCCGGGACGGGGCACCACGAGCAGATCCACCGCTGCAAGAATCTCCTTAGCCCGATACCAGGTTGGCAGTTGCGTGACCAAATCAGACCCAATCACGAGGGAAAATTGGGCCTCGGGCCACTGTTGCTGCGCCCGTTCAATACTAACGATGGAACGCGGGTGACTGAGTTCGGAATGCACCTGCACCCGCCCAGGGGGATCCGCCAAATCCTGCACCAACAGATCTAACATCCGAAAGCGGTGCTTCAGCGCCGTTTGTTCGGGCTTGAAGGGGTTATCCGCCGTCCACACCGCCACATGGTCGAACCGATCCATGAGCCAGGTGATCACGGCGGCATGGCCCCGGTGGGGCGGGTCGGCACTGGTACCAAACAGGGCAATGCGAGTCATAGGGCATCGATCAGCGCGGGGGACAACGAACCAATGGTAGCGCCCACCCGTTGCGGTCGGGGGCGTGGGAGGGGCTGCAATTCAGCCCCACCGGAGATGAACTTGCGTTTCTTGAATCGTGAAACGGCAATGCTCAGTATAAAATTCGGTCAATCACTGCTGGTTGGCATGGCCGGTTGGCACGGCTGATTTCAAAACCACGAAATGGAGTATAGAGACCCTATGAATAACCCCTGTCCTCAGGATGGGCGCAAGGGGGGATTTAGCCCCCCTCGCCTCCTGACTCGTTTGATTGCCATTGCGCTGGTCGGCGTCATGGTGCTGGCCCCCTCCTCTTGGCTAGGATTTGGGACGGGGCAGGCCATGGCCGCCGGGTATCCCGCCGCCAGTGCCGCCTCAGGAACGGCCACCAAACCCAATATTGTGGTGATTTGGGGCGACGACGTTGGCCAGAGCGACATTAGCGCCTACACCAAGGGGCTGATGGGCTTCCGTACCCCCAACATTGACCGGATCGCCGAAGAAGGCGTCATTTTTACCGACTACTACGGTGAGCAGAGCTGTACCGCCGGACGCGCCGCCTTTATTACTGGGCAAAGCGTGTTTCGTACCGGGATGAGCAAGGTGGGCCTGCCCGGTTCGGATCTGGGCCTGCGGCCTGAGGATCCCACCATCGCCGAACTGCTGAAGGCCCAGGGCTATGCCACCGCCCAATTTGGCAAAAACCACCTGGGCGACAAGGACGAATTTTTGCCCACCAACCACGGCTTTGATGAGTTCTACGGCAACCTCTACCACCTCAATGCTGAGGAGGAACCGGAACTGCCCGACTATCCCGATCCCCAAGAATTCCCAAACTTTGCCAAGCGCTTTGGCCCCCGTGGGGTGCTGCACACCTTCGCCGATGGCCGCATTGAAGACACCGGTCCGCTGACCAAAAAGCGCATGGAAACCATCGACGATGACATCGCTGATCGCTCGGTAGACTACCTGAAGAAGCAGGCAGAGGCGGGTCAGCCCTTCTTCCTGTGGACGAACTTTACCCACATGCACTTCCGTACCCACCCCAAGCCCGAAAGCGTGGGACAGGCCGGACGCTGGCAGTCGCCCTACCATGATGTGATGGTTGACCACGACAAAAACGTCGGTCAAATTTTGGATGCCCTGGATGAACTGGGCCTCGCCGAAAACACCATTGTCTTTTACAGCACCGACAATGGCCCCCACATGAACTCCTGGCCCGATGCGGCCATGACCCCCTTCCGCAACGAGAAAAACTCTGGCTGGGAAGGGGCCTTTCGGATTCCGGCCATGGTGCGCTGGCCTGGGCACATCCAACCGGGCACCGTGTCGAACGACATCATGTCTCACCTCGACTGGATGCCCACCATCCTGGCCGCTGTGGGTGCCCCGGAGGTCAAGGACAAACTCCTCACGGGATACAAGGCCGCTGGTCGGAACTTCAAAGTGCATTTGGATGGCTACAACTTCCTACCCTATCTGACCGGGCAAACCGCCGAAGCCCCCCGCCAGGAGTTCTTCTACTTCTCGGACGATGGCGACCTGCTGGCCATGCGCTACGACAACTGGAAACTGCACTTTAAGGTGCAAGATGCCGTGGGTACCCTGGATGTTTGGCAGCGGGAATTTCGGTCCCTGCGCTTCCCCTACATCTTCAACCTGAGGACAGACCCCTACGAACGGGCCAATCTGACCTCCAACACCTACTGGGATTGGATTTTGGATCACGTCTTCCTGCTGGTGCCCGCCCAGAGCAAGGTGGCCGAATTCCTGTCTACCTTTAAGCAGTATCCACCCCGCCAAAAGGCCGCGAGCTTTACGGTGGATCAGGTGTTAGAGCAACTGCAATCGGTTCCCCCGGGCAGTCACTAACCGAGCAAAGAGATCCCAGGGTTCTGCCTCCGCCGTGACCCTAGGGTTTGTGGCTAGGCTAAGAACCCTGGGATCTGAACACCCCAGGCGAGATCCCAGGGTTCTTCCTCTGCCGTGACGCTATAGTTTGTGGCTAGGCTGAGAACCCTGGGATCTTGTCCGCCCCATGGGATCTTGGCTCTCCCGATCATCGCCTCTCCACCCTACGCTTCTCCATGACCTCAGATACTCCCCGTTCCCCCCGTACCCGCCTCAGGGCTCCCAAGGCCGCCGCGATCGCGGGCATTTTGTTTTCGGTGTTGTTCATCACCAGTTTGGTCCTAATCCTGCGGGCGGCCTCACCCGCTCCCCTGGACAATGAAACCGTGCTGCTGATCCAAGGGCCCGCTGTGCTGCTGGCGGCAAATCTAGTGCCCTTTGCCGGAATTGCCTTCCTGTGGTTCATGGGCGTGGTGCGTGATGTGCTGGGGGAGCGAGAAGATCAATTCTTTGCTACGGTTTTCCTCGGCAGCGGCCTGCTGTTCGTCGCCATGCTGTTTGTCAGCTCAGCGGTGGCGGGTAGTCTAGCCTCCCTGGCTGGTCACCTCCCTGGCACCGATGTATCCGCTGTCTATCGCCTGGGCTACACCATCGCCCTCGAGATGCTCAACACCTATGGCGTTCGTATGGCCGGGGTGTTTATGATGTCCGTCTGCACCCTGTTTCTACGCACGGGGGTCATTCCCCGCTGGGTCGCCTGGATAGGCTACGGGTGTGCTGCCATCATGCTGTTTAGAATTGGCTATATCAACCAACTGGGCTGGGTAACGCTGCTGTTTCCCCTGTGGGTGCTGTTGGTCAGTCTCCACATCCTCATTGAAAGCTATATTCGCCGCTTTGACAATTTGCCCCAGGACTAGCGCAACCCCTGAGGGCGCTGGCGCTGGGCTTTCCTTGGGGCGGTCTTTGGTTTTGGGTATTCAGGGGATGGAGCGAGTTCTCCACACTCTGCGGCCCCCAACCTCCGGGGCATCCTGCGGAGGTTGGGGGCCGCAAAGCGAAGCCGAACCGCCATCGGTGTGGTTGGGTTCAGCCAACGCCCCACCTACCCGACCACTTAACAGACCATCCAACTCACTCAAGCTATGCTCGACTCTCCCCCCTCTCCCAAAACCGCCACTCCCATGCCTCGGTTGGTTAAGGCCATCCGCTGGACTCGGTTCATGAGTGTGCTGGCGATTATTTCTTCCCTCATCAGTGCCTTGCTGATGTTTTGGATTGGCACCCTCAACACCATACAGGCGGCTATCCTGGTGGTAAACGCAGAGGAAGCGGTGGTCGAAGGTAGCCGAATTTCCGCCACCGAACTGGCCACCATTGAACTTTTAGAATGCCTGGATGAATTTTTGGTGGGGTTGGCCTTTTTATACTTTGCCTACGGCATTTATGCCCTGTTTATTCAGATTGAAAACTCGGATGCCGAGGTGGGCACCTGGGCCAAACTGGGGGGGATTAGCACCCTCAAAAAGACCTTGATGGAGGTGCTGATTGTGCTGCTGACGGTCATTTTTGTGAAGGGGCTGCTCGAACGGCTGGCCTTTCGAGGGCTGGAGTGGAACTATTTAGTGATTCCGCTGTCGATTTTGGCCCTGGCGGCCAGTACTCGGCTGCTGCAATTTGAGGGGGTTGATGACGCGAAGCATAGGGACTCCGAGGAATAAAACCGCCAAGGAATTCTGAGGAAGAAGGAAGCTAAGGCATGACAGTAGCAATCCCCCAACTATCCTTTGAGCAACGGCTAGACCGCGCCCCCCTCACCCCGGCTATGGGGTTGCTGTGGCTGTTGTCGGCGGGGCTGATTGCCCTGGATGGCTTCGACTTTTTTGTGATTGGGGTGGCCATTCCCTTCCTCAAGCGGGATTTCGGCCTTGATGCCGCCACCTTGGGGGCGGTGGCCACGGCAGCGGTGGTGGGTTCCCTCGTGGGGTCGATCACCCTGGGGCCAATTACCGACCAGGTGGGCCGCAAGCCCATGCTGATCGTTGACGTCGCGCTGTTTGTGGTGGCCACAGCGGGGACGGCCCTAGCCTGGAACGCCGCTTCGTTGATCGCCTTTCGCTTTTTGGTGGGGGTGGCCATCGGGGCCGACTATCCCATCAGCGTTGCCTACATAACGGAAAACGTGCCCGCCCGCTACCGGGGACGGTTGGTGATTGGAGCCTTCACCTTTCAAGCGGTGGGGGCCATGCTAGGGGCGCTCACCGGGGTAGCGGTAATCACGCTGTTCCAGGCGATCTACCCCGACCCAGAACCCATGGCGGTGCAGTATGCATGGCGCTGGATGCTGGGGGTGGGGGTGATTTTGGCGCTGGTAGTGGCGGCGGTGCGTCTCAGCGTTCAACTGGAAAGCCCCCGCTACCACATCAGCCGGGGCGAGTATGACGCCGCCGCCGCCACCGCCAGTCAGCTTTTAGGCGAACCCATCACCATCACCGCCGAGGACGAGCCCCCCCCGGAGACCGAACCCGTCGCCCTGGCGACGCTGTTCACCTCAACCTATCGTCGCCCCACGATCCTGGCCTCGCTGCCCTGGTTTTTGCAAGACATCGCCACCTACGGCATCGGCATTTTTACCCCGGTGATCATTGCCAAGTTGGCCCTATCCACGGAAACCGACTTCCTGGTGCGGGAAATCAAATCAGCCCAGGGGGCGGCCCTGGTGGATGTGTTTTTGATCGTCGGCTTTCTCTGCGCCGTGGTTCTGGTAGAACGGTGGGGCCGAATGCGCCTGCAAATCCTGGGGTTTATCGGTATGGCGGTAGGGCTGCTGCTGCTGGCGGGGTCTGGGCGGGTGGCGTCCGGTAGCAGCGTTGAAACGGGGCTGGTGTTGGGCGGGTTTCTGGTGTTCAACCTGATGATGAACGCTGGCCCCAATGCCACCACCTTTTTGCTGTCCGGTGAAGTATTCCCCACCCACCTGCGGGCCACCGGGGCCGGGTTCGCGGCCTCCTTTGCCAAGGCCGGGGCGGTGTTAGGCACCTTCGTGTTACCGATTTTTACCAAGTCTTGGGGCATCCCGCCCTTGTTAGTAGGATTAGCGATCATTTGCCTCCTCGCGGCCCTGACCACCCAGCGCTTTCGCATTGAAACCACTGGCCAATCCCTCGAAGCGGTTCAAGGCTGGGAACCTTCTCAGCCCACAGATTCGGACGTTCTACTCGTTATCCCACAATCCAAGGAGGCGCAGCCATGAACGGGCTACACACCATCGAAACCTTCTCTGTCAACCTAGCCATCCTAGGAGAAACTATCCTGGAAGCCCTAGGCGTGATTTGTATTTTTCTCGGTCTCTTAGCAACGGCTCAGCTTGTCTTCAAGATCTTGAAGGATCGCAGACGGGTACTGCTGCCGTTTATTCAAGTTCGGCTAAAGTTTGGCCTATGGCTGGCCCTGGCCCTAGAATTTCAGCTCGGAGCCGACATTTTGAACACGGCGATTGCCCCCAATCAAGATGCCCTAATTCGCCTAGCGGTCATTGCGATTATTCGGACGTTTTTAAACTACTTCCTAAATAAGGAGATTGAATCCCAACTAGAATTTCGAGAACAAGCCGCGACCCACCCTTACCACCCACTCTATCTGCTAGATAGCCCCCTAGAATTGATGAAAGCTCCCCAGGATACCCCTCAACCTCCCACCCCTCAACCATGACTAACGCGACCTCAGATTCTAACCCCCAGGACGAACTGGCCCGCAATCGCAATCATCTAGCGGCGGATCGATCACTGCTGTCCTTTGTCCGCACGAGTCTTACCCTCATTGGCATTGGGGTAGGGGTCGATCAAGTGGTGAGTGCCATTGCCCTAAATGGTCGTTTTATCGACACTTGGGCCTACCTTCTCAGTCTGCTGTTGGTGGGGCTAGGGGTTCTGAGCCTCGCCCTCGCAATCCGCGACTACCAAGGGGAAATGCAGCGCCTAAAAGCTCCTGTCTATTGTTATACGCCGCGCCGTGCATTGGGTGGTCTGACGGGCCTCATGGTTTTGGTGGTGGGGGTTCTCGCCTTCCTCTGGCTGGCGGAGAAACTATGGCTCTAGCGATTGGATGGATAGGGGGTCTAGCCCGTTTTGTCCGTCAACCAGGGCTAGGATCACTCAGGGCTAGGGCCGCTAAATGAGGAACAAGGTAGCCACCAACCCCGCCAAGCTCAGAATAATAATGCCGATCACCACGAGTTGATTAAATGACCTCACTGACAACATCACGTAATTGGGATGTTCAATACTTTTAATGGCCAGTCGATGTTGCACCAAGGCAATGCCCAACAACACCAGTCCTACCCCGACAAATCCCATGCCAATCAACGTTGCTGTGTCGCGAGTGATAGCTGCATTGATGTCAGGAAATCGCGTTCTCAAACTCCGAAAAATTTGGTCAAAAGCAATGCCAAAACCAATTAAATTTAGACAAATTCCTAGCCAAGCATTGATCGTTCGTTCCGCCGCCCCTCGATTTCGTTCCTTGGCTAATTCGTTGGTTGTGTTCCTTGGATTCTGTGGTACTGATTCTGTCATTGCCCCCGTTCTCCGTTCTCTGTGAGAACCTTGCCATTGGTTTTGAGAATAGCCTAATTTACAGCATTTCAACATTCAAAGCCCATGCGTTACGCCCCATCCATCCTTCCCATCCCTTTGCTCGTTAACCCCTATGACTGAACTCAACCCTGCCACGGAACTAGCCAAAGAACGCAACCGCGCCGCCGAAGAGCGCACCCTGATGGCCTGGATTCGCACCTCCCTGGCCCTGATTGGTTTTGGTTTCGGGATTGAGCGCATCGTTGCCGCCATCCACCAAGCCCTCGGGGATGCCGTTAACCCCCTGCGGCTGTCTCGCATTTTGGGGCTATCCTTTGTGGCCCTAGGCACCTTTGCCATGCTGTTTGCGGCCCTCGACCACCAACACCAACTCCAGCGCATCCAGCGCAACGACTTGATCTACCAGTCCCGCCACTCCCCCTCCCTGATTGTCGCTTGCATCCTCACGGGGCTTGGGGTGATGGCCTTCCTTGGCATTCTGGTTAGTCCCTTGATTTCTTAATGCCAAATCTGGCTGGATTGTCTTTGGTATGGATGGGCGAGAAGACCTCGTCCCTACGGTTTTGATAATGGGCGAGGAGACCTCGCCCCTACGGTTCCGACTCCCCACTCCCGACTCCCGACTCCCCACTCCCGACTCCCCACTTCCTAACCCCCATGACCTCCACCGAACCCCCATTCCCCCTGCCCAACAACAACGAACTCGCCATGCAGCGCACGGTCATGGCCGAAAAGCGGACAGAACTGGCTGAAAACCGCACCGAGCTCGCGGAAAAGCGGACTGGGCTTTCCCTCGAACGTACTGACCTGGCGGAATTACGGACTGAACTGGCCAAGGAGCGCACCCGTGCCGCCGAGGAGCGGACCCTGATGGCCTGGATCCGAACGGCCCTGTCGATGATTAGCTTTGGCTTTGGCATTGATCGTCTGTTTACCTACCTAGATCGCACCGAAACCGCCCTCGGCATCAACCGCCTCACCGAAGAACGGGTGCTGGGCCTGAGCTTAATGACCCTGGGCCTAGGGACGCTGGTGATGGCCATCATCAACCACTGGATGACGCTGAAAACCATTGAATCCGACGATTACAAGTATGGCCCCACCTGGTCTCAGGGTTTGGTGGTAGCGACGATTCTGCTGTTTCTGGGCCTCGCTGCCTTCATTCCCCTGGTGGTGGGGGGCGTGCAAATGGCGGAGGTATTCACCCTCAATAGTCGTGTGATTACGACCCTGGCGGCCCTGATTATCTTCATTTTGATGCTCAGCCTGGGGGCGCAAACCTCGCCCAGCCGCCTCATAACCCTGTGGCAGCAACCGAACCTATTGGGGCGATCCTTGCTGTCCACCCTGGTGCTGTTTCCCGTGGGGGCGGCGGTCATTGGCTATCTGGTTCTCAGCGGTGGTCAGCCAGGGGTCGGGCGGGTGGCCCTGGGTCTGGGCGTCTTGGCGGCGGCACCGGGAGCCCCCCTCCTGTCTCGGCGGGCCGCGATGGCGGGTAGCGATCCCGACGTAGCCATTAGCCTGCAAGTGACCCTGGCCCTGCTGGCCACCGTTACCACGCCGCTCACCCTATGGGTTCTCACCAGCCTGTTTGCTCCCATCGATGCCAGTGCCGGTTATCTGATCATTGCCAAACAGGTTCTCCTCGCCCAGTTTTTGCCCCTGGGGCTGGGGATCGCCCTGCGACAGATCAGCGGCGAGCAAGCGGAAAACATCGGCCAACTGCTGTCTACCATCGCCAGTACCCTGTTTGCGGTGCTGCTGGTATTTGCCCTGGGTATCAGCCTTGTGGTGTTGCCCACCCTGGCAGGGCGTGGCTTGATCGCCATTCCGCTGATGGTCGGCTTTGGTCTTGCCTGCGGCCATGTCCTGGGCGGGCCAGAGATTTCGACGCGATCCGCCATTGCCACCGGAACCATTGCCCGCAATGCTGGGATGGCCCTGTTCCTCCTCGCCGCCAACGGGGCCGGAAACGCCATCCCCACGGTCATTGCCTATGTGGTCATTGGTGCCCTGACGGCCATGCCCTACAACGTTTGGGCCAAGCGGCAAACAAAAACGACGGAGAATCCGGCCTAGGGGGCGCTGTCGATTCCCTGGCCGTCGATGGCGCAATTCACCAAGGCTGGGAGATCATCGCCCAGGGTTCCCCGATGGGAGATCGCGATATGGGCGATCGCGATCACCAGCGAAGGGCGGCATTTCCCAGGGCCAACCCAGCCATTGCGTCCCGATGTGCTGAATGGGGGGAATTCGTTTAGGCTAGAAGCTAGGTTTTGGGTGAATGGGTAGAGGATTGGCATGGCGCAACGATGTCCGGTGCCGGTGGAGCAGCAGCCGATTAACGAATACCAGGATGTGCGTGAGTCTTGGTTTTATAGCTGGGGTAGCCGCGACCTGACGGGCTATCTCAAGCCGGTGGTGGTGCTGTGGTTGGTGGGGTGGTTGGTGGCTGGCCCCATGGCGGCGGCGAGCTTTGCCCCCGCAAAGGCTCCCCTTCCCTTTGCCCTCAGTGCGGCCATGGGCGCTTTGATCCTGCCGATGTTGGCCCTGGTGCAGCTCTATGTGGGCTGGGCTCATGTGGGCGGACGATTGAAGGAAGACAAAGTCCCCTACGAAGAATCGGGCTGGTATGACGGGCAGGTGTGGGTGAAGCCGGAGGAGATTTCTAACCGCGATCGCCTGATTGTGGACTACCAAGTCCAGCCCATTTTGCAGCGCATCCGCAAAACCATCGGAGCCATTGCGGCCCTCCTCAGCCTCGGGCTGATGACCTGGCAATTCTTCTAAGCCCCCAGGGCCAACCTCCCGACTCCCCACTCCCCACTCCCCACTCCCCACTCCCCACTCCCGACTCCCCACTCCCCACTCCCCACTCCATCCTTAAGCCAGAGCATTCCTATGACTAGCAGCCGGGTCAACCGCCATCAAACCAAAGAACTCGACATCCAACTGCTCCGGGAAGGGGTGGTGGAATCCAGCCATACGGCCCATGTGGTGGTGTGCGATGTGCGGGGGCGCAACCTGTCGGTGGCGGGCAACCCAGAACTGGCGACGTTTATTCGATCCGCCCTCAAACCCTTCCAAGCCTTAGCCGTGACCGCCGCCGGGGCGATGGAGCGCTACAACCTCAATGACCAAGACCTGGCGATTATGTGTGGTTCCCACCAGGGCAGCATCGAACAGGTGCGTCAGGTGTTCCACATTCTCTGGCAGTCCGATTTAGACTCCACCGCCCTGCGCTGCCCCACCCCAACAGACCGGAAAAGCCCCCTAGAGCACAATTGTTCTGGCAAACATGCGGGAATGCTGGCGGTGTCCCATCAGCAAAACTGGCCCCTGGAAAGCTACCTAGACCGCAACCACCCCGTCCAAAAGTTGATTCTCTCCCGCATTGCTGAACTGCTGGGGATGCCCGCCGACGAGTTCATCATGGCCCATGACGACTGCGGTGCCCCCACCTACTTCATGCAGTTGCGCCAGATGGCCACCCTCTTTGCCATGCTCTCCTCCGGCAACAACCTGGAAATGGAACGGATTATTCGCGCCATGACCAGCCATCCCGACCTGGTGGGTGGCCCCGATGCCTTTGATACCAGGCTGATGGAACTCACGGACGGCGAACTGGTGAGCAAATCTGGGGCCGAGGGGATCCAGTGCATTGGCAAGGTGGGGGATGGGCTGGGCTTGGCCATCAAGGTGATGGATGGATCGAAGCGAGCGAAATACGCCACCGCCATTTTTACCCTCAAACAAATGGGCTGGATTCTGCCCGCCGTGGCCGACACCCTGGCAGAAACCTACATGGAAATTGGCCCCTTCAAGCGCCTCGATGTGGTGGGCGAACTGCCCCTGATTTACTAGGCCCCATCTCCGTCCAGCGATCTAGAGATAACGATAGGTTGCAGGGCCGCATCTAGCCCAGCGATCTTTGCAACAATCGTAGATATCCAGCCGCCCGTCTTCACCCCGAACGCGGTCCGTTTTTGACTTCCGATTGACGTCCCCTCCTGCCGGATGAATCCAACGGTTCGTTGCGCTTCATCCTCGGCAAAGGCTTGGCTATGACCTCCGTACATCGCCCGATCTGGACTCTGACAGCAGATGAGGTTTGTGGATATCTGGAGACTCCCCCCCAGGGGTTGAGTGTGCCCGAGGCCGAGGAACGGCTGGCCCGCTATGGCCCCAACGAACTGCCAGAACCCGCCCATCGTCCCCTCTGGCTGCGGTTTACAGATCAGCTCACCCACTTTATGGCGCTGCTGCTGTGGGTGGCGGGCACCTTGGCCTTTGTTTCCCAGACCGTCGCCCTGGGCTGGGCGATCTGGGTGTTGATCGTGGTCAATGCGCTGTTTAGCTTTTGGCAAGAATTTCGGGCCGAGCAAGCCCTGGCCTCCCTCAAGCAAGTCCTCCCCAGCCAGGTGCTAGTGTACCGAGGGGGCGATTTGATGCAGATCCCAGCCCGGGAACTGGTGCTGGGGGATAGGGTGCAGATCGAGGAGGGGGATCGCATCCCCGCCGATGCTCGCCTGATCCAGGCGGAAAGCCTTTACCTCGATATCTCGGTACTCACGGGAGAAGCGCTTCCCGTCGCCCGGAATGCCTACCCCGTGCGGCAGCGGGAGGCGCTATCGGTGCGCGGCGGCAAACCCCTTGATCGTCCGGGGGAACAGCCCCAGGTGGAAAAAGCCAACCCGGCAGAGATTAGTAACTTGGTGCTGGCGGGGGCAACCGTGGCGTCGGGGCGTGGCATCGCCGTGGTCTATGCCACGGGTACCCACACCGAATTCGGCCATGTGGCCCGGATGAGCACCGAAGTGACCCGCGAACCCAGCACCCTAGAAGGACAAGTGGACCACATTGTGCGGGTGATTGCGGCCATTGCCTTAACCGTGGGGGGCGTGATCTTTACCCTCACCTCGTTTCTGGTGGGCATGGAGATCAAGGAAAGCTTTATGTTTGCCATTGGCATCATTGTGGCCCTGGTGCCCGAGGGGCTGCTGCCCACGGTGACGCTGTCCTTGGCCATTGGTGTCCAACGCATGGTGCGGCACAATGCCCTCGTGCGACGGCTATCGGCGGTGGAAACCCTAAGCGCCGTCAATGTCATCTGCACCGACAAAACGGGCACCCTGACCAAAAATGAAATGACCGTGCGCCACCTGTGGTTGCCACCCCTAGGCGAGGTGTCCCCTCGTTCCCCTGGGGATTCTGGGGATTCTGGGGAGTCTGGGGACTCTGGGAATGCTGAGGCTCTGCCCCTAGCGGGCCAAATTCGGATGACCGGAGCGGGCTATGACCCCACCGTCGGTCAGGTGCATTTGCCCCCAGATTCGCCCCTCTGGTGGAAGGTCAACCTGCTGCTGACGGGGGCCGCCCTATGCTCCAACGCTCGGCTCACCCACCTCACTGCCCCGAGCCGTTGGCAGGAACTCGGCGACCCCACCGAAGCCGCCCTAATCGTCGCGGCGGCCAAGGCCGGGTTGAACGTGGAAGACCTTCAGCATCGCTACGCCCGTCAGCGAGAAATCCCCTTCGACTCGCGGCGGCGGATGATGACCGTGGTGCTGGACTGGCGAGAGGAGAATCTCTGGCCCCAGGGTTTTCCCCGGCCCGCTTCCCCGGGGTGCTCCCAAGTGGCCTTTACCAAGGGAGCCCCCCTGGAGGTGGTGCGGCACTGCCAGTCGATGCTGCGAGACGGTGTCATCGGCGATCTCAGCCATCGCGATTGGGAAGAGGTCGTGAAGGCCAACGATACCCTGGCGGGTCAGGGCTATCGGGTACTGGGGCTGGCCGTCCGTCCTGGGGAAAATCTCCAGGACATGAAGGCCCAGGATTTGGAACAGGGGCTGATCTTCATCGGCCTGGTCGCCATGTTTGACCCCCCTCGCCCCGAAGTTCCCAAGGCCATTGCCCAGTGTCACCAGGCGGGGATTCGCGTCACCATGGTCACGGGCGACTACGGCCTCACTGCCGAGGCCATTGCCCAGCAGATTGGCCTGCTGGATGCCCCCGCCACCCACGAGCCCGTGCGGGTGATTACCGGCGAAACCCTGGGCCATCTCTCCGATGCCCAACTTCAGCAAATGGTGAAATATCGATCTCGGCTGGTGTTTGCCCGCATGTCGCCGGAGCACAAACTCCGCCTAGTGGAAGCCTACAAGGCGACCGGGGCCGTGGTCGCCGTCACCGGTGACGGCGTGAACGATGCCCCTGCCCTCCGATCCGCCCACATCGGCATTGCCATGGGGCTCAATGGCACCGATGTGGCCCGCGACGCCGCCGACATTGTCCTCACCGACGACAACTTTGCCACCATCATCAGCGCCATCGAGCAGGGGCGCACCATTTACCAAAACATCCGCAAATTCATCACCTACATCCTCTCGTCCAACTTGGCCGAGCTCATGCCCTTCCTCCTGATGGTGATGGTGAAAATTCCCCCGGCGCTGGTGATCATGCAGATTTTGGCCATCGACCTCGGTACCGATATGGTGCCCGCCCTAGCCCTGGGAGCCGAGCCCGCCGAACCGGGTACCATGGTGCGCCCCCCGCGCCACAAAGCCTACCCCCTCATGGATCGGGCCTTACTGCTGCGGGCCTACGCCTGGTTGGGCCTAATCGAAGCGGTGCTGGGCATGGTCGCGTTTCTGGGCGTGTGGTATAGCCATGGCTACAGCCTCGCCGACCTCCAGGCGGTGACCCCCGCCCTGCTGGCCCATGAAGCCCCCGCCCCAGTGATGGCCATCTATCTCCAAGCCGCCACGATGACCCTCGCCACCATTGTGGCCAGCCAAGACGGGAACGTGCTGTCCTGCCGATCCGAGCGTACTTCCATTTGGCGGCTGGGATGGTTTTCTAACCCCCTGATCTGGCTAGGCATCGCCACCGAATGGATCCTAATGATTGCCATTATCAAGCTGCCCCCCCTCCAGGCCATTTTTTCCACCGCGCCCCTCACCTTCAGCCAATGGGCGTTACTGCTGCTGTGTCCGCCCATCGTGCTAGGGCTAGAGGAATTGCGGAAAGGGTTTATTCGCCGCCGCCTGTCGGCCTAGGCATAGCCTATGCCCCTCCCTCCCCGCTCTCAGTCGGTAGTAGCGCCCCTTTCTTTGCATATGGCTTTGGTGCATTGCTCCGCGTTGCTGCGCGTTGGCGTTAGCCTCACCCTAGCGTTATGCACCCTTGTATGTTGGTGGGCGTCGAAAATAGAGGTAGGAGTGACTCTGGATGCACCCTAAAGCGCTCGGAGCTTGCACGGTAGAACAAGAGCCTCCATCCCCGCTCACTGTCGATTGTCGTCAGCAGACTGGACAGTAGACTAGGGGCCTTCACGATACCCAAGGAGCTATGCTCATTTCCGGTTGTCTACGCTCACTAAAAAGTCATGGGCTCTGTCTCAGAGCCGTTCACATCCATCCATCCTCAATATTTCGAGGGCTGTGGACTTCAATGACCAGCCGCAAAAAAGTCATCGGTGGAGTAGCCATCGAGCGTAAGGAAGACCTGATTTTCCTCAAAGAGTTAATTGAGATGGGGAAAATGAAGTCGGTCATAGACCTAGTTGACTGACAAAAGATTCTGCACCGGGCGAGGAAACCTCGCCCCTACGGCATTCGGGCTACGTAGGGGTCAGGTCTCCTGACCCTTTAACAGATACGGGCTCTAGCAAGTTTTGTCAGTCAACCAAGTCATAGACAGGCGTTATCCCCTAGAACAGACTGCCGAGGCTCACCGCTACGTTGAGCAAGGACACAAAAAAGGAAATGTCGTCATTACTGTGGCGCAAAGCAACACAATCTAGGCTGACTGACACAAGGCCGAAAAGCCTTGATCTCTCGTAGAGTCAGGGCGCAGGAGACTTACTGAGCGTCACTTGCCAAGGTAGACATCTGCCATACAAAAAAATATGATTGACAGAACGTCAATCTTTATCATCTGCGATGTCCGATCCCTCTCCCTTGCTGATTGACCTCAGCGAAGCCGGTCTTGATATGGATCG